>NZ_JADBRA010000005.1:0-217105 GCF_014896205.1 Enterobacter cloacae complex sp. I2
GCTGACGATATCAAACAGGCCAACGACGAACTGGCGCAACAGGCGCAGGAGATCGCCAAAAACGCCCAGGATATCGGGAAAGTTCAGACCAGCGTTACAAACCTGTCGAGCAAGATCGGAGATGTGTCTTCTTCTTTGAGCGAGCTTGAGCAGACAGTGGCAACGGCTGATACCGCACTGGGCCAGCGTATCGACAGCATAAGCGTGTCTGTGGACGGTATGACGGGAGGAGTGAAGAACTCCGCCATCGCGATTATTCAGGGCAACCTGGCGCAGGTGGCGGCGCGCAAAACACTGTCTGCGTCGGTCGCCGGTAACAGCGCGCAGCTGGACCGCATTGATGAGGTGATCGTCAACGAGAAGGAGGCAACGGCGCGTTCGCTGCTGAGTTTGCAGACTGACGTGAACGGCAACAAGGCATCCATCAACAGCCTTAACCAGACGTTCTCGGATTACCAGCAGGCTATGGCCACGCAGGTAAACAGCATCACGGCAACCGTCAACGGGCACACTTCAGCGATCACCACCAACGCGCAGGCCATTGCGAACGTCAACGGGGACCTGAAGGCGATGTACAGCATCAAGGTCGGGTTATCCAGCAATGGTCAGTACTATGCCGCAGGGATGGGGATCGGCGTGGAGAATACGCCGTCCGGCATGCAGTCGCAGGTTATCTTCCTGGCTGACCGCTTCGCCGTAACGCACCAGGCCGGAGCGACCGTTACGCTTCCTTTCGTTATCCAGAATGGGCAGACCATAATTCGGGACACGGTCATTGGAGACGGGACGATTGGAAACGCCAAGATCGGCAGCTATATCCAATCTTCAACCTGGGACGGCACCGGGAACGTTGGCTGGCACATCAACAAATCTGGCTACGCGACGTTTAACAACGTGACCGTTCGCGGCTCGATTTACGCCACAAACGGTAATTTTTCTTTCAATGGTTCCGGCAACACAACGGTGATTAATGGTAATGGCGTAACCATTAATATTCCGGGTGGCGGCCGCATCGTACTGGGGACGTGGACATAAAATGCCGACAGGACTACTGATAGAACTAAATGACGGCGGAAAGCGCATGGAGATAACTGCGGGCCTGCGATGCCCGTCGTTTGGGGCCAACTTTGACAGTGGCTACCAGAAAGCCAAGTACGCTGATGTTGCCGGTTATGTTTCTGGGGCGCAGGTGCTGTTTATCCCTCACGCGACGGCTTACCTTGATTCAGGGCTGCTTCATAAAATGAACTCGGTCACCATATCCGGTGGACGCGTGACGCAGAACTCCACGATGAAGGATGTAAGCATCAGTGAGCGTGAAAGTACGTACACGTTCCCCGGAAGCCTCTGGCAGATATTTCCGTCAGGCCAGCGTAGTGGGGTGGGGCTGCTAATCAGCAACAGCACTGACTTCACCTCAATAACCAATGCCACGCAGTCAGGGCAGTGTATCTGGAAGGGGACCGTCAATGTCCCCACAGGCGGCTGGGCAGTTCCCACGATAGCGGGGTACGACAAGTCCAAATATATTGTCTTTGGGCGCTGCAATAGCGGTAACACAGTCGATTTCGATGGCAACACGGTCAGGTTCTTCAGCCCTCCATCCACCAACGATGACGCTCCGACGACCGGCACGATAGATATTGTCATCTTTGCCAGTGGCGTGGCTCCTCAGCCGGGCACCGGCCTCAACATCTTCAATGCAGCCGGGGCTTGCACGTTTTCGACGACAAAGCGGCCTTTCGTTTACCTCAACCAGCTCTGGACGCCTTCAAAAAATGCCGTGAGCATCGGCAGCGGGTATGTTCCGCTGGGCAGATTCGGGCTGATGGCTCACGAAGTTAATGGCATGTACGTGTATCGAATGTTCGGAATAAAAATACAGAACGGCAGTGCTTCAGTTCAGGGTGGGAAATATCTGGGGCGCGAGCGGTATGCAATTTTTGGTAATGACACGGTAACTCCACTGAACCTTCCCGTTCTTCCCGATATGTACGTCTGAATAAACTGACTTTTTAATCAACCTCGCTCCGGCGGGGTTTTTTATTGCCTGGAGAAAATATGCTTTATAACACTGGCACCATCGCCATTAACGGAAACACTGCAACCGGCACCGGCACGAACTGGACGGCACCTGCCAGCCAGATTCGGGTTGGCCAGACGTTGTTTGTTCTTTCTAACCCGGTACAAATGTTTCAGATCACCGCCATCAACAGTGCGACGTCACTGACGGTTACGCCTGCCGCGTCTCCGGCGCTGAGCGGCCAGAAATACGGCATTCTTGTCACCGATAGTCTCTCTGTAGACGGCCTGGCGCAGAGCATGTCTCAGCTCATCAACGAGTACGACGAGAACATCGGCGCGTGGGAGACGTTCGCCACCACCTCAGCAAACCAGAGCATCACTGTGACCATCAACGGCGCTCGTGTAACCATTCCGGCGATCGGCAAACTGGTCCAGAAAGGGAGCAATGGGGCGGTTGGAGTTTCGGACGGCGGGACCGGGGCAACGAATGCCGCTGACGCTCGCACAAACCTCGGTTTGGGAAACAGCGCTACAAGAAACGTTGATGACCAGTTCTCTCCGGGGTGGGCGTATCTGGGCGGAGCAGCTGTAATGGCGCAATGTCATCGCGATTATCGCAGTCTCGCCTCTTACGACGCTATAGCCCAATATCCTCTCGGTATGTCTTTCGGGATTCAGTCCGGTGGCAATGCGTGGGGAGGAGGTAGTGGAGTAGATACATATACGGGCATGCTAACGCTACGTGGGTGGCATGATCCGTCAGGTGGTGGCTATGTGTCGTGGCAGCTTGCCTCAACCTCTCAGGGGCTCAAGTATCGTCAGGGCAATGGAACAATTCAGGGCAATGCTAACGTCGGGTTCTCCACGACGCATACCCTTTATTCGACGCAGAACACCACGAAAGCCAGCGACGGAACGCTTAAAGCTGCATCACCGATCGCCAGAATCGTTAAATCTCAGGAAGAGAACCAGCGTACCGATGTTGACGAAGTAGGCTTCACCTGGTGCGGCTGCGGTACGGCGAACGCCGAGGCTGAAGGGATCAAAATCTCGCGGCTGGATGTTGGGGTGTATGTTCTTATCGGCTCGGCAGGCCTGGCATCAGAAGGCTGGCAATTGTTGCCGCCAATGGACCCGGGTGGAATGGGTGAACTGGGTGTTGTTGAAGCAGAGCAGACAGAAAGCGGTGGGCTGACGATTCGGCTTTTTAAGCGGAAATACATGCTGAGCGATGAAGGGGAGATCGTCAAAACAAAAGGGGCTCCTATGGATGTTCCGGCCAACAGCTGGATCGACGTACGCCTCGACATGCCTGATGATAGCATTTGGAATACAGGATCTTCTGAAGCTTCTCTGGAACTGACAGAGCAGCCAGCAGTCATTCAGCCTTAAAAATTAATAGGCGAACCCAAATTGATCTGCATTCCATTTAAAACTACTGTATATAAACACAGCAATAAAGGGAGTGCAGATTATGCCCCGAAATTCAGATATTCAGGCCGCCTTTATTGCGGCCATAGAGCTTAACCCAAAGGGCTACCGCTACCTGAGAACAGACCGCTTCATACAAAAGTTGCGTGGTTTTAACTGGCACTTTACCCGTGACGATGCAAACAAGTGGATAGAGCGCAATCAACCGGGTTTCGCTGATAAAACGACAGACGGTAGCGACAACCGTTACTGGATCCTGCGTAACATGGGGAGGGTGCACTGATGGGATTCGCATCACCAGCTGCTGATTATGTTGAGCGTCAACTTTCCCCAGCAATCCTGTGCAACATCGGGGCGGATAGTAGGTTGCTCGAAACTGATATGGGGTTTGCGGTGATAGAGCCAGCAACGAAAAAGACGCCTGGAGATGTGTTGTTAATTTTGTGCGACGGCCACACACAATTTGCAAAACTCATGGGCAAGGCGCTCATTACGGATGATGGTGAAGCGATTGAGGGATCAGCGCTTGAAGAAGTGGAAGTGCTGGGTAGGGTGACGTTCTTCATCAATCGTGCATTAGATGATGATTGCCCTGCAATATAGATAAATTTCCCCATGCGTCACTGAAAAAAACCAGCCATAAGCGGCTGGTTTTTTGTGTTGTTTGGTCGGCACGATAGGATTTTGCCTTCATCGCATGATGGTCATCCTAAAGCTCAAAGGAAGTTTTGCATAATCACTTCTTCAAAATCGCTTTCCCCAAAATAAAAGCTAAGCGAATGAAAAATATAGTGAAAATTAAGGATGAAAATGCAATGAAATCAGCCAGAAAAACATGGTTAACTGGCTGATTAATAACATTTAATTGGAGGTTGTAGAGCTCTGCTTCTGGAACAGTTCCCGGAAGACCGGATAGATGTCATCCTGGTCACGAATGTGCTGCATCGCGAAGTTATCGAACATCGCTTGCAGATGCTCATATTCACGCCACAGCGTCTGGTGGGCGCGACGGGTAATTTCAATGTAGCTATAGTAACGCACCACCGGCAGGATCTTCTTCGCCAGAATTTCATGACACAGCGGCGAGTCATCCGCCCAGTTATCACCATCCGATGCCTGCGCGGCATAGATGTTCCACTGCGCCGGATCGTAGCGCTCCTTCACCACCTCATCCATCAGCTTCAGGGCGCTCGACACGATGGTGCCACCGGTCTCCTGCGAGTAGAAGAACTCATGTTCATCCACCTCTTTTGCCTGAGTATGATGGCGAATATAGACCACCTCCACGTTCTTATAGGTTCTGCTCAGGAACAGATAGAGCAGAATATAAAAACGCTTAGCCATATCCTTCGTCGCCTGATCCATCGAGCCTGATACGTCCATCAGGCAGAACATCACCGCCTGGCTGGACGGCTCCGGACGTTTTTCGTAGTTCTTGTAGCGCAGGTCGAAGGTGTCGATAAACGGTACCCGGTCGATCTTCGCCCGCAGTTCGGCAATCTCTTTACGCAGGCGCTCCTCTTCCAGCAGCTGCGCCGGTTCCGTGTTTTCCACCACCTTCAGGCTGGTTTCCAGCTCGCGCAGTTCGCGCCGTTTACCCGCCGTCATCGCCGTACGTCGCGCCAGCGAGTTTTGCAGCGAACGCACGACGCTGATATTGGCAGGCACGCCGTTTGCGGTATAGCCCGCGCGATGGGTTTTGTATTCATTGAGCTGGCGGTGCTGATTCTTTTTCAGATTCGGCAGAGCCAGATCTTCAAACAGCAGGTCGAGATACTCGTCTTTAGATATCTGGAAGACAAACTCATCCTGGCCTTCACCGTCCTGGCTGGCCTGTCCCTGACCGCTACCAGAACCGCCGCCTCCGCCTTGTGGCCGCTCGATTCTGTCATTCTGGACGAAGTGGTCATTTCCTGGGTGCACGCGATGGCGAAGGCCGCCACGCCCCTGATGAAACATCGGTTCGCTGATGTCATCGTTGGGGATGGAGACGGATTCGCCGCTGTCGACGTCGGTCACCGAGCGTTTGTTGATGGCCTCGGAGATCGACTGTTTAATTTGCGATTTATAACGGCGCAAGAAGCGCTGGCGATTCACCGTGCTCTTGTTTTTGCCGTTAAGACGCCGGTCAATAAACCAGGTCATATATCCCCCGTACTGCATTTGCCAACTTTCAGCGGCCCGGTCAGCAAAGGCGCTGCCGGGCACTTGTGTTAAGACGATTTGCGCACGCGCAGATACCATTCGCAGAGCAGGCGGACCTGTTTGCGGGTATAGCCTTTCTCCATCATACGGTCGACAAAATCGTCGTGCTTTTTCTGCTCGTCGGTGGAGGTTTTGGCGTTAAACGAGATGACCGGCAACAGCTCTTCCGTGTTGGAGAACATTTTCTTCTCGATAACCGTGCGCAGTTTTTCGTAGCTGGTCCAGTTTGGATTGCGGCCATTGTTATGCGCTCTGGCGCGCAGCACGAAGTTCACAATCTCGTTTCGGAAGTCTTTCGGGTTGCTGATCCCGGCCGGCTTCTCGATTTTTTCCAGCTCCGCGTTCAGGGACTCACGGTCAAACAGCTGGCCGGTGTCCGGGTCGCGGTACTCCTGATCCTGGATCCAGAAGTCAGCGTAAGTGACGTAGCGGTCAAAGATGTTCTGGCCGTATTCGGAATAGGATTCCAGGTAGGCGGTCTGGATCTCTTTGCCAATGAACTCGGCGTATTTCGGGATCAGGTAGCCTTTCAGAAACTCCAGGTAGCGTTCAGCCTGCTCCTGCGGGAACTGCTCGCGTTCAATCTGCTGTTCCAGCACGTAGAACAGGTGGACCGGGTTAGCGGCCACTTCCGCGTGGTCGAAGTTGAAGACCCGGGAGAGGATCTTAAACGCAAAACGCGTCGACAGGCCGTTCATCCCTTCGTCAACCCCGGCGTAATCGCGGTATTCCTGGTACGATTTCGCTTTCGGGTCGGTATCCTTCAGGCTTTCCCCATCATATACGCGCATTTTCGAGTAGATGCTGGAGTTTTCCGGCTCTTTCAGGCGCGACAGGATAGAGAAGCGCGACAGCGTTTCCAGGGTTCCCGGCGCGCAAGGGGCATGCATTAGCTCACTGTGGTTGAGCAGTTTTTCGTAAATCTTGATCTCTTCGGAGATCCGCAGGCAATAAGGCACTTTGACGATATAGACTCGGTCAAGGAACGCCTCATTGTTTTTGTTGTTTCGGAAGGTTACCCACTCAGATTCGTTCGAGTGAGCGAGGATAATCCCGTTAAACGGCAGGGCGGAGATACCTTCCGTCCCGTTGTAGTTGCCTTCCTGCGTGGCGGTCAGCAGCGGATGCAGCACTTTAATCGGTGCTTTAAACATCTCGACAAATTCCATAATCCCCTGGTTGGCGCGGCACAGCGCACCGGAATAACCGTAGGCATCCGGATCGTTTTGCGCGTGATGCTCCAGCTTACGGATATCAACTTTGCCCACCAGCGCCGAGATATCCTGGTTGTTCTCGTCACCGGGCTCGGTTTTGGCGATGGCGATCTGCTCAAGAATGGATGGCCAGACCTTCACGACGCGGAATTTGGTGATATCCCCACCAAACTCATGCAGACGTTTTGCCGCCCACGGCGACATGATGGTGCCGAGATAGCGGTGCGGAATGCCAAACTCTTTATCCAGAATCTGCGCATCCTCCTGCGGGTTAAACAGGCACAGCGGATGGTCATTCACCGGGCTGCGCTCGCCGTTGGCGCTCAGGACGTAGATCGGCACGCGCTGCATCAGCGCCTTCAGCCGTTCAGCCAGGGAGGATTTACCCCCGCCGACAGGACCCAGCAGATAAAGGATTTGCTTCTTCTCTTCCAGCCCCTGAGCGGCATGCTTCAGGTAGGAGACGATCTGCTCGATGGCGTCTTCCATGCCGTAGAACTCTTCAAACGCCGGGTATCGGGCGACCACCCGATTCGAAAATAGACGGGAAAGCCGTGGCTCCAGGGCAGTATCGACCATGTTTGGCTCACCGATAGCCATCAATAGCCGTTCTGCCGCATTGGCATAGGCACTGCGATCTTGCCGACAAATGGTAAGAAACTCCTGCAGTGTGAACTCTTCGTCCTTGGCAGCTTCGTAGCGCTGGCGATAGTGATCGAATATATTCATGGCATGCCGTCCTTTCGTTTTTTAGCACAGGATAAGAGCCGTTCGTATGAGTAGTGGAGGCTCCCGGAAGAGAATTTTTCGCACCTCACCTCCAGAGCAGCAACCTGTGTGTCAGGTCGAAGGCTATGAACCGCAGGGTGTTCAGCAAAACCTCTTCTTAAATTAAAGCGTAGATGGCAATTGCAAAACTTGCATACGCATAAAATCTACTTTCAATGACATATCAATAACTCATCCAAAAATTTCCACTGTGGTTATAAGCGAAAAGGGGGTTTTTCATTTAGCGTTCACATAAATGAAAGCGGGTTGTCATCTGAAAAATGAAAAATAACGGGTTAATCAAACGGATTAGCGCGCAAAAAATTTTGGGATGTACGGGAATGGCGGTTACACTTCACCCGCTGATTATTTGACTACAGGAAAGAATGGATTGTGACCAAACTCAAACTTCTGGCATTGGGCATCCTTGCCGCGACCGCAGCGAGCACCGTACAGGCTGAGAGCCAGTGGACTGTTGGCGCGGGTGCTGGCGTGATCAACAGCCCGTACAAGCAGTATGACCGCGACGTTTATCCTGTCCCCGTTGTCACCTATGAAGGCGATAACTTCTGGTTCCGTGGATTGGGCGGCGGCTACTATCTGTGGAACGATACGGCCGATAAGCTCTCCATCATGGCCTATTACGATCCAACGCACTTTAAACCAGGCGACAGCGACAGCAATGCGCTTCGTCAGCTGGACAAGCGCAGAAGCTCGCTGATGGCGGGGCTTTCATACGTGCATAACACCCAGTATGGCTTCCTGCGCACGGCGCTGGCGGGCGATACCCTGGACAACAGCAACGGCTTCATCTGGGATCTGGCGTGGCTTTATCGCTATACCAACGGCGCGGTGACCCTGACGCCGGGTATCGGTGTGCAGTACAGCAGCGAGAATTACAATGACTACTACTATGGCGTGTCTAAGGCTGAGTCTCGCCGCAGTGGTCTGAATAGCTACAGCGCTGATGATGGCTGGGATCCGTACCTGGAACTCACCGCCTCCTATAACTTCCTCGGCGACTGGAACGTGTACGGTACTGGCCGTTATATCCGTCTGAGCGACGAAGTGAAGGACAGCCCGATGGTCGACAAGTCCTGGTCCGGCATCTTCTCCGTGGGTGTGACCTACAAGTTCTGATTTGGACGTTACCTATTAAAACGGGGCGCTTGCGCCCCGTTTGTTTTTGTTATGCCTGACGTTTCACAATCTTGATCGTCTGGCCTAAGCGGGACGGTTTTTCTTCGCTGGTTTTCTGCGGCGCAGTCACACACGCGGTTTCCACACACACGAAGGTTTTGTAACCGTCGTCCGGGATATCCGCCATGCTGACGGAAAGGGCCGGGCCCGGGTTCCAGCCGACCACGTTGCTGTGGTGATGATGAACCACTTCAATACCGCGGTTCAGCGCGCTGTCGTGGATCACGCTACAGGCTTCCGGGTGCAGGTAAACGCGGTCGGTACGATCCGGGAAGCTCTGCACGCCATCGTCCAGCTTGCCTTCTTTCGCGTTATCCACTTTGTCGATGAAGGTATCGCCCAGTCCGCTCACCTTAACGGCCTGGATGTCGCCTACGTTGAAATAGGTGTGCAGCGCGGAAGTGGTTTCGAATTCGCCGTGCGCTTCCAGCTCAATTTCGCAGGTTTTACCCAGCTTGAAGCGGGCATAGAGAGTGAACTCGTGTGGCCACAGAGCGCGTGTTTCATCGTTCGCCTGGAGCTCAAAGGTCAACACCGCGCCGTTATCATCTTCGTTATGCGCCTTCAGCGTCCACTGCTGGTTACGGGCGAAACCGTGAGACGGTAAACCCTGTTGCGCTGACGGGCCAAACCATGGCCAGCAGATCGGTACGCCGCCACGGATCGCCGCCCCTTTTTTGAACGAGGTGGCATCGCTCAGCCACAGGCCTTCTTCTTCGCCTTCTGGTTTCCAGGAGAGCAGGTGGGCGCCATTGAGCGCTACGGAGGCTTTAACGCGCGGATGATCGACGACGATGAGATCGGCACCGTCAATCTGACGGCGGGAGAGCACAGGGGTAAGTTGTTCGACTACCGGAAGTGCAAAAATTTTATTAATCATTAAGCAATCCTCTGTCTAAAAAACAATAAAAAAGGCGACCGAAGTCGCCTTTTAAGATCAAGCACTCATCTCAACTTATTTGGAGATGTGAGCGATCAGGTCCAGTACTTTGTTAGAGTAGCCAGTTTCGTTGTCGTACCAGGAAACCAGTTTCACGAAGTTGTCGTTCAGTGCGATACCTGCTTTAGCATCGAACACAGAAGTGCACACTTCGCCGTTGAAATCGGTAGATACAACGTCGTCTTCGGTGTAACCCAGAACGCCTTTCATTGGGCCTTCGGAAGCAGCTTTGATTGCTTTCTTAATTTCTTCGTAAGAAGCAGCTTTTTCCAGACGAACGGTCAGGTCAACAACGGATACGTTAGGAGTTGGAACGCGGAACGCCATACCAGTCAGTTTGCCATTCAGTTCTGGCAGTACTTTACCTACTGCTTTAGCAGCACCGGTAGAAGATGGGATGATGTTCTGAGCCGCGCCACGGCCGCCGCGCCAGTCTTTGTGGGACGGGCCATCAACGGTTTTCTGAGTAGCGGTGGTAGCGTGAACGGTAGTCATCAGACCTTCGATGATGCCGAAGTTGTCGTTGATAACTTTAGCCAGCGGTGCCAGGCAGTTGGTGGTGCAGGATGCGTTGGAAACGATGTCCTGGCCAGCGTAAGTTTCGAAGTTTGCACCACGAACGAACATTGGGGTGTTGTCTTTGGATGGACCAGTCAGAACAACTTTTTTCGCGCCCGCAGTGATGTGTTTACGTGCAGTTTCGTCGGTCAGGAAGATACCGGTCGCTTCAGCTACAACGTCAACACCGATTTCGTTCCATTTCAGGTTAGCTGGGTCTTTCTCAGCAGTAACGCGGATGGTTTTGCCGTTAACAACCAGGTGGCCGTCTTTCACTTCAACGGTGCCGTCGAAACGACCGTGAGTTGAGTCGTACTTCAGCATGTACGCCATGTATTCAGCGTCCAGGAGATCGTTGATACCAACGATTTCGATGTCAGAACGTTTCTGAGCAGCACGGAAAACAATACGGCCGATACGGCCAAAACCGTTGATACCTACTTTGATAGTCATATATTCCACCAGCTATTTGTTAGTGAATAAAAGGTTGCCTGTAAAATTACAAAAACCTTACGCAGCGTCAAGCGGAATCGTGTCAATCATTGCGACAAATCAATCCTGTGACTAACGTTTGTGCGACTGACTCGCCTCACTTTCCCTTTGAGCTAGCAACCACATGGGGGCTGCGCCCGGAATTTTAAAGGCCTCACAGGATTAAAATGTGAAATTGATCACAATTGCCTGACCGCCTTTTCGCGACACATAAGTTTAGAACAAAAGTGCACGCGCGGGTGTTAATGTTTTGTTAGAATCTGGGTTAAAAGATGTCTGTTTCAACAGCGAGATGTAAGCATATGTCGAACCAACATAACCCCGACGATCTGAAAAAAAACCTGACGGAGATGCAGTTTTACGTGACGCAAAATCACGGCACAGAACCGCCGTTTACCGGGCGTCTGCTGCACAATAAGCGGGAAGGCGTCTACCACTGCCTGGTATGTGATGCACCGCTGTTTAACTCCCAGACTAAGTATGATTCTGGCTGCGGCTGGCCGAGCTTTTACGAGCCTGTCAGCGACGATGCGATCCGCTACCTGACGGACTCCTCGCACGGCATGGTGCGTACCGAAATTCGTTGCGGAAACTGTGACGCCCATCTCGGGCACGTTTTTCCGGACGGCCCGCAGCCGACAGGGGAGCGTTTCTGCGTCAATTCGGCGTCAATGAGCTTTACCGATGACGAAAACGGCGACCAGACCAAAGGTTGAAAAAACGATTCAGCAAATTATTCCTTTGAAAGGGAGAGATCGTGAATATTGATGACATGATTGCAGGCATGACCCCGGAGGTGTATCAGCGTCTGGTGACGGCCGTTGAGCTGGGAAAATGGCCGGACGGCGTGGCGCTAACCCCGGAGCAAAAAGAGAACAGCTTGCAGCTGGTGATGCTGTGGCAGGCGCGTAACAATACCGACGCACAGCACATGACCATCGACACGCAAGGCCAGATGGTGATGAAGAGCAAGCGCGAGCTGAAAGAAGAGTTTGGCATTACGCCAAAGCCGATTGCGACGATGAAAATGCAATAACGGTGCGGGTTGATGCCCTCACCCACAGGGAGAGGGCTTGATGTCGTACTACTTATGCGGGATCCCGAGCGACTCCGCCAGCTGCTTCGCTAACTGGTTGTTGTCGTCCGCGCCATACTCCCAGAACATGGCGCCTGCGAGACCTTTCTCCTTGATGTAATCCGCTTTGATCGCCACGGAACGCGGGTTCTCATAGGAGATCGCAAACAGCGCCTTCCCGTCGGCGGATTTTACCGACAGCCACGGCACCTTCGCCCGATCGTCCCAGTGCTCGGTAAAGCGTTTCTGCGGATCGTTCAACAGCTTGCTGACGATATCGTTGTATTTCACATAGGTATCTTTGGTCAGATCGTAGCCAAGCGATTTAAACAGGCCAATTTCCTGCGGACCGAAGTAGGGCTGGGTCACCGGATTGTTTTGCGCGTCCGGTTTGCTCCAGTCGATGCCCGGTTCAACGGCGCGCTTCGGTACGCGACCGTAAAAACCGATCCCGAGGTTCATCTGCTGCGGCTTAAGCCCGGCAGCCAGATAGTTGTTGACCACAAAATCGACGCTGTATTTATCGGCCTCGGCCACCGTTGGCCAGGCGCTGGAGTCATACAGATTGGCGTTGAAGTACTGCGTTCCGTACGCCATGTCGTAGGTCATCAGGTTGATGTAGTCGAGCAGGGGGGCAATGGCCTTCACGTCCACCCAGCTTTTCGGGCTTTCCGCATTCGCGCCCACCGCAATCGTGACCAGCTTCTTCTGACCAAACGCGTCACGCAGCTCTTTTAACAGCGCGGTAAAATTATCCCTGTCGGCAGGGTTACTTTCGACCAGCCCCCACGCGCCGTTGACCGGGAATTCCCAGTCGAGATCGATCCCGTCCAGGCCGTATTTATTGACGATCTCCTGCGCGGAGCGAATAAACACCGCGCGGCTCTCCTGGGTTGCCGCTGCGCCAGAAAAACCGCGCGCGCCCCAGCCGCCCACGGACAGCAGGACTTTCAGGTTCGGGTTTTGTTTACGAAGCTGAGGAATTAACGCCAGGTCGGACGCCACTTTCGGGGATAACCAGATTTGATGCAGCTTCGCCGGATCTTTCAGCGCGGCGTTGGTTTCGTCTTTCTCGTTGTTATAGACCAGACCAAACGAGTAGTTCAGGTGGGTGATCTGGCGAACGTCGAGTTTATTGATATCGCCACCCGGTCCGGCGGTCACATCGCCACCGCCATTGAAGTAGCCCACGGACATCAGGGGCGCGGCGTAAGCAACCGACGCGCAAAGCAAGGGTAATGCTGCCAGCAAGGGCAAACGTTTCATATAAGATCCTCTTTGACTAAAAATAACCACGCCACAGAAAAAGGCGTGGCGAAAAAACAGCCTGAAGAGGATAGCATTGCCGCTTCGCCTGTGATGCGAGGGAGTTCACTTTATGGAGATTGGGGGAGAAATGCCGGGTGGCGCTGCGCTTACCCGGCCTACAAAACCAGAGAAAGTAGGCCGGGTAAGGCGAAGCCGCCACCCGGCTAAAAAAGCTTACGCCTGCGTCTCCAGCCAGTCGGCCAGCGTATACAGCGTTGCGCCTTCCGCCGCCATATCCATAAACGCCTGGGCGCTGTCCTGCGGCTGAATATTCACCCCACGACACCCGTCGGTGATGACATTCACGGTATAGCCCAACTGAAGCGCGTCCAGCACCGTAAACTTCACGCAGTAGTCCGTTGCCAGACCCAGCACAATCAGCTCGGTGATCTCATGATGGCGTAACCACGCGTCCAGCGCCGTTTTCTGGCGGTGGCCGTTATCGAAAAAAGCGCTGTAGCTGTCGATTGTCGGGTTTTCGCCCTTGTGAAACACGGCGTCGATCGCCTTCTGGTTCAGCAGCGGATGCAGCTCGGCGCCTTCCGTCTGCTGTACGCAGTGATCGGGCCAGAAGGTTTGCGCCAGCCCGTCCAGCTCGCCCTGGCTATAAGGCTCAACGTTGTGCTGGCTGGCAAAGCTGCCGTGGTTTGCCGGATGCCAGTCCTGACTCGCCACGACCGCTTCACCGCGAGCCTTACACCACGCAATCAGCGAATTGGCGACGTCTACGGTGCTGTCGCCTTCCGCGACGGCCAGCGCGCCGCCCGCACAGAAATCATTTTGCAAATCGACCAGTAACAGGGCGCGTTGCTTCATGGGAACTCCTTATTCGTCCGGCGTCAGTTCGCCGCGCAGGTTTTGCATCATGGCGCGGCGAATGGAATCAATATCCAGATCCTGACTCAGTAAATAGTGAAGTTTAGTCAGCGTTGCCTCAACGGTCATATCGAATCCGCTGATCACGCCCGCGTGCGCCAGGGCATTACCGGTGGCGTAGCCGCCCATGTTGACCTTGCCGGACATGCACTGGGTGAGGTTGACCACCACAATCCCGCGATCGCTCGCCTCCTGAAGCTCTTTCAGGAACTCACCGTTCTGCGGGGCGTTACCCACACCATAGGAGCGCAGGATCAGCGCCTTCACCGGCTGGCGCAGGAAGTTGCGCACCACGTCGGCGGAGATGCCAGGATAAATCGTCACCACGCCAATCGGCTGCGGGGTGATTGGGTGAACAATCAGCTCGCCAGCGGTGTTTGGCGCAGGCGGCGTGCCCAGACGGCGGATATGGATCCCCGCTTCCAGCAGCGGTTGCAGGTTAGGCGAGGCAAACGCGTCAAAACCATCGGCGTGCGCTTTAGTGGTACGGTTCCCGCGGTACAGCCGGTTGTTGAAGAACAGCGACACTTCGTTGATCGGGTAATTAGCGGCCACGTACAGGGAGTTAAGCAGGTTGATCTGCCCGTCCGAACGCAGTTCCGCCAGCGGGATCTGCGAGCCGGTCACGATGACGGGCTTGCTCAGGTTCTCAAGCATGAAGGAGAGCGCCGAGGCGGTGAACGCCATGGTGTCGGTGCCGTGCAGGATCACGAAGCCGTCATACTGGTCGTAATGGGCTTTAATATCGTCCGCGATATGCTGCCAGTCTTCCGGCGTCATGTCGGAGGAGTCCATCAGCGGCTCATACTCGTGGATGGTGAAGCCCGGCATTTCCGGACGGTGGAATTCGGGCATCAGCGCCAGCTGGCGCTGCAAGTGACCGGAAACCGGGATATAGCCATTTTCCGAGCGCTGCATACCGATGGTACCGCCGGTATAGGCGACATAAATTGATTTCTTCTGCATGGTAGTGAGTTCTTGTTCTTCAAAAGAAAAAATCCCCTCTTCACGGGAAGAGGGGACGGTTTTTAACGCACGTTCGCACACGTCAGGCAAAACGCGTAACGGCTTTGCGGATCGTTGAAGGCCGCGAGCTTATCGCTCTCCGCTTTCATGGCTTTAGCCGCAGTCGCCACCGGCGCCGGCAGATACGCCTGAAGCGCTTCCGGCAGCATGGCGCGGACGGAGCCGGACATGCTGTCCATAACCATATCGAAGAACGTCGGTTCGTCCTGATAATAGTCCACGTGCCACTGCTTCAGCTTCGCCAGTTCCGCCGCTTTCTTCACGGCGTCATCGAAGTCACCCAGGCTGTCTACCAGACCGTTGCTCTTCGCATCCTGTCCGGTCCAGACGTGGCCCTGCGCGATCTGGTCAATCTGGTCTGGCGTCTTTTTACGGGAATCCGCCACCAGCGTGATGAAGCGCTTATAGCCACTCTCAATGCTGAGCTGCATCATCTCAGACACCTCAGGCGGCAGAGATTTCGTCACGGACACATCCGCCAGCGGCGAGGTGGAAACGCCGTCGGTATGAACGCCGAGATAATCCAAGCTGTTCTCTACGGTGTTGATCACCCCGAAGATACCGATTGAACCCGTCAGCGTGCTTGGGTTCGCCACGATGTAGTTAGCCGGCGTGGAAATCCAGTAACCCCCGGAAGCCGCCATGCCGCCCATGGATACGACGACCGGCTTGCCTGCGGCGCGCGCGGCGGCCAGCTCAGCGCGGATCACCTCGGAGGCGCTGACGCTGCCGCCTGGGCTGTTGACGCGCAGTACAATGGCTTTCACTTTCGGATCCAGGCGAGCATCGCGGATCTGCGACGCGGTGGTATCACCGCCGACGTTACCCGGGGTTTCCTCACCGTCCATAATGGCGCCGTTGGCAAACACCACGGCAACGCTGTCGCCGCTGTCGTCCGGTTTTTTCGCGGCGTAGTCATACATGCTGATGGCGCTGTAGTTTTTGTCCTCTTTACTCCAGCCGAACTGTTTGGTCAGCGCTTTTTCAATTTCAGCGCTGGAGCCCAGCCGATCGACCAGTTTGTTATCAAGCGCGTATTTCGCCGTATCGCCGTCCACCTTGCGCAGTCCGTCCAGTACACCGCGCGCGCCCGGGAAGACCTGCTCAGCGGTCATTTGACGGTTAGCGGCAATGGTGCCGAGGTAGTTCTGCCACAGCTCGCCAATCCAGCGGCTGTCCGCTTCACGGGCCGCAGGGGACATATCATCGCGGATAAACGGCTCCACGGCGGATTTATAGGTCCCGACGCGGAAGACGTGGGTGGTGACCTTCAGCTTGTCGAGCAGCGTTTTATAGTACAGACCGTTAGTGGCGAAGCCATGAAGATCGACCGTGCCCTGCGGCGAAAGCCAGATTTTATTGGCAAAGCTCGCCAGATAATATTGCCCCTGGGTGTAGCTGTCGCCAACGGCAATGACCGGCTTCCCGCTGTCGCGGAATTCGCGCAGCGCTTTACCGATGTATTGCATTGACGGCTGATCGGCCCCGGCAAAATCTTTCAGGTCCAGCACGATACCCGTAATGTTACGGTCGTCTTTAGCCTGACGGATGATGTCAACGATATCAAACAGGGAGTTTTCCTGAAGACGGTCTGACGTTGCGCCAAAAAGCTGGCGGCCAATCACGCCCAGACGGTTGCTGGTAGACGGCTTATCGACAATCACCCCGGTGATGTCGAGCAGCAGCGCGCCGCGCGTTGAATTCTGCGCCTGGCTGGTGCTGCTGATATGCATCCAGATGCCCACGCAGACCAGGACCAGGAAGATGAAGAAGATATTCATCACCAGGTTGCGGACGAAGTTGAGCAGTCGCCACGTCCATTTAAAGAAACCGGCAAAGATTCGCCAAAGGGTTCGCATGTATTCTCCCTAACCAGAAAAGGACTGTTTCCGTCGCCACGGGACGGTAATGTGCGGTTATCGTAATGACCCAACCGCCACTTGTCAGCAGGAATCGCCTGCCGCGCTGTAACAAATTCTGCTGTCGTGTTAATTTTGTGAGTAAATTTCACGAAAGGAGTTAACCAATGGACGCACTTGAACTGCTTGTTAACCGTCGTAGCGCTTCCCGCCTGGCCGAACCGGCACCCGTCGGCGAGCAGCTGGAAAACATTCTGCGTGCCGGAATGCGTGCGCCGGACCACGGCACATTGCAGCCGTGGCACTTCTTTATTATTGAAGGCGAAGGGCGTGACCGCTTCAGCCAGCTGCTGGAGCAGGGGGCTATTGCCGCAGGCCAGGATGAGAAGGGGATTGATAAAGCCCGCACCGCGCCGTTCCGCGCCCCGATGATTATTGCCGTCGTGGCAAAATGCCAGCCTGACCATAAGGTGCCGGTCTGGGAGCAGGAGATGTCCGCCGGTTGCGCGGTAATGGCAATGCAGATGGCCGCCCTCGCTCAGGGCTTTAACGGCATCTGGCGTACCGGCCCGCTGACCGGGAGCGCCCCCGTGCGGGAAGGCTTCTCCTGCGGTGAACACGACAAGATTGTCGGCTTCCTCTACCTCGGCACTCCTCAGCTTAAAGCCTCCAGCACCATTAGCGTGCCGGACACCACGCCTTTCGTCAGCCGTTTTTAACCACACGCGCTAAACTGTCTGGATTCTGAGCATCCGCCGCAGAATTCAGACAGTCATACTTACCTCTTTATGGAATGAGCGCTACCATAGCGCGATTGAGATGACAGGAGACGTCCATGAGCGAGCAAACCATTCGTTTAACGCAGTACAGCCACGGAGCCGGTTGCGGTTGTAAAATTTCCCCGAAAGTGCTGGAGACCATTCTGCACAGTGAACAGGCGAAGTTTGTCGACCCGAACCTGCTTGTCGGTAACGAAACGCGTGACGATGCGGCGGTTTATGACTTAGGTAACGGCACCAGCATTATCAGCACCACTGATTTCTTTATGCCGATCGTCGACAACCCGTTCGACTTCGGGCGCATTGCGGCCACCAACGCCATCAGCGATATCTTTGCGATGGGCGGCAAGCCGATTATGGCGATCGCCATTCTGGGCTGGCCCGTCAACACCCTTGCGCCAGAGATTGCCCGTGACGTGATCGAAGGCGGGCGCTTCGCCTGCCAGCAGGCGGGAATTGCGCTGGCTGGCGGCCACTCCATTGATGCGCCGGAGCCGATCTTCGGCCTGGCCGTCACCGGCGTGGTGCCGACCGAACGCGTGAAGCGCAACAGCACCGCGCAGGCGGGCTGCAAGCTGTTCCTCACCAAGCCGCTGGGCATTGGCGTACTGACGACCGCAGAGAAAAAATCGCTGCTTAAGCCTGAACACGTCGGGCTTGCGACGGAGGTCATGTGCCAGATGAACCTCGCGGGTGCGGCTTTCGCCAGTATTGATGGCGTGAAGGCAATGACCGACGTGACCGGTTTTGGTCTGCTGGGGCACCTCTCAGAAGTGTGTCAGGGGGCGGGCGTGCAGGCGCAGGTCTGGTATCAGGACGTGCCGAAGCTGCCGGGCGTGGAAGAGTACATTGCTCAGGGCGCCGTTCCGGGCGGGACGCAGCGCAACTTCGCCAGCTACGGCCATTTGATGGGCGAAATGCCGGAAGCGTGGCGCAATCTGCTGTGCGATCCGCAAACCTCCGGCGGCCTGCTGCTGGCGGTGACGCCGGAAGCGGAAGCTGACGTTCAGGCGACGGCCGCCGAGTTTGGCATCACCCTGACGGCCATTGGCGAGCTGGTGACCGCCCGCGGTGGCCGCCCGATGATTGAGATCCGTTAATTCGATGCGGTTGTTTATTGCCGAAAAGCCGAGCCTGGCCCGTGCCATCGCCGACGTGCTGCCTAAGCCGCATCGCAAAGGCGACGGCTTTATCGAATGCGGTAACGGGCAGGTGGTCACCTGGTGTATCGGTCACCTGCTTGAACAGGCGCAGCCGGATGTCTACGACAGCCGCTATGCCCGCTGGAATCTCAACGATCTGCCGATCGTGCCGGAAAAGTGGCGTCTGCAACCTCGTCCGTCCGTCACTAAACAGCTTAACGTCATCAAGCGCTTCCTGCATGAGGCGACGGAGGTGGTGCATGCGGGTGACCCGGACAGGGAAGGGCAGTTGCTGGTAGACGAAGTGCTGGACTACCTGGAGCTGGCGCCGGAGAAGCGTCAGCAGGTGCAGCGCTGCCTGATCAACGACCTCAACCCGCAGGCGGTGGAGCGCGCGATTTCGCGCCTGCGCGCCAACAGCGAATTTATCCCCCTGTGCGTCTCCGCGCTGGCCCGTGCCCGCGCGGACTGGCTGTACGGGATCAACATGACCCGCGCCTACACCATCCTCGGACGCAATGCGGGCTATCAGGGCGTGCTCTCCGTGGGCCGCGTGCAAACCCCGGTACTGGGGCTGGTGGTGCGTCGTGACGAAGAGATCGAAAATTTCGTCGCCAAGGATTTCTTTGAAGTCAAAGCGCATATCGTCACGCCGAAAGACGAGCGCTTTACCGCCGTCTGGCAGCCGAGCGACGCCTGTGAGTCATATCAGGACGAAGAGGGGCGGCTGCTGCATCGTCCGCTGGCGGAGCACGTGGTCAACCGCATTACCGGCCAGCCCGCAATCGTCACCAGCTATAACGATAAACGGGAATCAGAGCCTGCACCGCTGCCGTTTTCCCTGTCGGCATTGCAGATTGAGGCCGCGAAAAAGTTTGGCCTGAGCGCGCAGAACGTGCTCGATATCTGCCAGAAGCTTTACGAGACCCACAAGCTGATCACCTATCCGCGTTCGGACAGCCGCTATCTGCCGGAAGAGCACTTCGCTGGCCGCCATTCGGTGATGAACGCCATTGGCGTCCATGCGCCGGATCTGCTGCCTCAGCCAGCGGTTAACCCGGATACCCATAACCGCTGCTGGGACGATAAAAAAGTCGATGCCCACCACGCGATTATCCCGACGGCGCGCGCCAGCAGCGTCAACCTTAGCGACAACGAAGCAAAGGTCTATAACCTGATCGCGCGTCAGTACCTGATGCAGTTCTGCCCGGACGCGGTGTTCCGCAAGTGCACGATCGAGCTGGAGATTGCCAAAGGCAAATTTATTGCGAAAGCGCGTTTCCTCGCGGAAGCGGGCTGGCGCACGCTGCTCGGCAACAAAGAGCGCGACGAGGAGAATGACGGCACGCCGCTGCCGGTGGTGGCGAAAGGTGACGAACTGCTGTGCGAGAAGGGCGAAGTGGTTGAACGTCAGACCCAGCCGCCGCGCCACTTCACCGACGCCACGCTGCTTTCGGCGATGACCGGGATCGCCCGTTTTGTGCAGGATAAAGATCTGAAGAAGATTCTCCGCGCTACCGACGGTCTGGGCACGGAGGCAACCCGAGCGGGGATCATCGAATTGTTGTTCAAGCGCGGTTTTCTGGAGAAAAAAGGGCGCTATATTCACTCAACGGAGCCGGGCCGGGCGCTCATCCACTCCCTGCCGGAGCTGGCCGCAAGGCCGGATATGACGGCGCACTGGGAGTCGGTGCTGACGCAAATCAGCGAAAAGCAGTGTCGTTACCAGGACTTTATGCAGCCGCTGGTGGGCACGCTTTATCAGCTGATTGACCAGGCGCGCAGCACGCCGGTGAAGCGCTTCAGAGGGATGGTTGCACCCGGCGCTGGTGCGAAGAAACCCTTCAAAAAGAAAAAAAGCGCGGCCAAAGATACAGCTGCTTAAACCGTAGGCCGGGTAAGGCGCAGCCGTCACCCGGCGAAAAGCGGCTCTGCGGCCCTGAAAAAAGCCCGGTGGCGCTGACGCGTACCGGGCCTACAGGGCGAGATCGCAGCGAAATGTTAAATCACACCCTGCCCGATCATCGCATCTGCCACCTTCACGAACCCGGCGATGTTGGCGCCGCGCACGTAGTTGGTCTGTGACGCCTCGCCGCCGTACTCCACGCAGGCATGGTGAATATCCAGCATAATGTGGTGCAGACGGGCATCCACTTTCTCTGCCTTCCAGCCCATTCTCGCGGCGTTTTGCGCCATTTCCAGGCCGGACGTTGCCACGCCGCCCGCGTTCGCCGCCTTGCCCGGAGCAAACAGCACGCCTGCTTCGAGGAACAGATCGGTCGCTTCAATGGTGGTGGGCATGTTTGCCCCTTCCGCTACCGCCTTCACGCCGTTGCTAATCAGCGTACGGGCGGCGTCCACGTCCAGCTCGTTTTGCGTTGCGCACGGCAGGGCGATATCCACCGGCACGCCCCACGGCTGCTTGCCTTCCAGGTAGGTCAGGTCAAACTCGCGGGCATAGTCCGCCACGCGCCCGTCGCGGCTGGCTTTGATTTCGCACAGGCGCGCCAGTTTTTCTGCCGTAAAGCCGGCTTCATCCACCACCGTACCGCTGGAGTCGGATGCGGTCACCACGCGCGCGCCAAACGCCATCGCTTTCTCGATAGCGTACTGCGCCACGTTGCCGGAGCCGGAGACCGCCACGCGCATCCCCTCGAAGCTCAGGCCGTGACGCTTAAGCATCGCTTCGGTGAAATAGACCAGACCGTAACCCGTCGCTTCGGGGCGAATCAGGCTGCCGCCAAACGACAGCCCTTTGCCGGTAAAGACGCAGGCGCTGTTGTTGGAGAGTTTTTTCATCATCCCGGCCATAAAGCCCACTTCACGTCCGCCCACGCCAATATCACCGGCAGGGACGTCGGTATCTGGCCCAAGGTGACGATAGAGCTCAGTGACCAGCGCCTGACAGAAGCGCATCACTTCGCCTTCGCTTTTGCCTTTTGGATCAAAATCACTCCCGCCTTTGCCGCCACCCATCGGCAGGGTAGTGAGCGCATTTTTGAAGGTCTGCTCGAAGCCGAGGAATTTCAGAATCGACAGGTTCACCGACGGATGGAAGCGCATCCCGCCCTTAAACGGCCCAATGGCGGAGTTAAACTGCACGCGCCACGCGCGGTTGACCTGCACCTGATTGCGATCGTCCACCCATGCCACGCGGAACTGGATCACGCGCTCCGGCTCCACCAGACGTTCAAGCAGCGCCATCTGGCGGTAGCGCGGGTTTTCTTCAAGGAAGGGCCACAGGGTGGTCATCACTTCACGAACAGCCTGGGCGAACTCGCTTTGGTGCGGGTCGCGCTGCTGAACGTGGGCAAGGAAGCTTTCCAGAGAGCGTGTCTGATCCATAGATATAAGAACCTCTTATAATAATTTATGCGCGTGGCGTAGATGTTATGTGTTGTTTTTTTGACTATACCACCCGCACCGCTTTGAGAGGCAAGCAGAAATTTAGGCCGAAAGGGAAATTAATGACGAGGCGCGCGTCATAACCAAAAGCGATGACGAGATAAATTAAAGATCCCGTCGCGATCTACCGTTATAGATATAAACGATGCAAAGGAAAGAAAGTCTATGAACCGTTACGCAATGGCCGCGTTGTGCTTGATGTTTTCCGCCGGGGCGCAGGCTGACCGCCTACGACCGGATGTTGAGGTGAACGTGCCGCCAGAGGTCTTTAGCGCCAGCGGCCAGCGCGCGCAGCCGTGCAGTCATTGCTGTATTTATCAGGATCAAAACTATTCAGAAGGGGCGGTGGTCAGGGCGGATGGCGTACTGTTGCAGTGTCAGCGCGATGAACGTACCCTCAGTACGAACCCGCTGGTCTGGCGTCGCGTAAAAGAATAAACGCTTCCAGCAGCGGAATATCCGCCGGCGCTAACTCATAGCTGAAAGCGTCTTCTGGCGTGCACCACACCAGCGCCGAGTGGTAGTGCGCCTTTAGCTCGCCGCTATATTCCGGCACGTGCCAGGCGTGGAGGTGGATCAGCCGCTGCGACACTTCCCGCCGGTGGCTTGCCACATACTGCGCGGGCACGGCCTCAATGCCGAGCTCTTCACGCAGTTCGCGGATCAGCGCTTGGGGCTGGGTCTCACCGGCTTCAACCTTGCCGCCCGCAAATTCCCACATTCCTGGCTGATCCGCATGGGCAGGGCGCTGTGCCAGTAAAATCTTGCCCTCTTTTTCAAGGATGGCCGCAACAACATCGAGTGTTTTCAGCATGTTCGTCAATAATTAATAGCGAAAAACGACATATTATCGTGCCCTTTCAAAGAGTCCAGTCATCAGGAGAAACAGGTGAAAGAGACATCCGCCTGGGTTGCCCCCATTGAATCCCTTCCCGTCAGCCTCAAGCCTATTGCCGCGATGCAGAAAAAACACTTCGGTGCGGTGCTTAACCCTACCCGCTGGTGGGGGCGCATGCCGCGTCTTTTCTGGCTGGTGGCGCTGTTTGTTGGCTATCTGGAGCGGCGCCGGGCGCGTTTGACGCCGGTGCTACGTTCGCTGCTGATGACGCGGGTTTCGCAGATCTGCCACTGCGCTTTTTGTATCGATGCTAACAGCCTGCGTCTGGCCGAGCGGAGCGGGGCGCTGGATAAAGTGCAGGCCGTCAGCGACTGGCACCATTCCACCCTGTTCAGCGAAGAGGAGCGCGCGGCGCTGGCCTTTGCGGAGGCGGTCACCGCCACGCCGCCTCGGGTGGATGAAAATATCAAAAGCCAGCTAAAGCGCCACTTTACGGAAGAGACCATCACCGAAATGACGGCCCTGATTGCTTTTCAGAACCTTTCCGCCCGCTTTAATGCCGCACTGGATATTCCGGCGCAGGGGCTGTGCGCCACGTTTAAAGGTAAACCGCATGCTGGATAAACATCTGCACCCCCGGCTGAAGCCCGGGCTGAATCAGCTTGCTGCCGCGCTGGATAAACCGTTTATCACGCCTGACGGGTTAACGCTCGCCGGGTTTGCCATCGGCGTGCTGGCGTTACCGTTTCTGGCGCTGGGCTGGTATCCGGCGGCGCTGGTCGCCATTGTGCTGAACCGGCTGCTGGACGGGCTGGACGGCGCGCTGGCGCGTCGCCGTGGCCTGACGGATGCGGGAGGGTTTCTTGATATCGCCCTCGACTTCCTGTTTTACGCCCTGGTGCCGTTTGGCTTCGCGCTGGCCGCACCGGCTGAAAATGCGATTGCCGCCGCCTGGCTGCTGTTCGCGTTTATCGGTACGGGCAGCAGCTTTCTGGCCTTTGCCGCGCTGGCGGGGAAACATGATATCGATAACCCCGGCTACGCGCACAAGTCGTTTTATTACCTCGGAGGGTTAACGGAAGGAACGGAGACCATCGCGCTGTTTGTGCTGTGCTGCCTGTTTCCCGCACACTTCACGCTGTTTGCCTGGGCGTTTGGCGCGTTGTGCTGGCTGACCACCACAACGCGCATCTGGAGCGGTTACGTGACGCTGAAGTCACTGCCCCGCTAGCGTGTACGCTCCGGGCCGCGCGCGCCGGTGGAGACCGGGTTCTGCGGATGACTGCTCCATTCGTACCACCCGCCGTCGTAGACGGCCACGTGCTTCCAGCCCATGGCGCGGGCGTACATGAAGGCTTCAGACGCGCGCCAGCCGGTGCCGCAGTAAAACGCGACGTGCTGCTCCGGCAGGATATTCCACGTCTTCCACATGGCGGCGATATCATCGGCGCTGCGCATGGTGCCGTCCGGATTGTGGAAATCTTCCATGTGGGTCGCGTCGCTGCCCGCATGGCCCCAGCGCGCGCCGGCAATGTCACCTTTTGGCTTGATATAGCTGTAGCCGCTGGTTTCACCGATAAACTCCGGCCAGGAACGAATGCTTACCAGGGATGCATCCTGACGGTGCAGCATTCCCCGGGCCTGTTCCATATCCACCATCAGCTGGGGTTGACCCGGTATCGGCGCGCCAAAATCAGGGGCTGGCTTCACGTTCTCAGGCGTTCCGCGCTCAACGGGCAGGCTGGCGTCTGACCATGCCTTCCAGCCGCCGTCCAGAATACGCACATCCTTCACGCCCGCGTAGAGCATGATCTGCGCCACGCGCGCGGCGGCATACACGTCGCGACCGTACAGAATGACGGTGGTATCGTGACGGATCCCGTGCTTCGCCAGCATCGCTTTCAGCTTCTCGTCAGAGACCTTATTCCACAGCGGCTCGCTTTCCACTTCGTTGGTGTCAATGTAGCCCGCGCCGGGAATGTGGCTCAGGAGATAAAGCTTCGGCGCACCCCAGCCAGCCTCAATCACCTGCCAGTCGCCCGCCGGCGCGGCGGTAACCGGTTTATCCTGCTGCAACCGGTGGATCCACTGCGGATAAACCAGCTGTTCGAAATGCGCCAGCCGTTGCAGCCGGTCAGCCTGTTGCAGGGCGTCGCTCAGGATGGAAACGCGGGTAAAGCCTGCTTTTTCCAGCCGCGTTTTGACGGTCTGGTTGTCGTCATCGTTGCCATAGAGCGCCACCGGCACGTCTGGCGTCAGCCGGTGCTGTTTTGCCCAGCCGCTGAGCTGTTCATCGCTCATTGCCCCAAGCCAGCGGGCAGAGAGATTAAGCGCGGCGGGCTCGTGCCCGGACGTTCCGCTCAGGGTCTGCGGCCAGCCGTTATAGAACGCACTGATACGCGTATCGATTACCGCGCCGTTCTTAGCCTGTAGCTGGGCCAGGGTGAGGGAGTGGGGCATATCAGCCGCCGTGGAGGAAAGTGAAGCGAGGCCGCAGATCAGGGCCAGCGCGGTCAGTTGAGAAACACGTTTCATCGAAAAACCTGACGTCATTAAAAGAGGATGGCATTGTCGTCGCTCCTGAGGCCAAAAACATTGCGTTAGCACATTATTGCCAGCGAGAAATCTCAATCACCTCCCCGCCGGGCGGAATATCTTCCTCATCGTGGGTGACCAGCACCACCGGGATCCTGCGCTGACGAGCGATCTCAAATACCCATGCGCGGAATGAGGCGCGCAGCGCTTTATCCAGACGACTGAACGGCTCGTCGAGCAGCAATGCCTGCGGCTGGGCGAGGAGGGCGCGCAACAGGCTCACCCGGGCGCGCTCGCCGCCGGAAAGGGTAGCCGGATCGCTGGCGTAGTGGTTTGCCAGCCCGGCAGTGTCCAGGGCCTGCTCGACCGCCTCGCGCCGGGCGCGCCCGGCAACGTGTGCCGGCAGCGCCAGCATCAGGTTTTGCCCCACGCTGAAGGCGTCAAACAGCAGGGCATCCTGAAAGAGAATGCCGATCCCGCGCGTTTCCACGGGAAGCAGATCGCAGCGACGATCGTTCAGCCACAGCTCGCCGTGCGCCTTAAAATCAGCGGATAACGCGCCCACCATCCAGGCGAAAAGGGTCGATTTCCCGCTCCCGGATGGCCCCATTAGCGTGACGATTTCGCCCGCCGGGACGCGGAAGTTAACCTCATGAAAGAGCGGCGAAATGGTGAGATTTTTCACGTTCAGCATCAACGTAATCCTTGTCTGTAACGGCCTACGAGGCGGGAGAGCAGCGCGGCAAGGGCAAAGACGCTGCTGGTCAACAGCAGCAGGCCCAGTGCCCGGTTAGCCAGGACGGGCACGCTGCCGCCGCTGCTGAGGGCGACGGCCTCCGTCGTCAGGGTGGTGAGACGGCCCGCCCCCAGCCAGAGGGTAGGCATGTACTGGGCCATGCTCACGGAAAAGCCGGCTGCAAAGGCCAGCAGCGCCGGGCGAACCATCAATGGGCATTTTACGCGCCAGAAAATTTTCGCCCGTCGCCAGCCCAGCGTTCTGGCGGTCAGGATCAGACGGGGATCGATCCTGCGCCAGGCCGGTTGCAGGACCAGAAGCATCCACGGGATGACCCAGAGCATATGGCTCCAGAGCACCGCAGCGTACTCGCCGTCAATGCCCAGCCACAGCGCAACGGCATACTGCCCGGACACGAGCGGCAGCGCCGGGAGGGCAAGGGGCAGCCAGATCCACACCGCGCCGCGCGGCGGCCCCCACTCAAGCCAGAGCAGGATGATTGCCAGCGCTATCAGGCTCGACAGCAGTCCCAGCGAAAGGCTGTCGCTGACGGGGCCGACGTCGTCCCGGCGTGCCAGCAACAGCAGGACAAGCGCGCAGAGCACGCCGCACAGCGGCAGTAGCGCGCCCAGCGTACGTGCGGGCAGCACGAAATGAGAAGGACGACGGATCCCGGAGGTGTCCGGCCCGGCGCGCCGCCATGCCGTCCAGAGACCGTAACCTGCGGCCGCCAGCGTGGCCAGCAGCAGGAGTAACACCAGACACAGCAGCGTTCCCTTGGTGTGCTGCTGCGCATCGCCCTGGGTGAGCCACTGCCAGGCCAGTACCGCCAGCGTCGGCGGGTTGCCCGGCCCGAGCACAATGGCCACATCCACCGCGGAAAGCGACCAGGCCAGCACCGCCAGCATCACGGCGCCCAGCGCCGGGGCGATGGCCGGAAGGATGAGCCAGCCGAGCGCCTGCATCCGCCCGTAGCCGAAGGTATGCAGCACGATTTTCTGCTGGGCGAGGCGCTTTTCAGGCAGCGCGGCGTAGATCGCCCACAGAACGAACGCACTCTCTTTGACCGCCAGCGTCAGGCCAAGCCCGATACCGTAGCGGTCCAGCTGCGGCGAGCAGAATGTACAGAGCCGGTAAAACTGACCGCCTTCGGCAAACAGCAGCAGCGCACTGGTGGCGAAGGCGACGTGCGGCACGGCTAACAGCCACGGCAGGCGAGCGCTCAGGCGTTGCCAGCCTTCACCGGGCCAGAGAAGCGCAAGGAGGCTCAGGGCGATAATCAGCGAACCCAGCGTCGCGATCAGCGCTGACACCAGCGTGGCGGCCAGCGCCTGCGGCAGCTGTGGGTCGGCGAACAGCGCCGCCCAGTTGGCGAAAGAGAACGCCGGAGCCAGCAGCATGCCGCTGGCGGGAAGCAGCGGCAGATAGATCACCGCCATAGCTACCCACACCAGCCCGCTTAGCGGGTTCCGTAGCGGCGAAGCCATTCCTGCTCCAGGGCGTTCACCCAGGCGGCGTGCGGTTCGGGAAGCACATCTGGGGTGTCCGAAGGGGTAAAGGCGCGAAGCTGTTTTGCCGCTGTCGCAGGCAGTTTTTCGCCGTCCAGCACGCTCGGGTCACCCCAGACGGCAGGATCGGCTTTGCGGATCTGCGCCTGGGGTGACAGCAGGAAATTCGCCACCACTTTTGCGCCCGCGCTCGCGCTCGCATTTGCCGGGATAGCGACAAAATGCACGTTACCAATCATGCCCCGGCTAAAGCCGAAGCTGTAGCTGTCGGCAGGCAGTTCACCGCTCGCCACCTTTTGCTGCGCGTGGGCCGGATTAAACGTCAGCGACAGGTTCAGGCTACCGCTGGCCAGCAGCGTATCCATGCGCGCAGGCGACGGAGGAAAATCGTTCCCTTCACGCCACAGCAGGGGATGCAGCGTATCAAGATAGCGCCACAGCGGCGCGGTAACCTGCACAAAGGTATTATCCGGCGCCTTTTTCAACGCCTCCGGATGGGCGGTCAACGCCAGTAGTAGCTGCTCAAGAAACGCGGTGCCGGTGAAATCAGGAGGGCGCGGATAGCTCACCTTACCGGGATGTTGCTGAGCGTAAACCAGCAGCGCGCGGGGATCTGCCGGCGGCGTCGGCATGCTCGATTTCCGGGCAATAAAGGTTAGCTGCGCGCCGCCCCAGGGGGATTCTGCGCCCTCGGTAGGAAGGGCAAAATCTTCCGTCACCGGCTTGCGGGTATCGACATAACGCCAGTTGGGCAGGGTTTGCGCCCAGCCGGTGAGCAGCAGGTTCGCCTCTTTCAGCGTGCGGAAGTTTTCACCGTTTACCCAGAGCAGATCCACCGACCCGTTACGGCTGCGTCCTGCGGCCTGTTCCGTCTGGATCCGCTTCACCGCGTCGGCGGCATCGGCCAGGTGAACGATCTTCAGGTTGATGGCGTAGTGCGTTTTCACTTCGCCGCTCACCCAGTTGAGGTAGCGGTTAACGGCCTCATCGCCGCCCCAGGCGTTAAACCAGACGGTCTGCCCGCTGGCCTGCTGTTGAATGGATTGCCAGCTCTGGGCTGCAAAGACGGGCGTTGCCAGCAGCAGACCCGTCAGAAACGCGCAAAAACGCACCCGGCGCATAATGCCTCACTTTTTAATCGAAGGGATGTATCGGGAAAACAGCCGGCGCGTAGCCAGCGGTAATAACCCCAGTAGTGTAAAGGCGAACAGCAATCCCGGCGACAGAATATCGTGCAGCGAGGTGAGTTTCCCCAGTTCGCGCCCGGCGTTCAGGTAGATGACGGTGGCAGGCAGCATGGCAAGCTGGCTCACCCACCAGTAGTGACGCACCTTAAGTCGGGTAAGGCCCATCAGCAGATTGACCAGAAAGAACGGAAACAACGGCATCAGGCGCAGGGCAAAAAGGTAGCGCGCGCCGTCGCGATCCATTCCCGCATCGATCGTGTTCATTTGTGCAGCAAAGCGCCGTTGCACCCAGTCCCGCAGCAGATAACGGCTGACGAGCATGGCAAGCGTGGCGCCGAACGTCGAGGCAAATGAGACCAAAAGCGTCGCCTCCCACAGGCTGAAAAGCGCCCCGCCGAGCAGCGTCAGAAGCGCGGCCCCGGGTATCGACAGCGCGGAGACCAGAACGTAAACCGCAAAATAGAGCAGCGCGCTCTGAAGGGGCGCCTGCTCCACACGATTGAGCAACGTTTGCTGGTGCATTTTTAACGCGTCGAGGGAGAGGACGCCCGGAGGAAGCAAAACAACGATCAAAACAAATGCGCCCAGAAGGGCGCACAGGAGAATGATTTTTTTACTGTTCACTGAGGTTTACAGCTTGAATGTTGCCCATACCGGCGCATGGTCGGACGGCTTTTCCATGCTGCGGATATCATAGTCGATACCGGTTTCAATGCAGCGCTCGGCCAGCGGGGCGCTTGCCAGCAGCAGATCGATTCGCAGGCCACGGTTGTCATCGAAGCCTTTCGAGCGGTAGTCAAACCACGAGAAGCGGTCCTGCGTCTGTGGGTTGGCATGACGGAAGGTATCCACCAGCCCCCAGCCAAGCAGGCGCTCCATCCACTCGCGCTCCTCCGGCAGGAAAGAGCATTTGCCGGTGCGCAGCCAGCGCTTGCGGTTCTCTTCGCCGATGCCGATATCCAGATCCGTCGGGCTGATGTTCATGTCGCCCATGATCAGCACCGGATTTTCTTTTTTGAGTTCGGTTGCCAGGTAGTTTTGCAGATCCTGATAAAACTTCGCTTTAGCCGGGAATTTGGTTTCATGATCGTGGCTTTCACCCTGCGGGAAATAGCCGTTGATGACGGTAACGTTGCCGATTGCGGAAGGGATTTCCGCCATGATGATGCGGCGTTGCGCCTCTTCATCGTCCCCCGGGAAGCCACGACGTACCGAGACCGGCGTATCTTTGGTCAGCAGCGCAACGCCGTAGTGGCCTTTCTGACCGTGGTAAAAGACGTTGTAGCCCAGCTTCGCTACGTCTTCGAGCGGGAACATATCGTCGTGAACTTTTGTCTCCTGCAAGCCGATCACATCTGGCTGATGTTGCTCAACAATTGCTTCAAGCTGGTGAGGGCGGGCACGCAGGCCGTTGATATTAAAAGAGACAAATTTCATAGTCGCTGCCAATGCAAGGTGAATAGTGCATGGATGGTAGCAGAATTTACGTCGTCTGTTATCCGCTTCGCCCAATTACTGCGACAGATAATGCCAACGGTGCAATTTTTGCACCATTTCGACGCGTGTTGCCCTCAAACAGGGCGTAAAGAACCGATAAATTTCGCGAGCGATCACAATTCCAGAATTATATTTGGTCTCTGCATACTCTTTCTTGTTTTCATGCGGCAAAGCGCCGCTTGCTGTAAAAATATTCACTATTTATGCAACAACAGTGAATAATTCCATATTGTAACTCGTTGATATTCTGTTAGCTCATCCCGTTTATGCATTTTTATCGCTGGCTGGCACGAACGCTGCAATCTACATTCACAGTGCAAACACTCAATTATTTAACATTTAAACAACCTTTTATTTACCGGATGAGGTCGCTATGTCTCTGTCAGTTACGCGTGAAAATTTCGATGAATGGATGATGCCGGTATACGCTCCGGCGGCTTTTATTCCGGTACGTGGGGAAGGCTCTCGCCTGTGGGATCAGCAGGGCAAAGAGTACATCGACTTTGCGGGCGGGATTGCGGTGAATGCGCTGGGCCACGCAAACCCGGCGCTGCGGCAGGCGCTGAACGACCAGGCGGCGAAATTCTGGCATACCGGCAACGGGTACACCAACGAACCGGCGCTGCGCCTGGCGAAGAAGCTGATCGACGCCACTTTCGCAGAAAAAGTCTTTTTCTGTAACTCCGGCGCGGAAGCGAACGAAGCGGCGCTGAAGCTGGCTCGAAAATATGCGCACGATAAATTCGGCGCGCACAAGAGCGGCATCGTCGCCTTCAAAAATGCCTTCCATGGCCGCACGCTGTTTACCGTCAGTGCGGGCGGTCAGCCCTCGTATTCTCAGGATTTTGCGCCGCTGCCGCCGGATATCCGTCACGCGGCGTTTAACGATTTACACGCTGCCAGCGAGCTGATTGACGATAACACCTGTGCGGTGATCGTGGAGCCTATGCAGGGTGAAGGCGGCGTCATGCCCGCTCAGAAAGCGTTCCTGCAAGGGCTGCGCGAGCTGTGCGATCGTCACAACGCGGTGCTTATTTTTGACGAAGTACAGACCGGCGTGGGCCGTACGGGCGAGCTATACGCCTACATGCACTATGGCGTGACGCCGGATGTGCTGTCGACGGCCAAAGCGCTCGGCGGCGGTTTCCCGGTGGGGGCGATACTGACCACCGATACATTTGCCAGCGTGATGACCGTGGGCACCCATGGCACCACATACGGCGGTAACCCGCTGGCAGCCGCTGTTGCCGGGCAGGTGCTGGATATCATCAATACCCCTGAGGTGCTTAACGGCGTGAAGCAGCGTCACCAGTGGTTTGTTGAGCGTCTGACCGCCATCAATAACCAGACCGGGCTGTTCAAAGAGATCCGCGGTCTGGGGCTGTTAATTGGCTGTGAGCTTGCCCCTGAGTTTGCCGGAAAAGCGAAGCTGATTTCACAGGAAGCGGCAAAACAGGGCGTGATGGTGCTGATTGCCGGTGCCAACGTGGTGCGGTTTGCCCCTGCGCTGATCGTCAGCGAGGAAGAGGTCAGAACCGGGTTAGATCGTTTTGCGCTGGCCTGCGAACAGGTGAAATCCGGGGTGTCATCATGATGGTCATCCGTCCCGTTGCGCACGGCGATCTCGCCGGGCTTATGCAGCTTGCCGGTAAGACAGGGGGCGGGCTGACCTCGCTGCCTGCCGATGAAAAAACGCTGTCGGCGCGCATTGAGCGCGCCCTGCAAACCTGGCAGGGGACGTTGCCAAAGAGCGAACAGGGCTATGTGTTCGTGCTGGAAGAGACCGACACGGGAACCGTGGCGGGGATCTGCGCCATCGAAGTGGCCGTCGGGCTTAACGATCCCTGGTACAACTACCGCGTCGGCACGATGGTCCACGCCTCGAAAGAGCTGAATGTTTACAACGCGTTGCCGACGCTCTTTCTCTGTAATGACCATACCGGCGCCAGCGAGCTCTGCACGCTTTTCCTCGATCCGGACTGGCGCAAGGAGGGCAACGGCTATCTGCTCTCCAAATCGCGCTTTATGTTTATGGCCGCCTTTCGCGACCGCTTCAACGAAAAAGTGGTCGCCGAGATGCGCGGCGTGATTGATGAGACGGGCTACTCGCCGTTCTGGGAGAGCCTGGGCGAACGCTTCTTCTCCATGGAGTTCAGCCGGGCGGATTACCTGTGCGGCACCGGTCAGAAGGCGTTTATCGCCGAGCTGATGCCGAAGCATCCTATCTATACCCATTTCTTAACGCCGGAAGCGCAGGCGGTAATTGGTGAAGTCCATCCGCAAACCGCCCCGGCCCGCGCGGTACTGGAGAAAGAGGGATTTCGCTACCGTAACTACGTCGACATCTTCGACGGCGGCCCGACGCTGGAGTGCGACATTGACCGCGTGCGCGCCATCCGTAAAAGCCGTCTGGTCGAGGTTTCGGAAGGCCAGCCTGCGCCGGGCGAATGGCCGGCCTGCCTGGTCTCGAACGAGAATTACACCAGCTTCCGCGCCATGCTGGTGCGAACCAACCCGGCATGCGAGCGTCTGGTGCTGACGCCAGCGCAGCTGGATGCCCTGAAATGTAACGCCGGCGATACGGTTCGCCTGGTGCGACTCTGCCCTGAGGAGAAAACAGCATGACTCTATGGATTAACGGTGACTGGGTAACGGGCGAAGGTGAGGCGCGGATCAAAACCAATCCGGTGGGCCAGGAAGTGCTCTGGAAGGGGAACGACGCCAGCCCCGGGCAAGTTGAACAGGCCTGCCAGGCTGCTCGCCGCGCGTTTCCGGGGTGGGCGAAACGGCCATTCTCCGAGCGTCAGGCGCTGGTTGAGAAATTTGCCGGATTGCTGGAGGCGAACAAGGCCGAACTGACGCGCATCATCGCGTCCGAAACCAGCAAACCGCGCTGGGAGGCGGCAACCGAAGTCACGGCGATGATCAACAAAATCGGTATATCGGTGAAGGCGTACCACGCCCGCACCGGCGAGCAGCATACCGATATGCCGGACGGCGCCGCCACGCTGCGCCACCGTCCGCACGGCGTGCTGGCGGTGTTCGGCCCGTATAACTTCCCCGGTCATCTGCCGAACGGGCATATCGTACCCGCGCTGCTGGCGGGGAATACCGTCATCTTCAAGCCGAGCGAGCTCACGCCGTTAACCGGCGAGGCGGTGGTGAAGCTGTGGGAGCAGGCCGGGCTGCCGCCGGGCGTGCTGAATCTGGTGCAGGGCGGGCGTGAAACCGGTCAGGCGCTGAGCGCGCTGAGCGACATTGACGGCCTGCTGTTCACCGGCAGTGCCGGAACGGGCTATCAGCTGCATCGCCAGCTGGCGGGGCAGCCGGAAAAAATTCTGGCGCTGGAGATGGGCGGCAATAACCCGCTGATTGTGGAAGATCCGGATGATATTGACGCCGCGGTCCACCTGACCATTCAGTCGGCATTCATTACCGCCGGGCAGCGCTGCACCTGCGCCCGTCGTCTGCTGGTGAAACGCGGCCCGCAGGGCGACGCGTTCCTGAAGCGCCTGGTGGACGTGAGCGCGCGTCTGACCCCCGCGCAGTGGGATGCCGAGCCGCAGCCGTTTATCGGCGGGCTGATTTCCGAGCAGGCCGCGCAGAATGTGCTGAAAGCCTGGCAGGAGCATGTGACGCGCGGGGCGAAAACCCTGCTGGAGCCGAAACAGGTCGCGCCGGGCACCTCGTTACTGACGCCGGGCATTATTGAGATGAGCGGTGTTGACCCTGTGCCGGATGAAGAGGTCTTTGGCCCGCTGCTGTGCGTCTGGCACTATGACGATTTTGATGCGGCGATCGCGATGGCCAACAACACCCGCTACGGCCTGTCGAGCGGCCTGATATCGCCGCATCGCGAAAAATTCGACCAGCTGCTGCTGGAAGCGCGCGCCGGGATCGTGAACTGGAACAAACCGCTGACCGGCGCGGCGAGCACCGCGCCGTTCGGTGGCGTAGGGGCGTCGGGCAACCATCGCGCCAGCGCCTGGTATGCCGCCGATTACTGCGCATGGCCGATGGCAAGCCTGGAAACCCCGGTGCTGACGCTGCCGGAGTCGCTGAATCCTGGGCTGGATTTTACAGAGGGTGATACCCATGAAAGCGCGTGAGGTTAACTTTGACGGGCTGGTGGGGCTGACGCACCACTATGCCGGGCTGTCGTTCGGCAATGAAGCCTCGACGAAGCACCGCTTCCAGGTCTCGAACCCGAAACTGGCGGCGAAGCAGGGGCTGCTGAAAATGAAGGCGCTGTCCGATGCCGGTTTCCCGCAGGCGGTGATCCCGCCGCAGGAGCGCCCAAACGTGGCCGTGCTGCGCCAGCTGGGCTTCAGCGGCACGGATGAGCAGGTCGTGGAAAAAGCCGGTACGCAAACGCCACATCTGCTTTCTGCGGCCAGTTCAGCCTCTTCGATGTGGGTGGCGAATGCTGCCACCGTCGCGCCGTCGGCGGATACGCTGGACGGCAAAGTGCATCTGACCGTTGCTAACCTGAACAATAAATTCCACCGCGCCAGCGAAGCGGAGACCACCGGACGCGTGCTGCGCGCCATTTTTAATCATGAGGCGCATTTCGAGGTGCATCAGGCGCTGCCGCAGGTTGCGATGTTTGGCGACGAAGGGGCGGCAAACCACAACCGTCTGGGCGGCGACTATGGCGATCCGGGCTTGCAGCTGTTTATCTACGGACGAGAAGAGGGCGGCCATGCCGCACCGGTTCGTTATCCCGCGAGACAAACCTTGGCCGCGAGCCAGGCGGTGGCGCGGCTGAACCAGGTCAATCCTTCTCAGGTGATTTTCGCCCAGCAAAATCCGCAGGTGATCGACCAGGGCGTGTTTCATAACGACGTGATTGCCGTTTCGAACCGCCAGGTGCTGTTTTGCCACGAACAGGCGTTTGCCCATCAGGAAAAGCTGCTGACCACGCTGCGTGAACGCGTGCCGGGATTTATGCCGATTCAGGTGCCTACGCAGGCGGTAAGCGTTCAGGATGCCGTCGAAACCTACCTCTTCAACAGCCAGCTGTTGAGCCGGGAAGACGGCAGCATGATGCTGGTGCTGCCCCAGGAGTCCCGCAATCATCAGGGCGTCTGGCGCTATCTCAGCGAGCTGGTGCAGGCGGATAACCCGATTGATGAACTCCGGGTATTCGATCTGCGGGAAAGTATGGCCAACGGCGGGGGACCGGCGTGCCTGCGCCTTCGCGTGGTACTCACGCCGGAGGAGATGCAGGCGGTGAATCCGGCGGTGATGATGAACGACACCCTGTTCAATACCCTCAACGACTGGGTGGATCGCTACTATCGCGACCGTCTGGTTCAGGCCGATCTGGTTGATCCGCAGCTGCTTCGCGAAGGCCGCGAGGCGCTGGATGCCCTGTCGACTATCCTGCAACTGGGATCGGTTTATCCGTTCCAGCGCTAAGGAGACGATATGGAAAACTTACTGGCGCTGACGCTGGCTGGAAAGACACCGGAGCGGCACGAGGGGGAAAGCCCCTCATTCCACTGGCGATGGCTGGGACCGGGCGTGCTTGAGCTGACGCCGTTGGAGGAATATGACCTGTCGCTGCTGCTCTCCACCGGCATTCACGGAAACGAAACCGCGCCCGTGGAGATTGTCGATCTGTTGCTGCGCGCGCTCTGTCGCAAGGAGATCACGCTGCACTGCCGTCTGCTGGTGGTGCTGGGAAATCCGCCTGCGCTGGCGCAAAACAAACGGTACCTCGTGAGCGACCTCAATCGCATGTTTGGGGGACGCTGGACGCAATTTCCAGAGAGCGATGAAACGACCCGCGCGCAATGGCTGGAGGAGGTGGTGACGACGTTTTTTGCCGGGGCGGGGGCAACGCGCTGGCACCTCGATCTGCATACGGCCATTCGCGCCTCGTATCACGTGCGTTTTGGCGTTTTACCGCAGCGAAACCAGCCCTGGGATGAAGCGTTTCTGGACTGGCTTGGCGATGCCGGGCTGGAGGCGCTGGTTTTCCACCAGACGCCGGGCGGCACGTTTACCCATTTCACCTGCGAGCGTTTTGGCGCGCTTTCCTGCACCCTGGAGCTGGGAAAAGCGCTGCCGTTCGGGCAAAACGACCTGACCCGTTTTGCTCCTACGCATCAGGCGCTGCGGGCGTTGCTCGCAGGGGTTGCGCCGGAACACGCCCGTGAACCCGTCGTGCGCTATCGGGTCGTGCAGCAGATCACGCGCCGCAGCGAGGCTTTCCATCTTCATATGGCGCCCCATACGCTGAACTTTACGCCGTTTCGACAGGGAGTCCTGCTCGCGGAAGATGGTGAGACCCGCTATGCGGTACAGCACGCCACGGAATATGTTTTATTCCCTAATCCGTCGGTCGCATTTGGTTTGCGGGCCGGCTTGATGCTGGAAAAAATGTCCTGATCGTTTCCCCTCGCGTAGACCGGAGGGGACGTGAAGAATAAATTTCTTAGCGATAAAAGCGCTCTTGTATAGTTTGCGGAATTTTCCTGGAGTATTGCTTTATTATTAAACGGCACTTCGTTATACTTCTCCATAATCTCTTTAAAATCATCCTGTTGAATATTTCTGTTTCATCTCTCCACGCTTTTTCCTTAATTTCTCCATAATTGGCGAAAACGTGTTTTTTATACTTTCATTGTTTTACCGTTGCTCTGACTAATTGACGATAAACCCCGTAAAGTTAATCTCGTCAACACGGCATAGCGCCGAAGAATAACTGAAAGTAAGGAAAGACATTATGCGTAAATTAACTGCACTGTTTGTTGCCTCTACCCTGGCTCTGGGCGCTACCAGCATGGCGTTCGCCGCAGATACCGCGACCACTACCGCCGCGCCGGCTGAAGGCAAAATGATGATGCATCATAAAGGCAAGCCGGGTATGCATCATGAGATGATGATGTTTAAAGACCTGAACCTGACCGACGCGCAGAAGCAGCAGATCCGCGACATCAGAAAAAGCCAGCGTGACCAGATGAAGCGTCCTCCGCTGGAAGAGCGCCGCGCGATGCATGACATCATTGCCAGCGACAGCTTCGATAAAGCAAAAGCAGAAGCGCAGATCGATAAAATGGCCGAGCAGCATAAAGCGCGCATGCTGGCCCACATGGAAACCCAGAACAAGATTTACAACATTCTGACGCCGGAACAGAAAAAGCAGTTTAATGCCAATTTTGAGAAGCGTCTGACAGAACGTGCAGCGCCGGAAGGTAAAATGCCTGCACCAGCCGAATAATCGGCTCACTCTCTTAAGACCGCCGGGCTCCTGTCTACAAAAGCGAAAACGCTGTGGACAGGACCGGCGGTTTTTCTTTTGCCCCATGCCTAAGGTCTGGCCTTACCGCTGCCGATAATACGTCTGTGAAATGCCCTGGCGCACGGTGCGTCCTTCAGGAGTGGTAATGGAATTCTTTGATATCCGTAAAATGCCCGTCAGTCTCTGGCGTAACGGCGCGGGTGAGACGCGTGAGATTTGCTGTTTCCCTCCCGCGACGCGGGATTTTTCCTGGCGGGCCAGCATCGCCTCCATCGCCAGTAACGGCGAATTTTCCGCTTTTCCGGGCGTTGACCGGGTGATAACGCTGCTGGAAGGCGGCGAGGTGACGCTGGATGCGGGCAGGGCGTTTTGCCATACGCTGAAGCACCATCAGCCTTACGGCTTTGCGGGCGATCTGACGGTAAAAGCGGTGCTCACGGAAGGGCAGATGTCGATGGATTTCAACATCATGACCCGACGGGAGCACTGCCAGGCAAAGGTGCGCGTTGCTACCCGAACGTTCACCACCTTTGCGTCACGCGGTGGGGTGGCGTTCGTGTTAAGCGGGGCCTGGCAACTGGGCGACAAATTACTGACCGCCGATCAGGGCGCCAGCTGGGAAGCGGGCACCCATACCCTCCGATTACTGGAAACGAAAGGGTCGCTGCTGTTCAGTGAAATTACCTGGCTGCCGGGTCAGTGAGCGCGATGATCTCATATTTTCCGGTTAACAGCGGCTTGCAGAGAATTTTGTAACCGTCCTGATCGAACCCGGCGGGGGTGCGTAGCAGAGCGGTGGCGTCATCCAGGCTATCGACGGCGCCAAGCCAGAGCCAGTTGCGAATGATGTGATAATGCGTCATATCCTCGCGGGTTTCTTTCAACGCCACCGCGCCTTCCCACGGCCAGCAGTTGACGCTGATCGAGGCCAGGCCCGCCATAAACCGGGCGTGATGGTCTTCAACGCTCTCTCTTCCACAGCACGCCCCGGCGCAGCGTTTCAGCGCGGAACGGAAACAGGCGCGACCGCGGGTGGTGGCTTCCAGCCCCAGCAGGCCGTAGCAAAGCTGTAAATCATCAGCCAGGGATTGCAGGGTTTGCAGTGCGGCACGTTTGTTGGCAAACAGGCCGTAAAGATTCGGTTCATGTGAAAAATCCACTTCACGGGCATACACCACCTGCGGTTTTCCCGCGTTGACCTGCAAGGAACACAGCTGGCGGTTGCGGCGCAGGCGTTTGTTAAACAGCGGCTGCTGTTCCTTGATGAGCCTGGCTTCGAGCAGAAGGGCGCCCAGTTCGCCTGCCGTCTCGATCCAGGTGATCCGCCGGGACTGCCTGAGCATCGACGCCTCGTCTGGCGTACGCAGGTGCGACATCACCCGGCTGCGGATATTCACGCTTTTGCCGATATAGAGCGGCATGGTGTCGCTGTCGCCGTGAAAGAAATAGACGCCAGGCTGTTTAGGCAATGCCTCAAGCCAGGGGCGAAGATGCTCGGGATATTCGTAGATAGCCGCCGCTTCAAACTCAAGACGCGGGGCGGATTGACGCCTGCTCACATACTGCTCCATATACTGTTCAGGTATACAGTGTAGCAGGTGTTTGGTGGTTAAAAAAGAGCCGGGTGGCGGCTACGCCTCACCCGGCCTGCAACAGCGCGGAACCGTAGGCCCAGCAAGCGAAGCGCCGCTGAGCAAATATGTTGGCTATTTCTTCCAGAAGTCGTCAAACACCGTGATTGGTGGACGGCGCTTGTGCTCGGTTTTCAGATACCAGCCTTCGATAATTTTTGCAGTCCCTTCGTCGAGCGTTTTGCCTTCGAGATAATCATCGATGTTGTCATAACTCACCCCCAGCGCCGCTTCATCCGGCAGGGAAGGACGATCGTCCTCGAGGTCTGCCGTTGGTGCCTTCTTATAAAGGTGTTCCGGGCAGCCCAGCGCCGCCAGCAGCTGCTTGCCCTGACGCTTATTCAGGCGGAAGAGCGGGTTGATGTCCGTGCCGCCATCGCCGTATTTGGTGAAGAAGCCGGTAATGGCTTCCGCGGCATGGTCCGTGCCGACGACCACCCCTTTGGTCATGCCTGCGATACTGTACTGGGCCTTCATGCGCTCGCGGGCTTTCTCGTTGCCGCGAACAAAATCGCTCAGTTCAATGCCGGCTTCACGCAGGGCCTGCTCGCTTGCCAGCACCGATCCTTTGATGTTCACGGTAAGCACGCGGTCCGGCTGGATAAAGGCGATAGCATCCTGACAATCCTGCTCGTCGGCCTGCACGCCATACGGCAGACGTACGGCAATAAATTGCAGCGCGGCGTCACCGGTCTCGTCACGCAGCTCGGAGATGGCCATCTGGCTCAGCTTACCGGCCAGCGTAGAATCCTGACCGCCGCTGATACCCAGCACCAGCGTCTTCAGGAAAGGGTGTGCAGACAGGTAAGCTTTCAAAAAATCAACGCTACGACGGATCTCTTCATTGGCATCAATCGCAGGTTTCGCGCCCAGCGCCTGGATAATTTCTTGTTGCAGAGCCATTACGCCCTCCCTATGCAGAACCAAACAGAATGTACGATCTGTTAAAACTAACCCTTTGTCGGGAAAACGACAAGGATCACAGTTTTGAGTGTACTGTTTTACAGCGATTTCGCAGCTTATCGTTGTTTTATTAGAATTTTCCGAAATTCGTCTGGCGTAACTCGCAAAGTTGAACAATAGTAATTTTTATCCCATGCTTAGTTAACACGCTGATAAACAAGAGGACGGAATATGAACAAGAACGTAGCAGGAATTTTAAGCGCAGCGGCGGTACTGACTATGCTGGCAGGGTGTACAGCTTACGATCGCACTAAAGATCAGTTCACACAGCCAGTGGTTAAAGACGTCAAAAAAGGGATGACGCGTTCCCAGGTTGCGGCCATTGCCGGTAAACCTTCTTCTGAGGTCACCATGATCCACGCGCGTGGTACCTGCCAGACCTATATTCTGGGTCAACGCGATGGTAAGGCAGAGACCTACTTTGTCGCCCTGGATGATACGGGTCACGTGATCAATTCTGGTTACCAGACCTGTGCTGAATACGACACCGACCCGCAGGCACCTAAGGCACAGTAAGCGTACTTGCCCGCGAGCGATTGAAACCGGCCTGAAGGCCGGTTTTTTTATGCATACGTAAATCTTATTTCTTGTCGCGAATTATTTGCCTGAAATGTGAAGGTAGTCAACAAGCCAGGTCAATGAGAGACAATTTTAGTCTGTCCAGAATTATCCCCTCCCTGTACCATTGCGTATACTCACTTCAACAACAAACAATGTTCAGCACACTGCCCGTCAGCCAGGATAGCGAGTCGAGTGATAGCGCGACGGCGGACAGACCAATAAGAGGGAAATTATCATGGAAAAGAAACATATCTACCTGTTCTGCTCTGCGGGCATGTCAACTTCGCTGCTGGTTTCCAAAATGCGCGCGCAGGCCGAAAAATATGAAGTCCCTGTGGTGATTGAAGCGTTTCCGGAAACGCTGGCGGGCGAAAAGGGCCAGGCGGCAGACGTTATTTTACTGGGGCCGCAAATCGCTTATATGTTGCCCGAAATTCAACGTCTACTTCCTAATAAGCCGGTCGAAGTGATCGACTCCGGTCTGTACGGCAAGATTGATGGTTTAGGTGTATTAAAAGCTGCTGTTGCAGCGATTAAAAAAGCTGCTAATTAATTTTTTATTTTTCCCGTCAAAGAGTTATTTCACACACAATACGCCGTAACGGTTGTTGCGGCATTTAAGGGTATTTTCCTATGAGTAAAGTCATCGCTTCACTTGAAAAGGTACTCCTTCCTTTTGCTGTTAAAATAGGAAAGCAGCCTCACGTTAATGCCATTAAAAACGGCTTTATTAAATTAATGCCGTTGACGTTAGCCGGGGCAATGTTCGTTTTAATTAACAACGTTTTTCTGAGCTTTGGTGAAGGTTCCTTTTTTTATTCATTAGGAATTAGGTTAGATGCTTCCACTATTGAAACCCTTAATGGTTTAAAAGCCATTGGCGGCAACGTATACAACGGTACGTTGGGTATTATGTCGCTAATGGCGCCTTTCTTTATCGGTATGGCGCTGGCGGAAGAGCGTAAAGTGGATCCGCTGGCGGCGGGCTTACTGTCTATAGCCGCGTTTATGACCGTCACGCCGTACAGCGTGGGCGACGCTTACGCCGTAGGCGCCAACTGGCTGGGTGGGGCAAACATCATTTCCGGTATTATTATCGGGCTGGTGGTGGCCGAAATGTTCACCTTTATTATTCGCCGCAACTGGGTTATCCGCTTGCCGGATAGCGTTCCGGCCTCCGTTTCTCGTTCATTTTCCGCGTTGATTCCGGGCTTTATTATTCTCTCCATCATGGGGATTATTGCCTGGGCGCTCTCTCACTGGGGGACTAACTTCCACCAGATCATTATGGACTCTATCTCAACGCCGCTGGCGTCGATGGGTAGCGTGGTCGGTTGGGCGTACGTCATCTTTACCTCCCTGCTGTGGTTCTTCGGCGTGCATGGTTCACTGGCACTGGCGGCGCTGGACAGCGGTATTATGACCCCGTGGGCACTGGAAAACGTCGCGCTTTACCAGCAGTACGGCTCCGTCGATGCGGCGCTGGCGGCCGGTAAAACATTCCATGTGTGGGCGAAGCCGATGCTGGACTCCTATATCTTCCTGGGCGGTACCGGGGCGACGCTGGGTCTGATCATCGCGGTCTTTATTGTCTCTCGCCGCGCTGACCATCGTCAGGTTGCGAAGCTGGCCCTGCCGTCAGGCATCTTCCAGATTAACGAGCCGATCCTGTTTGGTCTGCCGATTATCATGAACCCGGTGATGTTCATTCCCTTCATCCTGGTTCAGCCGCTGCTGGCCGCGATTACGCTGACGGCGTACTACCTGGGCATTATCCCGCCGGTGACCAACATTGCACCGTGGACGATGCCGGCCGGTCTGGGCGCGTTCTTCAACACCAACGGTAGCGTGGCCGCCTTCCTGCTGGCGATATTCAACCTCGGGATTGCAACCCTGCTCTACATGCCGTTCGTGGCGATTGCGAACAAAGCCGCAACGGTGATCGATGAAGAAGAGAGCGAAGAGGATATCGCCCTCGCACTGAAATTCTAAAATTGCACGGCGCGGGGCAACCCGCGCCAGCGTAAAGGAGCTGAAGATGTTAGATTTAGACAGTATCGTCGCAGATGAAACCGCAGAGAACGATCTGGAAGAGGTGGTGATGGGTCTCATCATCAACTCCGGGCAGGCGCGCAGCCTGGCGTATGCGGCGCTTAAGCAGGCTAAGCAGGGCGATTTCGTTGCCGCGAAAACCATGATGGAGCAGTCCCGCACGGCGTTAAACGAAGCGCATCTGGTGCAGACAAAGCTCATCGAAAGCGACCAGGGTGAAGGGAAGATGAAGGTGAGCCTGGTGCTGGTACATGCGCAGGATCACCTGATGACCTCCATGCTGGCGCGCGAGCTGGTAGCGGAGCTCATTGAGCTTCACGAGAAGATGCAGTAAGTCAGTTCAGGCAGCAGGAGGTCAAAACGATGGAAATCAAAACCGCACATGAGCAGCAGCTGTTTAACGGCAAGAATTTTCACGTGGTGATATACAACAAGACGGAGAGCGCCAGCGGTCTGCACCAGCACGACTACTACGAGTTCACGATTGTTCTGACCGGGCGCTATTATCAGGAGATCAACGGTAAGCGCGTCCTGCTTGAGCGCGGTGATTTCGTCTTTTTGCCGATGGGATCCTATCACCAGAGCTTTTATGAGTTTGGTGCGACGCGCATTCTGAACGTAGGGGTGAGCAGGCGTTTCTTCGAGAAGCACTATCTGCCGCTGGTCCCGTTCTGCTTTGTGGCGTCACAGGTGTATCGCGTCAAAAATGAGTTTATGACCTGGATTGAAACGGTTATTGCCTCGCTGAATTTCCGCGACAATGAATTTGATGAATTTATTGAAACCGTGACGTTCTACGTGATGAATCGCCTTCGCCATCACCGTGAAGAACAGCAGGTGGTGGATGATATTCCCCAGTGGCTGCGCAGTACCGTAGAGCTGATGCACGACAAAGGGCAGTTCAGCGATAACGCGCTGGAAAACATGGTGGCACTTTCGGGTAAATCGCAGGAATATTTAACGCGTGCCACGCAGCGCTATTACCGTAAAACGCCTGTGCAAATTATTAATGAAATCCGCATTAATTTTGCCAAAAAGCAGCTGGAAATAACGAACTACTCTGTCACCGATATCGCTTACGAATCCGGTTACAGCAGCCCCAGCCTGTTTATTAAAACCTTTAAGAAACTGACTTCATTTACCCCGAACAGTTACCGCAAAAATTTAACGGTAATTAATTAACTTTCGGCGGTTTATCCGCCAGGAATATTGACGTAATGGCTTGCCCAAATAGCGGGAAGAGTACGCTATACCTTGCAGGCGATTAACCTGATACGCTAAGGGAGAAATTATGCAAAAGAAATTAAAAGTCGTAACCATTGGTGGCGGCAGCAGCTATACCCCGGAATTACTTGAAGGTTTCCTGAAACGTTATCATGAATTACCGGTCAGCGAATTATGGCTGGTGGATGTTGAAGAAGGTCAGGAAAAGCTGAATATTATTTTTGAGCTGTGCCAACGCATGGTTGAAAAGGCAGGCGTGCCCTTAACCGTGCACAAAACGCTGGATCGCCGCCTGGCGCTGAAAGATGCTGACTTCGTAACCACGCAGCTGCGCGTCGGCCAGCTGAAAGCGCGTGAGCTGGACGAGCGCATTCCGCTGAGCCACGGTTATCTGGGGCAGGAAACTAACGGGGCAGGCGGCTTGTTTAAAGGTCTGCGTACCATTCCGGTTATTTTTGACATCATCAAAGACGTGGAGGAGATCTGCCCGAACGCGTGGGTGATTAACTTTACCAACCCGGCTGGAATGGTCACCGAGGCGGTTTATCGCCACACCGGTTTCAAACGCTTTATCGGCGTCTGCAATATTCCGATTGGCATGAAAATGTTCATCCGCGATGTGCTGGCACTGAACGATAACGACGAACTGTCCATTGACCTGTTCGGCCTGAACCACATGGTCTTTATCAAAGATGTGATCGTGAACGGGCAATCGCGCTTTGCAGAACTGCTCGATGGCGTCGCCTCTGGCCGCCTGACCGCGGCCTCGGTGAAAAACATCTTCGACCTGCCGTTCAGCGAAGGGCTGATCCGCTCCCTGAACCTGCTGCCGTGCTCGTATCTGCTTTACTACTTCAAGCAGAAAGAGATGCTGGCGATTGAAATGGGCGAATACTACAAAGGCGGCGCGCGCGCCCAGGTAGTGCAGAAAGTAGAGAAGCAGCTGTTTGATTTGTACAAAGATCCGAACCTGAACGTGAAGCCGAAAGAGCTGGAGCAGCGCGGCGGGGCATACTATTCGGATGCCGCGTGTGAAGTGATCAACGCCATTTACAATGACAAGCAGGCCGAGCACTATGTGAACGTTCCGCATCATGGGCACATCGACAACATCCCGGCAGACTGGGCCGTTGAGATGACCTGCATCCTTGGACGCGACGGCGCAAAACCGCATCCCCGCATTACCCATTTCGACGATAAAGTGATGGGCCTTATTCACACCATCAAGGGCTTTGAAGTCGCGGCGAGCAATGCGGCCCTGAGCGGCGAGCTGAATGACGTGCTGCTGGCGCTGAACCTCAGCGCGCTGGTGCACTCTGACCGTGATGCTGAAAAACTCGCGAGCGAGATGATCCTGGCGCATGAAAAATGGCTGCCAAACTTTGCTGCAACGGTTGAGAAACTGAAGCTCACACATCGTTAAGAGGAGGTGCGATGGAAAACCTGCTGATCGTCAATGCCGATGATTTTGGCCTGTCAAAAGGGCAGAACTACGGCATTATCGAAGCCTGTCGCCGGGGCGTCGTGACCTCTACTACTGCGCTCATCAACGGTGAGGCGGTGGAACATGCGGCGCAGCTAAGCCGTGAGGTGCCCGAACTGGGCGTCGGCATGCACTTTGTGCTGACGCTTGGGCAGCCCCTTTCACCGATGCCGGGGCTGACGCGCGACGGGCAGCTGGGTAAATGGATTTGGGAAATGGCGGAGCAGGGCGCTCTGCCGCTCGATGAGATTGCCCGCGAGCTGGATTGCCAGTTTAACCGCTTTGTGGATGTGTTTGGTCGTGAACCCACCCATATTGATAGTCACCATCATGTGCATATGATCCCGGCGATTTTCCCGCTTGTGGCAGAGTTCGCCCAACGTAAAGGCGTGGCGATGCGCCTGGATCGGGAGGTGCGCGGATTACCGGACGTCGCGGTGACGTCAACTGAGGGGTTCAGCAGCGCATTTTACGGCGACGAGATCAGCGAAGCGCTGTTCCTTAAGGTGTTGGATGATTCCGCCGTGCGGTCGCTGGAGATCATGGCGCATCCTGCCTTTATCGATAACACCGTGCGTAAGAGCGCCTACTGCTGGCCGCGTCTGGCGGAGCTGGACGTGCTGACGTCGGCGTCGCTGAAGTACGCGATTGCCGAGCGCGGATATCGTCTGGGGACGTTCAGGGATCTTTGAGGTAAAGCCCGGTGGCGGCTTCGCCTTACCGGGCCTACAAAAGCAATCGAAATGTAGGCCGGGTAAGCGCAGCGCCACCCGGCTTTTTTTTACGCCGGTATCTGGTCGGTCTTGCTGCTGCGCGACCACACGCGGTGCGCGGCGAGCAGGTCAAACAGCCGGGTCATAAACGCATCGTCAACGTTATCACCTTCGACAATGCCTTCTTCCCCTTGATCCGGTACCTTCAGCAGAGATTTAAACTTCCGCGCATCGCCTGCCAGGGCGATTGGCTTCAGGTGCTTATAGGCTTCCAGCAGATAATAGGCGGCATCACCGTTGCCGAGCAGACTCTCAACGTCGCCGCACGGCATAATCACCGCGTCAACCGTCAGCGACGGTGCCCCGGCGAAGGTCGCGGCAATCGGCAGGACGGAGCCATCGTCGGCCGTCACTTCACCCATGCGCGAGTAAAGCAGTTTGGCATGTACGCCCTGGGTTTTGAGCGCCCGCATGATCCCCAGCACGTCGCTGGCGCGCGGTTTATCGTTCAGCAGGATAGCCACCACGCGGCCTTTAATCGATCCGCCAGGTACTGCGTACAGGCTCAGGGACGGATCTTTCTTCAGCCCGTTCACGTCTTTTGGCGGCGCGGCATGGCATTGCTCGTCGGTGAGCGTAATGCCGAGGTTATTCGCCACGCCCTGCGCAAGCTGGATATCGATATGTGCCAGATGGTCGACAACGCGCTCGCGAATGTAGGTGCGCACCACTTTACTCAGCTCAAAGCTGAAGCCGCCGATAATGTGCTGCTGTTCGATCGGGGTCTGGCTGTTCCAGAACAGGCGAGGGTGGGCGTAATACTCGCCGAAGGACGGGCTGCGTTCGCGAATTTTTGTTCCGTCCACACGCTCCTGGTACGACTCGAATCCGCCACGTTTTGGTCCCGGCGGCGTTTCGCGCGGCCAGTTATCGTTAATGGAGTTCGGCTCGTAGTTCGCCGGGTTGGTGTCGATATCCTGACGATGCATCCCGTCACGCTGGAAGTTATGGTAAGGGCAGGTAGGACGGTTGATCGGAATTTCGTGGAAGTTTGGTCCGCCGAGACGGCTGATCTGCGTATCGGTATAAGAGAACAGACGGCCCTGGAGCAGCGGATCGTTGGTGAAATCCAGCCCCGGCACAATATGGCCCGGGTGGAACGCAGCCTGCTCATTCTCCGCGAAGAAGTTATCCGGGTTGCGGTTAAGCACCATTTTGCCCACCAGCTGTACCGGCACCAGCTCTTCAGGAATTAGCTTGGTTGGGTCGAGCAGGTCGAAGTCGTATTTAAACTCGTCCTCTTCCGGGATCAGCTGTAACCCCAGCTCGTATTCCGGGAAATCTCCGGCTTCAATGGATTCCCACAGTTCACGTCGGTGGAAGTCCGGATCGCGCCCGGTGAGCTTCTGCGCTTCATCCCACACCAGCGACGCTTTCCCCGCGACCGGTTTCCAGTGGAAGCGCACAAACGTTGCTTTGCCTTCGGCGTTAATAAGACGGAAGGTGTGAATACCAAACCCTTCCATGGTGCGATAGCTGCGCGGGATCCCCCGGTCAGACATCGCCCACATCACGTTGTGCAGCGTTTCCGGTTGCAGGGAGACGTAGTCCCAGAAGGTATCGTGCGCACTTTGTCCCTGCGGTATGGCCCAGTGTGGCTCCGGTTTTACCGCATGGACAAAGTCAGGAAACTTATGCGCATCCTGAATGAAGAACACCGGGGTGTTGTTACCGACCAGGTCGAAAATACCCTCTTCGGTATAGAATTTAGTGGCGAAGCCGCGGATATCACGCACCGTGTCAGCCGAGCCAGCGCCGCCCTGTACGGTAGAGAAGCGCACAAATACCGGTGTGATTTTGTTCGGGTCGGAAAGGAAATCCGCTTTCGTGATCTCCGTCAGGCTCTTGTACGGCTGGAAATAGCCGTGCGCCGCGGAGCCGCGAGCGTGGACGATACGTTCAGGAATACGCTCATGGTCGAAATGGGTGATTTTTTCGCGCAGGATGAAATCTTCCAGCAGCGTCGGGCCGCGCGTTCCGGCGCGCAGGGAGTTCTGGTCATCGGCAATGCGAACGCCCTGGTTCGTGGTCAGCGCATGGCCTTCACCGCCCTTACGGTGAGGATCGAGCGATTTCAGCTTTTCGTTTTCCGTTTCCGGGGCTTTCATGCTGCCCGGGGCGGTAGGCTGTTCACCCGGTGCGGAAGGACCCGGTGAAGGTTTGTGTGAGCCGTCGGCGGGGGCAAGTGAGTCCATTCCCGGTTGAGATTCTTCAGTGCCATGAATGGGTGACTGATGTGGTTTATCATTGTTCGACATTGCACGCTTCTCCTTTGTTCATTCCTAAAAACCCTATTAAGGATAGAACAATGTTAAGAATTAGCAGGCGAACTAAGCGTTTTCAGATATTGATTAGCGAAAGGAGCCCTCTGCCTTACGTCAGGCGCGACGGGCGGGGGGAGAATCGGCTATGATAGAAATTTCCTGCTTTAAGAATTTGCTTTAGTGAATCCGTCGCTTATGAAACCTCTTCGTCAACAAAACCGCCAGGTTATTAGCTATGTACCCCGCGTTGAGCCCGCGCCGCCTGACCATGCCCTGAAGGTGGATGGTTTTCGCGATGTCTGGATGCTGCGGGGTAAATACGTTGCCTTCGTGCTGATTGGCGAGCACTTCCGTCGCTCCCCTGCGTTTACGGTGCCGGAATCGGCGCAGCGATGGGCGATGCAGATGCGCCAGGATGAAGAGGTTGAAGAATAACAGCCATAAAAAAACCGCCCTCAGGCGGTTTTTTTATTTCGGCAGTGATTAACGATGGGCCAGTTCGGCATCTTCTTCACTGTCGAGAATGGTTTTGTCGGTCTGCTTCAGCCACTGGCTGGTCAGGGTACCAGCGGTCATTGAGCCACTCACGTTCAGCGCGGTACGACCCATGTCGATCAGCGGTTCAACAGAGATCAGCAGGGCGACCAGCGTCACCGGCAGGCCCAGCGCAGGCAGAACAATCAGCGCAGCGAAAGTCGCGCCGCCGCCCACGCCTGCAACACCGGCGGAGCTAATGGTCACGATACCGACCAGCGTCGCAATCCAGACCGGATCCAGCGGGTTAATGCCGACGGTTGGGGCAACCATCACGGCCAGCATCGCCGGGTAGAGGCCCGCACAGCCGTTCTGGCCGATGGTGGCGCCAAAAGAGGCCGAGAAGCTGGCGATTGACTCCGGTACGCCCAGACGACGGGTCTGCGCTTCGACGTTCAGCGGAATAGATGCCGCGCTGGAACGGCTGGTAAAGGCGAAGGTCAGTACCGGCCAGACTTTACGGAAGTATTTCAGCGGGCCAACGCCGTTCACCGCCAGCAGAATGCCGTGCACAACAAACATGATGCCCAGACCGAGGTACGAGGCAATCACAAAGCTGCCAAGCTTGATGATGTCTTGCAGGTTTGATCCTGCAACGACTTTGGTCATCAGCGCCAGGACACCGTACGGCGTCAGCTGCATGACCAGACGCACCAGCTTCATCACCCAGCTTTGCAGGGTATCAATGGCAGTCAGCACGCGCTCGCCTTTCGGCGCATCGTCCTTCAGTAGCTTCAGCGCCGCCACGCCCAGGAACGCCGCGAAGATCACCACGCTGATAATGGAGGTTGGGCTTGCACCGGTCAGGTCAGCAAACGGGTTCTTCGGAATGAAGGAGAGCACCATCTGCGGAACGGTCAGATCGGCCACTTTACCCACGTAGTTGGTCTGAATAGCCGTCAGACGCGCGGTTTCAGCGCTGCCCTGCACCAGACCTTCAGCGGTCAGGCCAAACAGATTGGTCACCAGCACACCCACCAGCGCCGCAATCAGCGTGGTGAAGAGCAGGGTACCAATGGTCAGGAAACTGATTTTACCCAGCTGAGACGCATTATGCAGACGGGCCACGGCGCTCAGGATAGAAGCGAATACCAGCGGCATGACGATCATTTGCAGCAACTGTACATAGCCGTTACCGACAATGTTGAACCACTGAATAGAATCTTTCAGTACCGGGCTGTCGGAGCCGTAAATAGCGTGTAAGGCCAGGCCAAACACCACGCCCATCACCAGACCGACCAGCACCTTTTTGGCCAGGCTCCACTGTTTGTGGCGAGCCTGGGCGAGAAGCAATAGCAATACGACGAACACGACAATGTTCGCGATGAGTGGAAAATTCATCCCCGTTCTCCTGATTTATTATTCGGTCGGTTTTTACCGAACCTGTTGGCGCAAGGTTATCAGAAGTGTGATGTGGCGCTTATATCCATATGGAATGGTTTATGACAAAAGTGATTATATTGTCGGTTTAATGTTCAATCTGGTGATTAATAAAACGATTGAACTGAAATTGCAGCGAGTTGATCATCTGCGACGACCAGCGCACTGCACCATTTTCGGGCAACGTCTGCGGCATCCAGACGGCATACGCAAACAGCGCCATGCACAGCACGCGCTCCAGCTGGTTGCCCTTTTGCGGCACGAGGATCGGCAGGCGGAAACGCCAGCGGCAGGGCCAGAGCAGCGGAACGCCCGCAGGCGTCAGCATATCCGCCAGGATATGGCTCAAGTAACCGAGCACCATGCCCTGAATGGCATCCGCCGGGACTATCCAGCTCTCAGGAACCTTCAGATAAAAGAGGGTTAACAGGCCAAACACGGCCAGCAGGCTGTGGGTGAACCCGCGATGACCAAAGGCTCTGGCGATGGGTTTTGAAATCCACTTCAGCCGTTGACCGAGGAAGGATTTGGGATGGTCGATGTCCGGCAACAGGCAGGTCAGTACGGCAGAAGGGACAATATGCCACCAGTCCCCCTGTGCCAGCACAGGGGTCAGTTCAGCGTTTTTAGCAAACACTGCACAGGCAAGTGAAAAAAGCAGGTGGCCTTCCGCCGTCATGATAAAACCCGGTAAACTGTCAATTCATACAGTATAGGGTTTTTATACAGTGTGCGAAAGAGGTGACGGTGTAACTCTTTGTCACAAACGCGCGATTAGCGCGCCAGCCAGCCGCCGTCTACGGCGAGGGTATGGCCGTTGACGTAATCAGAGGCTCCTGAGGCCAGAAACACCACCGGCCCCTGTAAATCCTCCGGCAGTCCCCAGCGTCCCGCCGGAATACGCTCGAGGATCGCCTGGCTGCGTTGCTCATCATCGCGTAGCTGTTGGGTGTTATTTGTCGCCATATAACCCGGCGCGATAGCGTTCACGTTAATGCCCAGCGGCGCCCATTCGTTTGCCAGCAGGCGGGTGAGCCCGAGGACACCGCTTTTCGAGGCCGTATAGGAGGGCACCCGAATGCCGCCCTGAAAGGAGAGCATGGAGGCAATGTTAATGATCTTCCCGCCCTGACCCTGACCGATAAACCGTTTGGCCACCGCCTGCGAGAGGAAAAAGACCGATTTCAGGTTCAGGTCGATGACTTCGTCCCAGTCTTTTTCGCTGAATTCCAGCGCATCGCACCGACGAATGGTGCCGGCATTGTTGACCAGAATATCGATGCGTTCCATCTCTTTAACAGCGGTATCCACGACGCTCTGAATGTTCTCATGCTTGCCGAGATCGGCGCGGATTGCGATAAAGCGTCGTCCCAGCGCCGTAACGCGCGCTGCCGTTTCGTCAGGAACCTTGCGGTTAACACCCACGATATCGCAACCTGCCTCGGCGAGGGCAATGGCCATGCCCTGACCCAGGCCGGTATCGCACCCGGTCACCATCGCCACTTTTCCTGCCAGAGTAAAAGCATCCAGTATCATACGCGCCTCAGAAGTCAGGTTATTGTCATTCTGCACGTAAGGATAGGAGCCTGGAATGAGAAAAGCAAATAAAGTAAAACGATGTTTTAATTTTGTGATGCAGGCAGCCGAAGCTGCCTGAAAAGAGGGTCACTCTCCGCGCAGATGGCGGACAGTCAGTTCTTCAAGAGACGTCAGCCTGACATCCGCGAGGGCAAAACGAGGATCGTGTCGGCCTTCTTCAGCAGGCACAACGATGGAGCGCATACGCGCGGCTTTGGACGCTATCATGCCGTTAACGGAATCTTCCAGCGCCACGCAGGTGAGCGGATCCAGCCCCAGTTTCGCGGCGCAGTCCATATACACCTGCGGGTGCGGCTTGCTGTAAGGCAGCTTTTCGGCCGAGGCCAGCGCGTCGAAGCTGTCGCGCAGCCCAAACATCGTCAGCACTTTTTCCAGCATATGCAGAGGTGAGGCGGAAGCCAGCCCCACTTTCAGTCCTTGCGCCTTGCACAGGGCGATAGCGTCATGGACGCCCGGTAACAGTGGCTTATATTCTTCAACCAGGGAGATAGCGCGGTTGATAATGCGCGCCGTGACTTCGTCACGATCCGGTCCAACCCATGGCTGGTGGGCATACCAAAGATCGACCACCATATCGATACGCAGCCCCAGGGTATCGGGGAGTTCGTTACGACGACTGATATCGACGCCGAGGCTGGCCATCACGTCCAGTTCAGCCCGATCCCACAGGGGTTCGGAATCAATCAGCAATCCATCCATGTCAAAAATAGCGGCAAGTATCTGGCGCGGTGTCGACATTACAACTTCTCCTTATCTTAGAGGTAAGACGAACGGTGCTAAGCACAAGCAATTTAGCATATCGCATCCAAAGATCGGGCGAAAATGACCGACAGCAGGTAGACTTAGGCACAAATAACGCGTCTTTATTAAGAGGAACTGATGACGTATCAACAAGCTGGACGCATTGCGATCTTAAAACGTATTGCTGGTTGGGTTATTTTCATTCCCGCCCTGATTTCAACGCTGATTTCCGTACTCAAATTTATGTACGATCACAGCGAAAAACAGCCGGGCATCAATGCCGTCATGCTTGATTTTGCCCACGTAATGATTGAGATGATGCGGTTTAATACCCCGTTCCTGAACGTGTTCTGGTTTAACTCGCCCACGCCGGATTTTCACCACCAGCTTAACGTTGGCTTCTGGATAATCTATGCGCTGATCTTTATCGCAATGGCGTTGCAGGCCTCCGGCGCACGCATGAGTCGCCAGACCCGCTTTTTACGTGAAGGGGTTGAAGACCAGATGATCCTTGAGAAGGCCAAAGGTCCTGAGGGAATGACCCGCGAGCAGATCGAATCGCGCATTGTCGTTCCGCGCCATACCATCTTTGTGCAGTTTTTCCCGCTCTACGTTCTGCCGGTCATTATCATTGTGGCCGGGTATTTCTTCTTTACGCTGCTCGGCTTCCTGTAAATGCTGAAGGGGGCGTGTTGCGCCCCCCCTTGCGTTATGCCGCCAGAATGCGGTCCAGCGCACGCTGGGCATTAACCAGATGGTTTCCGCCAAACAGGATGGCCCGGTTGAGCAGGGTGTATAGCTGATACACCGGCTGGCGTTCGAGAAAGTCAGGTGGCAGAGGCGAGACCGACTGGTAGCCATCATAAATTTGTGGCGGCTGTTCAGGGTGCAGCGGCAGCATCGCGAGGTCGCACTCTCTGTCGCCCCAGTAGCAGGCCGGATCAAATATATAAGGGCCATCAGGCCCAAGCGCACAGTTATCCGACCATAAATCCCCGTGCAACAGTGAAGCCTGAGGCTGATGCGAGGCCAGGCGCTGCTGGACGTGTTCAACAATCGCATCGATGTTGCCGAACGCCAGCCCCTTTTCAGCGGCCAGCTCCAGCTGCCAGCCGATTCGCTGCTCGGCGAAAAATGTCGACCAGCGACGCTGCCACGCGTTTGGCTGCGGCGTGGTGGAGAGGTCGTTGTCAAAATCGAGCCCGAACTGAGGCTGATCGCTCCACTGATGCAGGCGGGCAATCTGTTGACCAAGGATAAAGGCGTTGTGGGCATCCAGAGGGCGCGCGGGGAGATAGTTCATCACCAGAAAGCTGTAGTCGCGATCGCTGCCGACGGCTAAAACCTGCGGAACGGTGACGGTTTTACTGCGCGATAACAGTTCAAGCTGATCGGCTTCGGCAGTAAAAATGGGCAGCAATTCGCGTTCATCACATTTCACGAAAAGATCGCGCCCGGCGTAGCGTAAATGCCATGCGGCATGGATCTCTCCGCCTGGCAGTTCGTTACGCAGTTCAATTTCACCTTCACCCAGCTGCTCACTTAAAAGATGACTGATAGCCTGCCACATGATGTCTCTCCCATGTTGTCTGCCAGATCATAAAGTTAGCGCAAAACGGCAATAAAAAAACAGGAACTAACGCACAACTGAGCGGTTTAATTTTATACAGGGCACTTATTGCTCTTTTTTGTGCCAGTTTTCCCAGCTATCCACGTCAATTTCTGTCGCTTTGTCAGTCACGCTTTCCACCAGGCTGCTGGCCAGCGCCTTGACCTCTTCCTGACTTAGCGGGCTAATCAGGCCAAAAGCCAGCGAGCCGAGGTCGTGGATATTGCCTTCGTCGTCGGTCAGCGTGAGCAGAAAATTTGCCCGCGTGAAAGCGTTGTTAAGTTCATTCAGCTCGGTCAGCGACGCCTCATGAATATTGACGGTTACGACGTAGCGGGTGATATCACCACTGCTCATAATGCACCTCGTTGTTATCCTGAAAGTTTTCTTAGCATAGTCGATAAGCGCCATTTAGCGACTTCCCCCTCCACAGGAGGGGGAAGTCGTTCAGCTTTTCGCCAGGTAATCGACAATTTTTTGGGTATCCGCAAGCGAGCATAGCCGCGTTCCCTGATTGATGGTGGCCGCACTCCCTGCCGCGACGCCATAACGTGCCATCTCCAGAAGCGAAGCGCCCTGCGCCAGCTTCAGCACCATCGCGCCAACCATACTGTCACCTGCACCTACGGTGCTCTGGCTCTTCATCGGTGGTGGAACGACCTGCACACAGCCCGTCTTGTCGACGGCCAGCGCACCCTGAGGACCGAGAGAGACCACCACGCGATGCGCTTTGCCCGTACGTACCAGCTCTTCTGCGGCAGTACGCACGTCATCGGGCTGGTTGAGCTCGCGATTGACAAGCGCACTCAGCTCTTTCTGGTTAGGTTTCACGAGTTCAAGTTGCCCGGGTTCTAACGCTGCCTTCAGGGCTTCGCCTGAGCTATCAACAATGCAGCGGATGCCGCGCTGGAGCACCGCCTGAACCAGCGCCGTCAGCTTTTCTGTTTCAATGCCCGGCGGCAGGCTACCGCTGATGACCAGCAATGAGCCGCTTTCAATGGTCAGCACTTTCTCTTCCAGTTGACGAAACTCATCATCGCTCAGCTTTGCCCCCGGCATCACAAAACGATACTGTTCGCCGCTCGATTCAACATGAACGTGCAGGTTCTGCCGGGTCCAGTCTCTGGCGTCTACCGTGTCTACCGCAACCTGTTCATCTGCCAGCAACGCAACCAGATGTTCGCCCGTGGCGCCGCCAGCAGGGAAGATGGCGGTTGCTTTTCCGCCGAGGTGGGTAATGGCGCGCGCCACGTTAATACCACCGCCGCCGGGTTCAAACACCGGCGCGCTACAGCGTAGCTTACCTTCCGGGTAAATTTGCGGCGTCATGGTCGCGGAGTCGAGGGAAGGGGAGAGCGTCAGCGTGTAAATCGAAGCCATCATGACCTCCTTTTAGCATGGGTTCTTTTAAGCCTGGCACCGTTTGGCAGGAAGGCAACGTAAATAACAGTATGATTTTAAAAATGAATGCTGACAAATAACCTTCGCAGGACATATAAAATAAAACGCGTTTTGGGATCGTTCTTATTCAAAAAATGAAAGAAGAAATTATTGCTATGTTATTTGCGGCTTTTTATAATTTGTTACCTTTCTATGGTCGCCTTGTCATTGATCCGCAAGAAAGTTTCCGAGACCGTGACGGTCTCTTTTTATGTTGTACGGACTCCTTAAATATAATGAAGCTTTTGAAGACAGTACCCGCAGCACTGATGCTGGCGGGTGGCGTATTTGCGTCACTGAACGCAACCGCCGATGATACCGTTTTTACTGTCATGGACGACCCCTCCACTGCCAAAAAACCCTTTGAAGGTAACCTGAATGCCGGGTATCTGGCGCAATCCGGTAACACGAAAAGCTCCTCCCTGACCGCAGACAGCACCCTGACCTGGTACGGCAATACCACGGCCTGGTCGCTGTGGGGAAATGCCAGCAACACGTCTGCTAACGATGAACGCTCCTCGGAGAAATATGCGGTAGGCGGACGTAGCCGTTACAACATGACCGATTATGACTACCTGTTCGGGCAGGCGAGCTGGCTGACAGACCGCTTCAACGGCTATCGCCAGCGCGATGTCGTGACGGCGGGTTATGGTCGTCAGTTCCTGAATGGGCCGGTACACAGCCTCCGTTTTGAATTCGGTCCGGGTGTGCGTTACGACGAGTACACCAACGGCGAAGATGAAACCCAGCCGCTGGGTTATGCATCGGGCACCTACGCATGGCAGATGACCGACAACGCTAAATTCACCCAGGGCGTGTCGGTGTTTGGTGCAGAAGATACTACCCTGAACTCTGAAAGCGCGTTGAACGTGGCCATCAACGAACACTTTGGACTCAAGGTGGCGTACAACGTAACCTGGAACTCATCCCCCCCTGATTCTGCGCCGGAACATACCGATCGCAGAACCACGATTTCTTTAGGTTATAAAATGTAATTCCGTCGGGCTGAGATTCTTCTCGGCCCGTTTTTTATTTTTTGAAACTGTGCTTAATTATATTAAATGGCGTTTTAAAAATAACAGAATGCGTCCTCTTCATAATTTCTCCATAATTAGGCGTGCACGGCTTATTCAGTTTATTTGACACGAATTGATAAATATTTTGACTAGGAAAAAGTGTGATCCAGATCTACACTTACGCCACAGGCAAAAGATCGCCTCAGGCTTTTTCTGCATTAATTTAGTATGAGAATAAAATTATGAAAACAATCAAAACTGCTACAGCAGCGATGGTGCTTTCCGCACTTTCATTTGGCGTCTTTGCTGCTGATAATATAACGCAACCTGCCAGTGACGCTAACAGCCAAATCGGAATCACCAACGCCTCTGATGTTGAAGCGGGCTCTAACATTGCCCCTGGCTCCCAGTCTACCGGCCAGTCAATGAACGATGCGTTTGATGTTCATAAGCTGGTAGCGGGTGAGTGGTCCTGATAAATTAACTTCCACGTTGTGATGCAATATAAACGCTATGACAACCTATCGAAAACCGGATAATGATGTACCGGTTTTTCACAATCCGGTGGCGTAAAGAGAGTTAAAGATTATTCAATAAATTAACGGCACGTTTACGCTGACCTCAGCACAAATGACTTCCCTTTCTGACAATACATTAACCCCAAATCATTGCAGCCCAGCGCAGCAGCAACATCGCGCCGCAAATAGCAATTAATACTACGACCATTTTCCAGTGCTTAACGGCAAATCTTTTTGTTGGCATAACCTAATCCTTGTCAGTTGATACCCTTAGTGTACCAAAGTCTGCGCCAGAAAGCGCTTTACCCGGGACAACAGGTTATGCCAGAACACCGGTTCGGCTCAAAACCACTGGAATCTGTTGGCCAGAATCAAAACCAGGCCAGCCGCGGAAAGTAGATTCAATATCACAACGGTTCTGCTGGATACGTTCACGTGATACCCCTTCGATGTTTAAGGACCAGATCAAGAATAGCTCAGCACTTTTGGATTGCGAGCCTCCGTCAGCAAAAGTTCATGAACGCATACAAAAGGATGAGCGGTTCAAAACGGTCGCAGAGGATGCATTCGCCCTTTCAATAGTGTTACCATTAGGCTGCTTGCCGTATATTCGCCTTTGTCTGATTTCGGCTGGCAGAGGATGACGAACCAATTTGACGATTGTTGGTCAGATGGTTCCTAATCTACTGTTTAATCACGATTATTTTCTTTGTATATGCTCTTATGTGTGGGGCATCACTGCAAATAAGGATATAAAATGCCTGTAATTACTCTTCCTGATGGCAGCCAACGCCATTTCGACCACGCTGTAAGCCCAATGGATGTAGCCCTGGACATCGGTCCTGGACTCGCAAAAGCAACCATTGCAGGCCGCGTAAACGGTGAGCTGGTAGATGCGTCTGATGTTATTGAAAACGATGCGACGCTCTCAATCATCACCGCGAAAGACGAAGAAGGTCTGGAGATCATTCGTCACTCCTGCGCGCACCTGTTAGGTCATGCTATCAAGCAGCTGTGGCCAAACACCAAAATGGCGATCGGCCCGGTTATCGACAACGGTTTCTACTACGACGTTGATCTTGACCACACCCTGACCCAGGAAGATATCGACGCGCTCGAAAAACGTATGCACGAGCTCGCCGAAACTAACTATGACGTCATCAAGAAGAAAGTCAGCTGGCACGAAGCGCGTGAAACCTTCGTGAAGCGCGGCGAGAGCTATAAAGTCTCGATTCTTGACGAAAACATTTCGCATGATGACAAGCCTGGCTTGTACCATCACGAAGAATACGTCGACATGTGCCGTGGACCGCACGTGCCGAATATGCGCTTCTGTCATCACTTTAAGCTGATGAAAATCGCAGGCGCCTACTGGCGTGGCGACAGCAACAACAAGATGTTGCAGCGCATCTATGGTACCGCGTGGGCCGATAAAAAAGCCCTGAACGCGTACCTGCAACGCCTGGAAGAGGCGGCTAAACGTGACCACCGTAAAATCGGTAAGCAGCTTGACCTGTATCATATGCAGGAAGAAGCGCCGGGGATGGTGTTCTGGCATAACGACGGCTGGACTATCTTCCGTGAACTGGAAACGTTCGTACGCTCCAAGCTGAAAGAGTACCAGTATCAGGAAGTGAAAGGCCCGTTCATGATGGACCGTGTGCTGTGGGAAAAAACCGGCCACTGGGACAACTATAAAGATGCGATGTTCACCACCTCGTCTGAGAACCGTGAATACTGCATCAAGCCAATGAACTGCCCGGGCCACGTTCAGATCTTTAACCAGGGTCTGAAATCCTACCGCGATCTGCCGCTGCGTATGGCCGAGTTCGGTAGCTGCCACCGTAACGAACCATCAGGTGCGCTGCACGGTCTGATGCGCGTTCGTGGCTTTACTCAGGATGATGCGCATATCTTCTGTACTGAAGATCAGGTACGTGATGAAGTTAACGCCTGTATTCGTATGGTCTACGATATGTACAGCACCTTTGGCTTCGAGAAGATCGTGGTCAAACTCTCAACGCGTCCGGAAAAACGTATCGGCAGCGATGAGACATGGGATCGCGCAGAAGCGGATCTCGCCGTGGCGCTGGAAGAGAATGGAATTCCATTCGAATACCAGCTGGGCGAGGGCGCATTCTACGGTCCGAAAATTGAATTTACCCTGTATGACTGCCTCGATCGCGCATGGCAGTGCGGAACGGTACAGCTGGACTTCTCCCTGCCGCAGCGTTTAAGCGCCTCTTATGTTGGCGAAGACAACGAGCGTCAGGTGCCGGTCATGATTCACCGTGCTATTCTCGGTTCACTGGAGCGCTTCATCGGCATCCTGACCGAAGAGTTCGCGGGCTTCTTCCCAACCTGGCTTGCGCCAGTGCAGGTGGTAGTGATGAACATTACCGATTCTCAGGCGGATTACGTTAAAGAATTGACGCAGAAACTACAAAATGCGGGCATTCGCGTAAAAGCAGACTTGAGAAATGAGAAGATTGGCTTTAAAATCCGCGAGCACACTTTACGTCGTGTCCCGTATATGTTGGTCTGTGGTGATAAAGAGGTGGAAGCAGGCAAAGTTGCCGTTCGCACCCGCCGTGGTAAAGACCTGGGGAGCCTGGACGTAAGTGAAGTGATTGAGAAGCTGCAACAAGAGATTCGCAGCCGCAGTCTTCAACAACTGGAGGAATAAGGTATTAAAGGCGGAAAACGAGTTCAAACGGCACGTCCGAATCGTATCAATGGCGAGATTCGCGCCCAGGAAGTTCGCTTAACAGGTCTGGAAGGCGAGCAGCTGGGGATTGTGAGTCTGAGAGAAGCGATCGAAAAGGCTGAAGAAGCTGGAGTAGATTTAGTTGAAATCAGCCCTAACGCCGAACCGCCAGTTTGTCGTATCATGGACTACGGCAAGTTCCTTTATGAAAAGAGTAAGTCTTCTAAGGAACAGAAGAAGAAGCAAAAAGTTATCCAGGTTAAGGAAATTAAATTCCGTCCTGGTACCGACGATGGCGATTATCAGGTAAAACTCCGCAGCCTGATTCGCTTTCTGGAAGATGGCGATAAGGCCAAGATCACGCTGCGTTTCCGCGGTCGTGAGATGGCCCACCAACAGATTGGTATGGAAGTGCTTAACCGCGTCCGTGAAGATCTGAGTGAACTGGCAGTAGTCGAATCCTTCCCTACGAAGATCGAAGGCCGCCAGATGATCATGGTGCTCGCTCCTAAGAAGAAACAGTAAGGCCTTCAAGCAGCAGAATCTGTGGAGCCTTCGGGCCCCATAGGTTTTGTTCGCCTATGTTTCGTTTATTTAACAATGCGAAGTGGAAGTTATTAAAATGCCAAAAATTAAGACCGTACGCGGTGCTGCTAAGCGCTTCAAAAAAACCGGTAAAGGTGGTTTTAAGCACAAGCACGCTAACCTGCGTCACATTCTGACTAAGAAAGCTACCAAGCGTAAACGTCACCTGCGTCCAAAAGCCATGGTTTCTAAAGGCGATCTGGGCCTGGTCATCGCGTGCCTGCCGTACGCATAAGTCGTTAACGTTTAACTTTTTTAACTTAGAATAGATACAGGAGAGCACACATGGCTCGCGTAAAACGTGGTGTAATTGCACGTGCACGTCACAAGAAAATTTTGAAACAAGCTAAAGGCTACTACGGTGCGCGTTCACGCGTATACCGCGTTGCCTTCCAGGCTGTTATCAAAGCAGGTCAGTACGCTTACCGTGACCGTCGTCAGCGTAAGCGTCAGTTCCGTCAACTGTGGATTGCGCGTATCAACGCAGCAGCACGTCAGAACGGTATTTCTTACAGCAAATTCATCAACGGCCTGAAAAAAGCCTCTGTTGAAATCGACCGTAAGATTCTGGCTGACATCGCAGTATTCGACAAAGTAGCGTTCACCGCTCTGGTCGAAAAAGCGAAAGCAGCACTGGCATAAGCCAGTTGAAAGAGGAGGCTTTGCCTCCTCTTTTCATTCAACACCATCAGAAGATTGACATTTATCCGTGCAGGCTTTTCAATAAGGTCTTAACGGTTTTTACCCTACAAGGTAACGCAAGCATGAATGCTGCTATTTTCCGCTTCTTCTTTTACTTTAGCACCTGACATCAGGAGGCTAGCGCGTGAAAGATGAAACGAAAAACAGCGCCAGATAAGCCTCCCGATGGAGGCTTTTTTTGTGCCTGAATTTGAGAGAATACGTCCAACAATTCGGTGTCTGCACCGACATAATGAGGAAAACCATGTCACATCTCGCAGAGCTGGTTGCCAGTGCAACGGCCGCCATTAACCAGGCCTCAGATGTTGCCGCGTTAGACAATGTCCGCGTCGAATATCTGGGCAAGAAAGGGCATTTGACCCTTCAGATGACTACCCTGCGTGAACTGCCAGCAGAGGAACGCCCGGCAGCAGGTGCAGTGATTAACGAAGCCAAAGAGCAGGTACAGCAGGCGCTGAACGCCCGTAAAGCCGAGCTGGAAAGCGCCGTACTGAATGCGCGTCTGGCAGCAGAAACCATCGACGTTTCTCTGCCGGGGCGTCGTATTGAAAACGGCGGCCTGCATCCGGTGACCCGCACCATCGATCGTATTGAAAGTTTCTTCGGTGAGCTCGGCTTTACCGTGGCGACTGGCCCGGAAATCGAAGATGATTACCACAACTTCGATGCCCTGAATATTCCTGGCCATCATCCGGCACGTGCTGACCACGACACTTTCTGGTTCGACGCCACCCGTCTGCTGCGTACCCAGACCTCCGGCGTTCAGATCCGCACCATGAAGGAACAGGAACCGCCTATCCGCATCATCGCGCCGGGCCGCGTATACCGTAACGACTACGATCAGACGCACACCCCAATGTTCCACCAGATGGAAGGCCTGATTGTTGATAAAAACATCAGCTTTACCAACCTGAAAGGCACGCTGCACGATTTCCTGAACAACTTCTTTGAGGAAGATTTGCAGGTTCGCTTCCGTCCGTCCTACTTCCCGTTCACCGAACCGTCTGCGGAAGTGGACGTGATGGGTAAAAACGGCAAATGGCTGGAAGTGCTGGGCTGCGGCATGGTGCATCCAAACGTGCTGCGCAACGTGGGTATCGATCCGGAAGTGTATTCCGGCTTTGCGTTCGGTATGGGCATGGAGCGTCTGACCATGCTGCGCTACGGCGTAACCGATTTACGTGCGTTCTTCGAAAACGATCTGCGTTTCCTCAAACAGTTTAAATAAGGGCAGGACAGAACAATGAAATTCAGTGAACTGTGGTTACGCGAATGGGTTAACACCACGCTGGACAGCGAAGCGCTTTCCAACCAGATCACCATGGCGGGCCTGGAAGTTGATGGCGTGGAGCCCGTATCTGGCGCTTTCACCGGCGTAGTAGTAGGTGAAGTGGTGGAGTGCGGCCAGCATCCTAACGCCGACAAACTGCGCGTAACAAAAGTGAACGTGGGCGGTGACCGTCTGCTGGATATCGTCTGCGGCGCACCAAACTGCCGTCAGGGGCTGAAGGTGGCCGTGGCGACCGTGGGCGCGGTACTGCCGGGCGATTTCAAAATCAAAGCCGCTAAACTGCGCGGTGAGCCGTCTGAAGGCATGCTGTGCTCCTTCTCCGAGCTGGGGATTTCCGACGATCACAACGGTATCATCGAGCTGCCGCTGGATGCGCCGATTGGCACTGACATCCGCGAATACCTGAAGCTTGATGATAACACCATCGAAATCAGCGTGACGCCTAACCGTGCCGACTGCCTGGGCATCATCGGCGTGGCCCGCGACGTGGCCGTACTGAACCAGACCGAACTCAACGCGCCGGAGATTGTGCCAGTTGAAGCGACCATCAGTGACGTGCTGCCAATTCAGGTTGACGCTGCTGATGCCTGTCCGCGCTACCTGGGCCGCGTGGTGAAAGGCATTAACGTTAAAGCGCCAACCCCACTGTGGATGAAAGAGAAACTGCGTCGCTGCGGTATCCGTTCTATCGACGCGGTGGTTGACGTTACTAACTACGTTCTGCTGGAGCTGGGCCAGCCAATGCACGCGTTCGATAAAGATCGTATCGAAGGCGGTATTGTGGTGCGCATGGCGAAAGAGGGCGAAACCCTGGTGCTGCTGGACGGCAGCGAAGCGAAGCTGAACGCCGACACCCTGGTGATTGCTGACCACAGCAAAGCGCTGGCAATGGGCGGTATCTTCGGCGGCGAGCACTCTGGCGTCAATGACGAGACGCAAAACGTCTTGCTGGAATGCGCGTTCTTCAGCCCACTCTCCATTACTGGCCGCGCGCGTCGTCATGGCCTGCACACCGACGCCTCTCACCGCTACGAGCGCGGCGTTGATCCGGCGCTGCAGTACAAAGCGATGGAGCGTGCAACCCGCCTGCTGATCGACATCTGCGGCGGCGAAGCGGGCCCGGTTATCGACGTCACCAACGAAGCGACCCTGCCGAAGCGTGCGACCATTACCCTGCGCCGCAGCAAGCTGGATCGCCTGATTGGTCACCACGTTGCCGACGCGCAGGTGACCGACATCCTGACGCGCCTGGGCTGCGAAGTGACCGAAGGTCAGGACGAGTGGAAGGCCGTTGCGCCATCCTGGCGTTTCGACATGGAAATTGAAGAAGATCTGGTGGAAGAAGTGGCCCGTGTTTACGGCTACAACAACATCCCTGACGAGCCTGTGCAGGCGGGTCTGGTGATGGGTACCCACCGTGAAGCCGACCTGTCCCTGAAGCGTGTGAAAACCATGCTGAACGACAAAGGCTATCAGGAAGTGATCACCTACAGCTTCGTTGATCCTAAGCTGCAGCAGCTGATCCACCCGGGTCAGGAAGCGCTGATCCTGCCAAGCCCAATCTCCAGCGAAATGTCCGCGATGCGTCTGTCCCTGTGGACGGGCCTGCTGGGGACTATCGTTTACAACCAGAACCGCCAGCAAAACCGCGTGCGCATTTTCGAAAGCGGTTTGCGCTTTGTGCCGGATAATCAGGCAAATTTAGGCATCCGTCAGGATCTCATGCTGGCTGGTGCCATCAGCGGTAACCGCTACGAAGAGCACTGGGACCTGGCAAAAGGCACGGTTGATTTCTACGATATGAAGGGCGATCTGGAAGCGATTCTGGATCTGACCGGTAAATTATCTGAAATTGAATTCCGCGCGGAAGCGATTCCTGCGCTCCATCCGGGCCAGAGCGCGGCGATTTATTTAGACGGCAAACGCGTTGGTTTCATTGGCGTTGTCCACCCGGAGCTGGAGCGTAAGCTGGACCTGAACGGCCGTACCATCGTGTTCGAGCTGGAGTGGAGCCCGGTTGCAGACCGCGTCATTCCTCAGGCGCAGGACGTCTCCCGCTTCCCGGCGAACCGCCGTGATATCGCGGTTGTGGTCGCTGAAAACGTGCCCGCAGCAGATATTTTGGCCGAATGTAAGAAAGTTGGCGTAAATCAGGTAGTTGGCGTAAACTTATTTGACGTGTACCGCGGCAAGGGCGTAGCAGAAGGTTTCAAGAGCCTCGCTATCAGCCTTATCCTTCAGGATACCAGCCGTACACTCGAAGAAGAGGAGATTGCCGCTACCGTCGCCAAATGTGTAGAGGCATTAAAAGAGCGATTCCAGGCATCATTGAGGGATTGAACCTATGGCGCTTACAAAAGCTGAAATGTCAGAATATCTGTTTGATAAGCTTGGGCTTAGCAAACGGGATGCCAAAGAGCTGGTAGAGCTGTTTTTCGAAGAGATCCGTCGTGCTCTGGAAAATGGTGAGCAGGTAAAACTCTCCGGTTTTGGCAATTTTGATTTGCGAGACAAAAACCAACGTCCGGGCCGTAACCCGAAGACGGGGGAAGATATTCCCATTACAGCCCGCCGCGTGGTGACCTTCAGACCCGGCCAGAAGTTAAAGAGCCGCGTCGAAAACGCAACGCCTAAAGCAGAGTAATATGAACTAACCAAAAAGGCCGCCCACGCGGCCTTTTTTCTTTGCGCTATTTGCCAAACCCGCCGTAAAATCAATGATATCTCAACCGGATAACCTATCGTCTATGCTTGATCTTGCCCGTCGCCAGCACCGCTCCGATCTCCGCCGCCTGTGTCTGCTCGGGGTGCTGTTGCTTGTCGCCACCACGGTCAGCCTGTGTGCGGGCGATCGGTGGCTGGGGCCGGCAAGCTGGTTTACGCCTGAGGGACAGATCTTTGTCTGGCAGATCCGCCTGCCGCGGACGCTGGCGGTCCTTTTAGTCGGCGCTGCCCTGGCGCTGTGCGGCACGATCATGCAGGCACTGTTTGAAAACCCGCTGGCGGAACCCGGGCTTCTGGGAGTGTCGAATGGCGCAGGCGTTGGGCTAATCGCCGCCGTGATGCTGGGAGGAGGCGAGCTCTCCGCCTGGGGGATTAGCCTCAGCGCCATTCTTGGCGCGCTGTTGATAACCCTCATCCTGCTGCGCTTTGCCCGACGCCACTTATCCACCAGCCGGCTGCTGCTTGCCGGGGTGGCGTTAGGGATCATCTGTAGTGCGTTGATGACCTGGGCCGTCTACTTCTCCACCTCTTTTGATCTGCGCCAGCTGATGTACTGGATGATGGGGGGATTTGGGGGCGTTGACTGGCGTCAGGGGTGGCTGATGCTGCTCCTGCTCCCGGTCATTCTGTGGACGGCATTCCAGGCGCAGCCGCTGAATATGCTCGCGCTGGGTGAAACGTCTGCTCGTCAGCTTGGAATGCCGATTGGGTTCTGGCGCAACGTGCTGGTTATCGCCATCGGCTGGATGGTGGGCGTAAGCGTGGCGCTGGCGGGCGCGATTGGCTTTATTGGGCTGGTGATCCCGCATATGCTGCGTCTGTGCGGCATTACGGACCATCGAACCCTGCTCCCGGCCACGGCGATTGCCGGGGCGGCAACGCTGCTGATTGCCGATATCATCGCCCGGCTCGCTCTGACCGCCGCAGAGCTGCCCATTGGCGTGGTGACCGCGACGCTGGGCGCGCCGGTCTTTATCTGGCTATTATTGAAAGCTGGACGTTAACACACTACCCGTAAGTCAACCTGAGGGAATGCTATGCAGTCTGATATTCTGAATACCGAAGTGACCACCATTGACGGCGAGAAAACCACGCTGGAAGGCTACAAGGGCAAGGTGCTGCTCATCGTGAACGTGGCGTCGAAATGCGGCCTGACGCCGCAGTATGAACAGCTGGAAAATATTCATAAAGCCTGGGAAAAAGACGGCTTTACCGTGCTCGGCTTCCCGTGCAACCAGTTCCTGGGGCAGGAGCCGGGCAGCGAAGAGGAGATTAAGACCTTTTGCAGCACGACCTATGGCGTGACGTTCCCGATGTTCAGCAAAATTGATGTAAACGGGGAAAATCGTCATCCGCTGTATGCCAAACTGGTGGCCGCGGCGCCGACAGCGGTTGCGCCTGAAGAGAGTGGTTTCTACGAGCGCATGGCAAGCAAAGGCCGGGCGCCGCTCTATCCGGACGATATTCTGTGGAACTTCGAAAAATTCCTGATTGGCCGTGACGGTCAGGTCGTACAGCGTTTTTCCCCGGACATGACGCCTGAAGATCCTATCGTGATGGAATCTATCAAGCTGGCGCTGGCGAAATAATGTCGCTGCTGATGCAGCTCACAGACGTTGCCGGGAAGGGACGTCTTGAGCCTGTAACCGCCACCGTCAATGCAGGGGAAATACTTCACCTGGTTGGGCCAAACGGTGCCGGGAAGAGCACGCTGCTGGCGCGCATGGCGGGGCTGACCGCCGGGGAAGGGGAGATTACCTTTCTAGGGCAATCTCTTGACGAATGGCTACCCGCTACGCTCGCCTCCCGTCGAAGCTATCTGGTTCAGCAGCAGGTGCCGCCCTTTGCGATGCCGGTCTGGCACTACCTGACGCTGCACCTGCCTGATAAAAATCAGGTGGCATTGCTCCACGACGTTGCCGCGGCGCTCGGGTTAGACGATAAGCTTACCCGACAGGCCAGCCAGCTTTCCGGCGGCGAGTGGCAGCGCGTGCGTCTGGCCGCCGTCATTCTTCAGATCCATCCGTCCGGAAATCCTCACGGGCGGTTGCTGCTGCTGGACGAGCCAATGAGCGGGCTGGACGTTGCCCAGCAGGCCGCGCTGGATGCCCTGCTCAGCGCGCTCTGCCGCAAGGGCATTACCATTGTGATGAGCAGTCATGATTTAAACCATACGTTGCGCCACGCCCATCGGGTGTGGTTGCTGGCCCGTGGCAAGCTGATTGCCAGCGGACCGCGCGACAGCGTGCTGACGGCCTCCAATCTTGCGAGTGCTTACCACATGTCGTTCCGGAGGCTGGATATTGAAGGCCACAAGATGCTCATCTCCACGGCGCAGGAATAACCTTTCTTGCACAGCCGCATAGATGCACGCTAAATTACCGAAAGAACAAAAAAAGCAGAGGATTCGTCTGAAATGCGATTCTGGTTTCTCCTTGTTGCGGCGCTCTTTCTTGCAGGATGCAGTAGCCATCGTGCACCTCCGCCCAACCCACGGCTTTCCGATTCCATTACGGTCATTGCCAGCCTGAACGATCAGCTCAGCAACTGGCGCGGCACCCCCTATCGCTACGGTGGCATGAGCCGGGGCGGGGTGGATTGCTCGGGATTCGTGCTGATGACCTTCCGCGATAAATTTGACCTACAGCTTCCGCGTGAAACACGTATGCAGGCGGAGATCGGCACTGAGATTGATAAAGACGAGCTCCTGCCCGGCGACTTGGTCTTTTTCAAAACAGGCTCCGGTGAAAGCGGCCTTCATGTCGGTATTTATGACACCGATAATCAGTTCATTCATGCCTCGACCAGCCGTGGCGTGATGCGCTCCTCTCTCGATAATGTTTACTGGCGTAAAAACTTCTGGCAGGCCAGACGTATTTAACCGATGCATAAAGATGCAGTGCGGGGAGCCTGGCGGTGAATATAGCCGTCAGGCTTTTCTTACGGGTTGATTAAAGTTAAATTTTTGCCCAATTATTTATGTCGGCATGTGCCTGTTTTATCTAAAACTGGCTATTATTCAATAACCAGGATAAAATTATTAAAGATTCAGGGAAAAATCTGAAAATTAATACGGAAAGAATGAAATTAAACTTATTAAAATCAAGACAGTGGAATTGTGCCTGCAATTGCTCCAGGATGTTCTCTCTCATCTTTAATGCAGGACAAGCGCGATGATTATTACGCTAGATAATGCTTACCAGTCTGAACTTTTACTGCTTCCGGCGCGTGATAGTGCAGGTTTGCTTAAAGGTTTAGAGATTTTGGTTAACTTTACTGGCGTGGGTACGGACGTACGAATCCCGACGGAACTGGTTATCCCGCATCTTTCCCGGGAAGATGAATTAGCGCTGTTTCAGGAGAAACTGCAATTACTCGATACCTGTAAGCTATTTTTTATTCAGCATCAGTTAATTGCATGGATCAATATTACACCCGCAATTGTTGAGTTTTTATTAACTAATGAGAACGCTGTTTCAATCCTTGAGCGTTATCCGTTTCTTGAGTTTACTGTTAATGAGAACTATCCAGGTTTAAATAACGGAAAAGACGATCTGACGCTGGCAAGAATGGCGATCCATTTCCCATTAGTGCTGGCTAACTTTGGTGCAGGGGCAGCGTCCCTTAAGCCGGTTTATGATGGTTTGTTCAAACGGGTCATTCTGGATAAAAACTTCATCCAGCAGCGCGTTTCGGCGCTCTCCTTTGAGCCTTTTATGCGCGCTATCCTCTGGCAAATCACGCCGCACTGTCAGTCGGTCATGGTCTCAGGAATTGACGATCACGGCATCCTGCAACGCGTGCTGCCCTTCAATTTTGGTGCAATGCAGGGCACCCTGTGGCCTGCCGTCCCGGCTGAACGCGTCACGACCCTCGTTCAGCAATAACCCCTTTCTTCGCCCGTGTTTACGTTCAGGGAAACCCTCTACACTTAAAGCAGGAGGACTTATGACCCTGTCTTTTACTGCCCACTGGCATGATGAACTACCCGGCTTTTACACCGCGCTTAAGCCAACGCCTTTACAAAATGCGCGTCTGATCTGGCATAACGATGCGTTAGCGGATTCGCTTGGCATCCCTTCGTCTCTTTTTCAGCCAGAAAAAGGCGCCGGCGTCTGGGGTGGCGAAACGCTGCTTCCGGGCATGAAGCCGCTGGCTCAGGTTTACAGCGGACATCAGTTTGGCGTCTGGGCGGGACAGCTCGGCGATGGTCGCGGCATCCTGCTGGGTGAACAGGTGTTGCCGAATGGCGAAACGCGCGACTGGCACCTGAAAGGGGCAGGGCTGACCCCATACTCTCGCATGGGGGATGGCCGCGCGGTGCTGCGCTCAACCATCCGTGAAGGTCTGGCGTCGGAAGCCATGCATGCGCTGGGGATCCCCACCTCACGCGCGTTGTCGATTGTCACCAGCGACACGCCGGTTGCCCGCGAGACGATGGAGCAGGGAGCGATGCTGATCCGCGTGGCCGAAAGCCATCTGCGTTTCGGCCATTTTGAACACTTCTATTATCGCCGCGAGCCGGATAAGGTCCGCCAGCTTGCCGATTACGCCCTTCGTCGTCACTGGCCGCATCTGCAAAACGAAGCGGACCGCTATGTTCTCTGGTTCCGCGATGTTGTCGCGCGCACCGCCTCCATGATTGCCCGCTGGCAGGCCGTCGGCTTTGCTCACGGCGTGATGAATACCGACAACATGTCCCTGTTGGGGCTGACGTTTGACTACGGTCCGTACGGCTTCCTTGATGACTATCAGCCGGGTTACATCTGTAACCATTCGGACTATCAGGGGCGTTACCGGTTCGACAACCAGCCTGCGGTGGGGCTGTGGAACCTCCAGCGTCTTGCACAAAGCCTGTCGCCGTTTATCGACGTCGATGCCCTGAACGATGCGCTCGACAGCTATCAGGAGGTGTTGCTGCGGGAATACGGCGCGTTAATGCGCAACAAGCTGGGCCTCATGACGCAGGAAAAAGGCGATAACGCGCTGCTGAACGGGCTGTTTGCGATCATGGCGCGGGAAGGCAGCGACTATACCCGAACCTTCCGTATGCTGAGCCAGACCATGCAGCAGAGCGCCGCGTCACCGCTGCGCGACGAGTTCATTGATCGACAGGCGTTTGATGACTGGTTTTCCGCTTACCGCGCGCGTTTGCAGCAGGAGCAGATTGACGATGATACCCGTCAGGCGCAGATGAAGGCGGTTAACCCGGCGATGGTGTTGCGCAACTGGCTGGCGCAGCGGGCCATTGAACAGGCAGAGCAGGGGGATTATACCGAGCTGCACCGGCTGCATATCGCCCTGCGCACGCCGTTTGCCGACCGGGACGATGACTATGTCAGCCGCCCGCCGGACTGGGGCAAGCGGCTGGAAGTGAGCTGCTCAAGCTAAGGGGCGAGAAAAACCTGCGGCGCGGCATGCGCCGGATGCGTGCCGACGTGCACCTGCGCACCGTACCAGCGGGCCAGCGCGTCGGCCTGCAAAACTGTCTCCGGCATGCCCTCAGAAACAATCCTCCCGTTGTGGAGCAGCAGGATCCTGTCTGACCATAACGCGGCAAGATTGAGATCGTGCAGCACCACGCACACGTGAAGATGGCCCTGACGGGTCAGGGATTTCAGCAGACGCAGCAGATGCTGCTGGTGATAGAGATCCAGCGCGGAAGTGGGTTCGTCGAGAAACAGCCAGCCGCGCGGCGTTCCGTCACGCCACAGCTGCGCCAGCGCACGGGCGAGCTGAACGCGCTGCTGCTCGCCGCCCGAGAGGGCATGATAGCGCCTGCCGGCCAGCGGGAGGCAACCGGTCAGCTGCAACACCTCACGCACAATCGACGGTTCCGGGTGACGCGTCCAGGGCGCACGCCCCATCCCAACGATCTCCTCCACCTGCCAGTCAAATCCTGGCTGAGTATGCTGACGCATCACCGCCCGATAGCGGGACAGCGTTTCCGGCGGCCATTCGCCCAGGGTTTTCCCCGCCAGCGAACAGCTGCCGCTGTCGGGCTTCAGGTAGCCTGTCAGCAGCCGCAGCAGCGTCGATTTCCCTGCACCGTTGGGGCCGATAAGCGTGACCAGCTCTCCCTGCGACAGTGACAGCGAAATATTATCCGTCAGCGTGCGGCCAGACCGGGTAAGGGTAAGATTTTCAGCCGTATAGCGTTCAGCCATGCTGTTCTCCACGCCGAAAGATAAGCCATAAGAACCAGGGGGCACCAAGGATGCTGGTGAGCAGGCCGACCGGCATTTCTGCCGGGGCGACCAGGGTGCGCGCCACCGTATCCGCCACCAGCAGCAGAAGCGCGCCCGCAAGTATCGCGCCGGGGAGCGTTGCGCGGTGATCGGCACCCAGCCACATGCGCATCAGGTGCGGCACCACGAGCCCGACAAAGCCAATCACGCCGCTGACGGCGACAGCCGCCGCGACCAGCAGGGCGCTGCACAACAGTAAGATTCGCTGTACCAGGGCAACGTCCACGCCAAGGTAATGCGCTTCCTCTTCACCCAGTTGCAGCAAATTTAACGCGCTGGCACAACGCCAGATCGCCAGAACGGCAGGCACCATCAGCGAGGTCACGGCCAACAGCGTTGACCACTGCGCCTGACCGAGACTTCCCATTCCCCAGAGCGAAAGCTGGCGAAGCTGCGCGTCATTGCTGACCCACGAAAGTACGCCTACCGCCGCACCGCACAGGGCATTGATGGCGATCCCCACCAGCAACAGGCGTGACAGCGAGCCGTTACGCTGTCGGCTGAGCAGAAAGATCGCGGCTGTGGCCGCCAGCGCCCCAATGAATGCCGCCAGCATCGGGGCGTAGAGCATCATCAGCGCGGGCAAAGAGAGCGGAAGCACCACCCAGAGTGCGACGGCCAGCGCCGCGCCGCTGCTGATCCCGAGCAGGCCCGGGTCGGCCAGCGGATTGCGGAACAGTCCCTGCATGACGCAGCCGGCAAGCGCCAGCGATCCGCCAATCACCAGCGCCAGCAGCACGCGGGGCAGACGGATGGTCAGCCAGATCTGGCGCAGCGTCTCATCGCTGCTGCTCCACAGCACGTTCACCGGCAGGCGTAACGCTCCAAAACCGGTGGCCATGAACGTTATGACGGTGAGCGCCCCCGCCAGAAGCCACAGCGAGAGCGTGATGCGCCGGGACATCAGGGCAGTTGCTCCGCTCTGGCTCGCAGCTGCTGAATGGCTTTCGGCGTACGGACGCTGAAGCCCAGCAGGGCCATGTCGTCAATGGCCAGCACCTGCCTGTTTCGTCCCGCTGGCGTTTGCGCCAGGCCAGGCAGTTTCCACAGATTTTCTTCACCGCCCAGCGCGGTGAGGCCGTCCTGCGAAATCACCACCAGATCCGGCTGGCTGGCCATCACTCCCTCCTGCGAGAGCGGCTGATAGCGGGTAAAGCCCTGCATGGCGTTCTGCAACCCGGCAGCGCGGATTGCCGCATCCGCGCCGGTCTGTTGCCCGGCCGCCATTGCGGTCATCCCGCCGTGGCTGAGGATAAACAGCACCCGCTTGTTGAGCGGTGACGAGGGGAGTGCCGCCAGCGCCTGACGCAGCGAGCTGCGCAGGATTTCCCCTTGCGCCTCATGATGCGTCGCCTGGGCTATCACCCGCACTTTTTCGTCAATCGCGCCCAGGTCCGGGGTGCCGGGAACGGTCACCACCCTGACGTGGCTCTGTTCAACCTGCTTCAGCGCCAGTGATGGCTGCGCCTGGTCGCTTGCCAGCACCAGCGTCGGGCGCACGGACAAAATTCCCTCCGCGTTGAGCTGGCGGAGGTATCCCACGTCAGGCAGCGCTGTCGTTGCCTGCGGCCACTGGCTGGTACTGTCGCGCGCAACCAGAGAGGACTCTGCGCCGAGGGCGTAGACGATCTCCGTTACGTCGCCGCCGAGGGCGACAATTCTCTCCGGCGCGGCGGCGGCGGCCAGCGGCAGGGCGCAGAGCAGGGCAAACCAGTTTTTCATGCGGCCAGTCCTTCCGGCGTCAGGGCGTCAATCTGGCGACGCCACAGGCTCTGCTCCGGCTCGCCTTCAGTACGCTGACCGTAGAGCTGGGCGATTTGGGTGCCATCCGCCGCAAACAGCTCCAGGCTGGTGACGTGACCGTCCGCCGTCGGCTTGCGTGTTACCCACGTCTCCGCGACGGCCTCCTCCAGCAGGTGCAGGGTAAAGGTTGGATTGAAGATGTTCAGCCAGCCCTTCATTGGCGTCAGCTTTTCCACCGCACCGGTGAAGATCTGCACGCAGCCGCGGTTGCCGACAAAGATCATAATTTCGTTTCCGTCCCGTCGCGCCGTCTCCAGCAGTTGCGCCAGCGCGCTGTTTTCAACCTTACAGGCCAGATCGTCACTGACCAGACGAAACGCCTGCTGGCGGCTGAGGTTGTGGCGCTTGAGCAGGCTAAAGAACTGGTGCACGTCGGTCATGGCGCGCCACTCGTTCTCTACCGTACTGGCGTCTGCGCGCTCGGCATGCGCGGGGGCATCGGCCGCTTCCAGTACCAGAGCGGGGTTATCAGCAATGATAAAACGGGTCAGCACGTCGCCCCAGGCGGCGACGTCGGTGCTATCCGTGGCGTAGACCTTCAGCAGCGCCTCGCCCTGACGATCGAAGAACTGAATGCTCTGGCGTTCGCCGCGCGGGGTCGCCTCGCTGATGTGAAACGCGCTCGCCCACTGGTTGAGGAACAGACGCAGATCCAGCGCGCGCGGGTTCAGCACCAGCCCGGCGTGGCCGCCGAGGTGCTGGTTAGTAAACGCCCCGACCTGTTCATGAACGGCGTACTCGTTACGGCAGATGCATTTGGTTTCGCCCACGGACTCCAGCGCCGCCAGAATGTCGCGGATCTCGCCGCGCAGCCGCCAGGCGTCGTGGCCGACGCGTGCATAAGCCAGCTCCGCCTCACTGATGTTCATTAAGCCGGCGATATCACGCGCGTACTTACCCGGATTTTCTTCTTTAAGCTCAAGCCAGCGTGTGTAGTGACGCATAATCTTATCCTTCTGAATCGTTGCCCCGACGGGGATTACCACTGATAACTGACGAAAATTTTACCGTTGCGACCGTCCTGCGGAATGCCCTGCGGTGACCAGTAGGCTTTATCAAAGGCGTTCCCCAGTACGAGGGTGGTGGTGATGCCTTTGAACTGCTGCTGGCCTTTGTAGCTGACGTAGAAGTCGTTAACCGCATAGCCCGGCTGCTCGCTGTAGCTGCTGCTGATGTGCGTTGAACGTTCGACGAAGGTGCCGATCCAGCCCACGGAGAAGCCGCTTTGCGCCACCGGGATATCCAGCTTGCTGGTGACGGTGTCCGGATTAATGCTGGAGATATATTCGCCCGTGTCGGTATCTTTCCCGCGCGTGCGGTTGTAGGCCACGTCGAGGTTGAACAGACTGGTCGAGTAGGTCGCCATCATGTCCCAGCCCCAGATTTTGGCGTTTGGCACGTTGTAGGACATGGTGGTGGCCGCCGCAAAATCGACGGTGGTGGAGATGTAATCTTTCGCTTTGGTGTCGAAGTAGCTGGCTTTGAACTCCAGCGCGTCGTTGGCGAGCATGAGATCGTCAAAACGCAGCCCAAAACCGAACTCCTGGGTTTCGTTAGTTTCCGGACGCAGGTTCGGGTTCGGCACCCAGTAGTTGGTGTAGAAACTGCCGATGGAGAAGTGCTTCGAGTCGTTATACATCTCGCCCATCGTTGGCGCGCGGAAGGCCTGAGCGTAAGAGCCGAACAGCATCAGCCAGTCGGCTGGACTCACGGTTAACCCGGCGCGTGATGACCACTTATCCGCATCCACGTCGTCGTAACCGCTGCTGCTGCCGCGGTAGTTGTCGTAACGCGTCCCGCCGAGAAGCGTTACCGGCAGGTCGCGCAGGGTGATCTCATCCTGCAACCAGCCGGAGCTAAAGTCGATCTTCGCGTCCGGGAAGCCGGTGGTCGCGCCGCCAGGGTGTTGCTCCTGACGATAGTATTCCCCGCCGTAGGTCAGCAGGTGCGAGGCAAAAGAGTCGCTGAACAGGCGGGTGCGGTTTTCCACTTTGCCGCCTTTGGTGGTCTGCTTACGGAACTCGCCGCTGGCGTCAATGTTCTGGGCGTTGATCCGCGCTTCGGACCAGTAAATTTTCGCGTCGGCGTTTAGCCAGTCGTTTCCGGCGGGCGCTATGCGGTAGCCAAGCTGGGCATCGCGCTGAATGGTGGAACGGTCGGTCATCGGGTTACTGCTGTTGGCATCCGTGGTCTGCGGATTTTTTGGCTCCTGCGCGTCGTTGTTGTAGTAGCGCAGGGAGCCGCTCAGGGTCTGAGCCGGGTCGATTTTCCAGCTGCCTTTCGCCAGCATATTGTTGATGGACTCGTCGTTTGGTGCCCTCGCGCCGTCGCTCTGGCGAATGTCGCCGCGATCGCGGCTGGACCAGGAGACCAGGCCATCAAGGGTATCGGTGCGGCCATAGGCGCTGGCGCCCATACCGATGCTGCGATCGCCCGTCGCGCCGGTAGCAAACACGCGATAGCCGCTGTTTTTACCTGCGTCCAGCAGATCGCTGGCGTCGACGGTATCATACGAAATCACGCCACCCAGCGCGCCGCTGCCGTACAGCAGGGCGGAAGGGCCGCGCACCACTTCAATACGTTTGATCAGCGCCGGGTCGAGGAACGTGCTGTTCAGGTGTCCGGTATCGGTACCCTGGCGTACGCCATCCACCAGCACCAGCACGCCACGGCGGTCGTAACCGCGCAGGTTAACGTCCTGGCCGTTGGTGCGACCGGTGCCGTCCAGCATCAGGCCAGGCACCTTGCGCAGCAGGTCGGCGGCGGAGCTGGCGGTCTGGTTTTCCGGGGCGGTGGCGTCAATCACGCTCACCATCATGGGGGCTTCAAAGGCGCTGCGGGCATTGCCGGTGGCGGTAACGGTGATATCGTCTGCGGCGGCAAACGCAACGCCCGGCAGGGTGCTGACAATCGCCAGCGCCAGAAGGGACGGGCGTAAAGACGCGGATTGCAGGTGTGGCATAGCAACTCTCCATAAGAATTGAAAAGCGCTGGCTGCCTGGGGATCACCTGGGTGGCTGGCGAAGGTTTTGTCTGGTTTATTTTGTCAGGATCAGTTTTCCGGCATTGGTCTGGCGCAGCAGATAGTGCTGGCCGTCATGCTCGATAATCACCCGGCCTTCCTCACCCAACAGGCTTTTGCTGTCGATGCGGCGATCGGTGGAAGCAGGGGATGGCGCTGTGTGTGTTTTTACTGGCGTTGCTGCGCTGTTATCGGTCGGTGACATAATGTTTATAAATAACAATCAATGTAACAATGATAATCATTATCAATAAACTGCATTTTCACAGCAAGCGTTTTTGTGAAAATTGTGTGACGGGATCAAATTTGTGCAATGAAACGCCCGGTGGCGGCTACGCCTTACCGGGCCTACAACGGCACGAACCGTAGGCCGGGTAAGGCGTAGCCGCCACCCGGCAAGGGTTTAAAATCGAGAATCAACCGCCGCAGCCAGCTTCTCCAGCAGCCGTTCGCTGTCTTCCCAGCTTAGGCAAGGATCGGTAATTGACTGGCCGTACACCATGTGCTGTCCGGCTACGATCTTCTGGGTGCCTTCTTTGATAAAGCTCTCCGCCATAATCCCCGCAATGGCGGTCGAGCCGCTGCGGATCTGCTGGCAGACTTCATCGCAGACGTCCAACTGGCGGCGGTGCTGTTTCTGGCAGTTGCCGTGGCTGAAATCCACCACCAGATGCTCCGGCAGGTCAAACTCCGCCAGTGTTTCGCAGGCGGCGGCAATATCTTCCGCGTGGTAGTTCGGCTTTTTACCGCCGCGCATAATGATGTGGCCGTAAGGGTTGCCGCTGGTCTGGTAGATGGTCATCTGGCCGTTTTTATCCGGAGAGAGGAACATATGGCTGGCGCGCGACGCGCGGATGGCATCGACGGCAATTCGGGTATTGCCGTCAGTTCCGTTTTTAAAGCCCACCGGGCAGGAGAGCGCCGACGCCATTTCACGGTGGATCTGGCTTTCGGTGGTGCGCGCACCAATCGCGCCCCAGCTGATGAGGTCGGCAATAAACTGTCCGGTCACCATATCCAGGAATTCGGTGGCGGTCGGCACGCCCAGTTCGTTAACCTGTAGCAGCAGCTTGCGCGCCAGGGCAATACCGTGATTCACCCGGTAGCTGCCGTTCAGATCGGGATCGGAAATCAGCCCTTTCCAGCCCACCACGGTGCGCGGCTTTTCAAAATAGGTACGCATCACGATCTCCAGCCGATCCTGATACGTTTTGCGCAGCGTCTGAAGGCGTTTCGCATAATCCATCGCCGCGTCCAGGTCGTGAATGGAGCAGGGGCCAATCACCACCAGAAGACGTTTGTCTTCACCATTGAGAATTTTTTCGATGCGACGACGGGAGGCCGTCACATGGTCCGCCACCTCGGGGGAAACGGGGTGCAACTGTGCCAGTTCAGCCGGTGTGACCAGGCTATCAATGCGCGCAGTGCGAAGTTCGTCGGTTTTGTTCATGGAATGTCTCAGAAATTTTTTGCTTCATCGGCAGACTACCGGGAAGTGATGGGCATCACCTTAAACCAATCCCTGCTGATTTCAAGTTCGGGGCGCGTCGCCCCGAGGATGAGCGTAATAATAACTGAAACTGGATTAATGTACTAGCGTATTAGTACATACGGCGATTCAGCCCCATGATGTCGAGGATTTTGGTGGCAATTTCTTCTACCGAATAGTTGGTGCTGTTCAGCCAGGGGATCTGGTTTTTTCGGTACAGCGCTTCGACTTCGGCGACTTCCATTCGACACTGGCGCATCGAGGCGTAGCGGCTGTTCTCGCGTCGTTCTTCTCGGATCGCCGCCAGACGTTCCGGGTTGATGGTCAGCCCAAACAGCTTATGCTGGAGCGGCTTGAGCGCGGCGGGCAGCACCAGGTTATCCATATCATCGGCAATAAAGGGGTAGTTGGCGGCGCGAATGCCAAACTGCATCGCCAGGTAAAGGCTGGTGGGGGTTTTACCGCAGCGCGACACGCCGAGCAAAATGACCTGCGCCTGGTCCAGATTGCGCAGCGAGATCCCGTCGTCATGGGCCAGGGTATAGTCAATGGCGGCAATACGCGCATCGTATTTGGTCAGGTTGCCGGGGTTTAGCCCGTGGGTACGGTGGGCGATGGGCGTCGGGTCGAGCTTCAGCTCGCTTTGCAGCGGTGCAACCAGCGCCTGCACGATGTCCTGGCAGAACCCTTCGCTTTGCAGAATGATGTTGCGGATTTCGGGGATCACGATGGAATAGAACACCAGCGGACGAACGCCGGTCTGCTGATAAATGGCGTCGATCTGGTCCTTGACCGCTTTGGCCCGGCTCTCGTTTTCCACGAACGGCAGCGTGATGCTGTTTATCGACACGGGAAACTGCGACATCACCGCGTGGCCCAGCACCTCGGCGGTGATCGCCGTCCCATCAGAAATATAAAAAACGTGGCGATCGACAGCATTATCCATTTTATTCACCCTGAATAGCGTACGTAATTGCCTGAAAGCATAAATTAAAAAAGTTAATTTCACAGCTAAGAACTTATCTGAATTTAAAATGAAATGGTGTTTTTGATTTTCCTGAAAACCGGATTTCATTTTCCGAATAGCGGCTTTATTTTTATGGTTTCTGGCGGAATCTATAGGAATCATCGGGTTAGCAAGCGTATGGAAAGTGTCCGAAAAGTTGAAAATTAAAATTGCTTACACGATTCACCGTTTTTTTAGCGGAAATAAATATGCCAGTATAAATACGTAGTCAGGTGTTTCTTACTCCGATCAAATATCACAAAAGGATTGTTTCGATGTCCAACAATGGCTCGTCACCGCTGGTGCTTTGGTATAACCAACTCGGCATGAATGATGTAGACAGAGTTGGGGGCAAAAATGCCTCCCTGGGTGAAATGATTACAAATCTGTCCGGTATGGGTGTCTCCGTACCAAACGGGTTTGCCACAACCGCCGATGCGTTTAACCTGTTTTTAGACCAGAGCGGTGTAAACCAGCGCATTTACGACCTGCTGGATAAAACGGATATTGATGACGTGACCGAGCTTGCCAAAGCCGGCGCGCAAATCCGCCAGTGGATTATCGACACACCTTTCCAGCCGGAACTGGAAAAAGCCATTCACGACGCGTACAACCAGCTCTCCGCTGACGACGCGCAGGCCTCCTTTGCCGTGCGCTCCTCCGCCACCGCAGAAGACATGCCGGACGCCTCTTTCGCCGGTCAGCAGGAAACGTTCCTGAACGTTCAGGGCTATGACGCGGTGCTGGTGGCGGTGAAGCACGTCTTCGCCTCCCTGTTCAACGACCGCGCCATATCCTATCGCGTGCATCAGGGCTACGACCATCGCGGCGTCGCGCTCTCTGCTGGCGTGCAGCGCATGGTGCGCTCCGACGTGGGATCGTCCGGCGTGATGTTCTCGATTGATACCGAATCCGGCTTCGACCAGGTGGTGTTTATCACCTCCGCGTGGGGCCTGGGTGAGATGGTGGTGCAGGGGGCAGTGAACCCTGACGAATTTTACGTTCACAAGCCAACGCTTGCGGCAAACCGCCCGGCGGTGGTGCGCCGTACCATGGGCTCGAAAAAAATCCGCATGATCTATGCCCCGACGCAAGAGCACGGCAAGCAGGTCACGATTGAAGATGTGCCGCAGGAGCAGCGCGACCGCTTCTCCCTGACCGATGCCGAGGTAGAAGAGCTGGCGAAGCAGGCGGTACAGATTGAAAAACACTATGGCCGCCCGATGGACATCGAGTGGGCGAAAGACGGCCACACCGGCAAGCTGTTTATCGTGCAGGCGCGTCCGGAAACCGTCCGTTCTCGCGGTCAGGTCATGGAGCGCTACACCCTGCACGCTCAGGGCAAAATTGTTGCGGAAGGCCGCGCGATTGGTCACCGCATCGGTGCCGGTCCGGTGAAGGTGATCCACGACATCAGCGAAATGAACCGCATTCAGCCCGGCGACGTGCTGGTGACCGACATGACCGACCCGGACTGGGAACCGATCATGAAGAAAGCGGCCGCCATCGTCACCAACCGCGGTGGACGCACCTGTCACGCGGCAATCATCGCCCGTGAGCTGGGGATCCCGGCGGTCGTCGGCTGCGGTGACGCGACTGAACGCATGAAGGACGACCAGAAGGTGACGGTCTCCTGCGCTGAAGGCGATACCGGGTACGTGTATGCCGATATCCTCGACTTCAGCGTGAAAAGCTCCAGCGTGGATACCATGCCGGACCTGCCGCTGAAGATCATGATGAACGTCGGTAACCCGGACCGCGCGTTTGACTTCGCCTGCCTGCCGAACGAAGGCGTGGGCCTGGCGCGTCTGGAATTCATCATCAACCGCATGATCGGCGTTCACCCGCGCGCGCTGCTGGAGTTCGACGACCAGGACGCGAAGCTGCAAAACGAAATCCGCGAGATGATGAAGGGTTACGACTCGCCGAGAGAGTTCTATGTTGGCCGCCTGACGGAAGGGATCGCCACGCTCGGCGCGGCCTTCTACCCGAAACGCGTGATCGTGCGCCTGTCGGACTTTAAGTCCAACGAATACGCCAACCTGGTGGGCGGCGAGCGCTACGAGCCGGAAGAAGAGAACCCGATGCTGGGCTTCCGCGGCGCAGGCCGCTACGTGTCAGAAAGCTTCCGCGACTGCTTCGCGCTGGAGTGCGAGGCGGTGAAACGCGTGCGCAACGACATGGGGCTGACCAACGTGGAGATCATGATCCCGTTCGTCCGTACCGTGGATCAGGCGAAAGCGGTGGTGGACGAGCTGGCGCGTCAGGGGCTGAAGCGCGGCGAGAACGGGCTGAAGATCATCATGATGTGTGAAATTCCGTCCAACGCCCTGCTGGCAGAGCAGTTCCTGGAGCACTTCGACGGCTTCTCCATCGGCTCGAACGACATGACGCAGCTGGCGCTGGGTCTCGACCGCGACTCTGGCGTCGTCTCTGAGCTGTTCGACGAGCGTAACGAGGCGGTGAAAGCGCTGCTCTCCATGGCCATTCGCGCGGCGAAGAAACAGGGTAAATACGTTGGCATTTGCGGTCAGGGTCCGTCTGACCACGAAGACTTTGCGGCCTGGCTGATGGACGAGGGGATTGATAGCCTCTCCCTGAACCCGGACACCGTGGTGCAAACCTGGCTGAGCCTGGCAGAGCTGAATAAGTAAAACCGACATAACCTGAAAAAGGCGAGGATATCTGTCCTCGCCTTTTTTATTTTCCTGCGAATATGCTCACCATCACAAATAAAGCAAAAAACCAAATATCATAATTTACCTGTTAATTTAGACAATTGTTAGCGGGCAAGGCGTTGCTAATACTTGAGCCTTACCGCGTGCATCCTTCGGGATGATGCGCGACTGGTTGAAATACGTTTTAACCTGATAAAAAGGCAAATAACAATGACAATCTCCTCTGTATTACGCACCAAAGATAAAATAGGTTATGGCCTGGGTGATATGGCCAGCGCGCTGGTCTGGCAAACGGCAACGTTATTTCTCGCTTATTTCTATACGGACGTATTCGGTTTGCCAGCGGCCATTATGGGCACCATGTTTTTAGTGGTGCGCGTGGTCGATGCGTTTGTCGACCCGTGCATTGGCGCGCTGGTGGATCGCACTCAGACGCGCCACGGTCGTTTTCGCCCCTGGCTGCTCTGGTTTGCCATTCCGTTTGGCGTGAGCTGCCTCATTACCTTCTACGTGCCGGATGCCGGGGCGACGGCGAAAATTGTCTATGCCTGCGTGACGTATGCCATCCTGAGCCTGATCTACTCCGCCATTAACGTGCCTTACTGCGCCATGCCCGGCGCGCTGACGCTCGACCCGCGCGAGCGCCACTCGCTGCAATCCTGGCGCTTTGGCCTGTCGTTTATCGGCGGGTTGATTGTGACGGTTATTGCGCTGCCGCTGGTCTCATTATTAGGCCAGGGTAATGTGCAGAAAGGCTATTTCTATGCCATGAGCCTGATGGGGCTGCTGGGGATTGTTTTATTCTTCTGCTGCTTCTTTATGACCCGGGAGCGCTACTCTCCGCGCAATGACACCTCCGGCTCGATGCTGACGGATTTAAAACTGCTGGCCGGCAACAGTCAGTGGCGAATTGTTTTTCTGTTTAATATTTTACTGTTAACCGCCGTCGTGACGCGCGGCTCGGCGACCATGTATTACGTTAACTATGTTCTGTTACGTCCCGATCTGGTCTTTGCCTTTATTGTTTCCGGCATGGTGGCATCTCTGAGCGGCGCATTATTATCAGAACGCCTGCTGGGGAAATTCGACCGCGTGCGTGCCTATCAGTGGACCATTATTTCCTTCGTTATTTTTGGCGCACTGATTTTCTTCATTCCCCCTTCTCAGGTGTGGCTGATATTCGGTCTGAATATTGTGTTTAGTTTTATTCAGAACCTGACCACGCCGCTGCAATGGACCATGTTCTCAGACGTGGTGGACTACGAAGAGCACCGCAGCGGCCGCCGCCTGGACGGGCTGGTCTTCTCTACCGCCCTGTTTGCCATCAAGTTTGGGCTGGCGCTGGGTGGGGCAGTGGTCGGCTGGGTGCTTGGCATGGTGGATTACGCTCCCGGACAGGCAAACCAGGCCCCTCACGTACTCGCAACGATCAACGCGCTGTTCACCCTGATACCCTGCGCGCTGTTCCTGTGCATGGTGGCGCTCCTTGCCATCTACAAACTCAACAGCCGGCTGGTGGACGCCATCGCCCGGGAGCTGGCCAGCAAACGCGATATTCGAAACGATGCGGGGCAGCTTAGCCCGGCAGCGCAATCCGCACTACAGGAGTAAACCATGACTGCGATCTACAGGGACGCGGGACGTCCCGTACACGAGCGTGTCGCCGATCTACTGGCGCGTATGACCCCGGAAGAGAAATTTGCCCAGATGCACGCATACTGGCTGATCCTCGATGAAAACGGCAACCATCGCGAGCGCAGCGATCTGAGCGATGAGTTTGCCGGTGTAAGCGAACAGGCGTCCCTCAGCGAAAGGCTGAAGCTGGGCGTCGGGCAGATCACCCGTCCGCTCGGCACACACATTGTCGATGCGAAGACCGGCGTGCGTGCCGCCAACCGCCTGCAACGCCTGATGATGGAGGAGACCCGGCTCGGCATTCCGGCGCTGTTCCATGAGGAGTGTCTGGTCGGCTTGCTGTGTAAAGACGCCACGCTCTTCCCGTCGTCGCTGAACTATGGTTCCACCTGGAACCCGGCGCTGGTGCAGCGCGCGGCGGAGCAGATTGGCAAAGAGGCCCGTTCAGTCGGGTGCCAGCAGGGGCTGGCCCCGGTGCTGGACGTCTCGCGAGACGTACGCTGGGGGCGTACGGAAGAGACCTTTGGCGAAGATCCGTGGCTGGTGGGGGTGATGGCCACGGCGTACGTGAAGGGGTTGCAGGGTGATAAGCGCGATCTGCTGGCGACCCTGAAGCATTACGTGGGCCACTCGTTCAGCGAAGGGGCGCGCAACCATGCCCCGGTCCATCTCGGCTTCAGCGAGCTAAACGATACGTTCCTGCTGCCGTTTGAGATGGCGGTCAAGCTGGCCAACGCCGGTTCGGTGATGCCGGCCTATCACGACATCGATAATCAGCCGGGCCACAGCGACCATTTCCTGCTCACCACCGTTTTGCGCGATCAGTGGGGCTTCGACGGCATTATCGTGGCGGACTACGGCGGCGTCAGCCTGCTGCACCAGCACCACGGAATTTCTCACGATCCAGCGGAATCGGCTGCGCTGGCGTTTAACGCCGGGCTGGACGTGGAATTGCCGAAGGATGACTGCGCGCGCCACCTGGCGGAAGCGGTAGAGCGTGGGCTCATCTCCATGGCGAAGGTGGATGAGATTGTGGCGCGCGTGCTGGGTGAAAAATTCCGCCTCGGGCTGTTTGAAAACCCGTACGTCGATGAAGACGGTATCGATTTGCAAAGCGAGGCGACCCGACAGGCGGCGCGCGAGGTAGCAACCACATCGATAACGCTGCTGGAAAATAACGGCATTTTGCCTCTCGGCGGCAAACCGCGTGTAGCGGTGGTCGGGCCGACGGCAGACGATCCGCTGGCGCTACTGAGCGGCTACAGCTTCCCGGTTCACCTGATCATCAGCGATATGGTTGAAGAGACCTCGCAGGTGACCACCCCGCGCGCGGCGCTGGAACAGTACCTTGGCGCATCGCAGATACGTTACGCGAAAGGGTGTCACATTATTGAAAAACGGATGGCGGGCGCGCCGGTTTTCCCGGGCGACAGCGGCGGTAAGCCGATGCAGCAGTCCCCAGTGTCACAACGCACGGATCTGATCCCCGACGCCGTGAGCGCTGCACAAGCGAGTGACGTAGTGGTGGCCTGCGTTGGCGACCTTGCCGGGCTATTCCAGAGCGGCACCGTGGGGGAAGGCTCGGACACCGATTCGCTGGATCTGCCGGGCGTGCAGCAGCAGCTGCTGGACGCGCTGGTGGCAACCGGCAAGCCGGTAATTGTCGTCATGACGGGCGGGCGTCCTTATAACCTTCAGGGGCTGGAAGAGAAGGTGGCCGCGCTGATAATGGCCTGGGCGCCCGGGCAGGAAGGCGGTTGGGCAATTGCCGATGTGTTAACCGGCCGCGCCGAACCGCAGGGCAGGCTGGTGGTGAGTGTGCCGAAAAGCGCCGGAGCGATGCCGTACTACTACAATCACAAGCTGAAAAGCGGGGGCACGCCGTTTGCCTTCCATTTCGGCGCGCGTTACCCGTTTGGTTACGGGCTCGGCTGGACGCAATTTAGCTGGGGAGCGGCACGGCTGGCTGAAAGCCGCGTCCCGATCGCTGGAGAGGTGACATTACGTATCGATATCACCAACGCCGGCGAGCGCAGCGGCAGTGAAGTGGTGCAGGTCTACGTGCGCGATAAGGTCGCCACGCAGGTGCGTCCGCTTCAGGAGCTGAAAGCGTTCCAGCGCGTTACGCTTGCACCGGGAGAAACCGCCACGCTGACCTTTACCCTGCCGGTGGAGATGTTCAATTTCACGCGTCGGGACGGGAAGCGAATTGTCGAGCCAGGGGAGTTTGAGCTACAGGTTGGCGCTTCCTCGGCGGATATTCGCGAGGTTGTGACGGTGCAGGTGACCGGGGAGACGCGGGTGCTGGCGGGTGACTGGCAGATGCTCAGCCGCTGTGACATTACGCGAACGTAAAAAGGATAAAAAAAAGCCCATCGTGGGAGATGGGCAAAGACTACACACAGCAATTCGTTGTTTCACTCAGGGGATTTCCATGCTTATAAATCAAGGTGTTGATTTATAACCGTGTCTTAATAGTAGGCATGCCAGGATTTTGAGTCGATCGGATTCGTCTCAATAGTTAAAGGTAGGTAAAGATTTCTTGAAGAGAATGACGGTTTTAGGCTGGAAAAGGCGGGTCTGACCAGTGTGCAGAGAATAAATAGTTTAGCAACGTTTAAGTATTGCTGTGAAGAGTGTAGGCCGGGTAAGCGCTGGGGCTACCCGGCATAAAATTTACTGCGCGTTCTTGTCTTCGAGCTCTTCTAGTTCCCTTAACATGACGTCCGGATCGGTTCCCGGCGGCGGCACTTCATGCACCCAGGCGGAGAAGAGACGCCAGGTTACCGCAAGCAGCACCGGACCGATGAACAGACCAATCATGCCGAAGGCAATCAACCCCCCGATCACCCCGGACAGGATCAGGATCAGCGGCAGGTCAGCGCCCATGCGAATGAGCAGCGGGCGAATCACGTTATCCATGGTGCCCACCACGCAGCTCCAGACCAGCAGCACCGTGCCCCAGGTCGTATCACCCGTCCAGTAAAGCCAGATAATGCAGGGGACCAGCACCAGCAACGGACCAAGCTGCGCCAGACAGGTCATCAGCATGACGACGGTGAAAATAGTGGCATAAGGGACGCCGGAGATCGCCAGCCCGATACCGCCAAGCACCGCCTGCACCAGCGCCGTCACCACCACGCCAAGCGCCACCGCGCGAACGGCCTGGGCTGCCAGCAGTACGGCCGCGTCGCCGCGTTTCCCTGCCAGCCGGGTGGCGAAATGACGTACGCCCAGCGCAACCTGTTCGCCGCGCCAGTAGAGCAGGGCGCTGAAGAGCAGCATCAGCGCACAGTGCATCATAAAGCGGCCAACGTGGGCGGCCTGACCCACAAACCAGGTGGTGGTGGTGCCGATGTACGGACGCACTTTCGCCATCAGCGCGCTGCCGCCCATCTCCAGCAGGCTGTGCCAGCCGCTGTACAGTTTAGCGCCCACGACCGGAATGCTGTTCAGCCACGCGAGATCCGGCAGCGTCATGTCACCGCTGGTGACCGCGCGAATAACCGGGCCGCTGCTGTCCACCAGGCTATTCACCAGCAGTGCAATGGGAATAATAAACAGCAGGAACAGCAGCAGCGTCATCACCATTACGGCGAGGCCGCGACGACCAAACAGCAGTTTCTGCAAGCGTAAGAGTAAAGGCCAGGTGGCGACAACAACGGTAGCGGCCCAGGCAAAGCCGAGCACGAAAGGCCGAACAATCCACAGACACGCAATAATCATGAGGGCCAGGAACAGCACCGACAGTAAAATTTGCGCAACATCCCTGGGCTGGCGAAGGTTGACCATAAATAAAACTTTCCTTAAAAGAACGCCAGTCTGACTGGCGAGAACGTAAACCGCATCTCTTTAATCATTAATGATCTCAGCGATTTTTGACAGGCGAATTCTGCCTGTAATTCTGCTGAGCGTATAAGAAAAAAATGTGATAAAAAGTTGTGATACAACGCAAACGATTCCCACCACTCTCATTAGGGACGATAGTCATGATCCCACAGATTTCTCAGGCACCTGGCGTCGTTCAGCTGGTGCTTAATTTTTTGCAGGCACTGGAGCAACAGGGTTTTACAGGCGATACCGCCACCGATTATGCCGACAGGCTGACGATGGCAACCGATAACAGTATCTACCAGCTTCTTCCCGATGCCGTCGTTTTCCCGCGCTCTACCGCGGACGTGGCGCTTATCGCCCGCCTGGCATCGCAGGAGCGTTTCACCTCTCTGGTCTTTACCCCGCGCGGCGGCGGTACGGGCACCAACGGGCAGGCGCTGAACCAGGGCATCATCATTGATATGTCCCGCTATATGAACCGCATCATTGAGATCAACCCTGAAGAGGGGTGGGTGCGCGTGGAAGCGGGTGTGATCAAGGACCAGCTCAATCAGTTTTTAAAACCGTACGGCTATTTTTTTGCGCCGGAACTGTCCACCAGCAACCGCGCGACCCTTGGCGGGATGATCAACACCGATGCCTCCGGGCAGGGCTCGCTGGTCTACGGTAAAACCTCCGATCACGTGATGGGGGTGCGGGCGGTGCTGCTGGGGGGTGATATTCTCGACACCCAGCCGATGCCGATCGAACTGGCCGAAACGCTGGCAAAGGAGAGCACCACCAGCGGACGGATTTATCGCACCGTGCTGGAGCGCTGTCGCGAAAATCGCGAACTGATCCTCGACAAATTCCCGAAGCTAAACCGCTTCCTGACGGGCTACGATCTGCGGCATGTCTTCAACGACGACATGAGCCAGTTCGATCTTACCCGCGTACTGACCGGGTCAGAAGGTACGCTGGCCTTTATCACCGAAGCGCGTCTGGATATCACCCCGCTGCCGAAGGTGCGCCGTCTGGTGAACGTCAAATACAACTCCTTTGACTCCGCGCTGCGTAATGCCCCGTTTATGGTGGAAGCGCGGGCGCTGTCGGTGGAAACCGTTGACTCTAAGGTGCTGAATCTGGCCCGGGAAGATATCGTCTGGCACTCGGTGAGCGAGTTGATTACCGACGTACCGGATAAAGAGATGCTCGGCCTGAACATCGTTGAGTTTGCCGGGGACGACGCAGAGCTCATTGAGAGCCAGGTGAGCACGCTCTGCCAGCGGCTGGACGAGCTGATTGCCCAGGGCGAGGGCGGCGTCATTGGCTGGCAGCTGTGTAACGATCTCGCCGGCATCGAGCGCATCTACGCGATGCGTAAAAAGGCGGTGGGGCTGCTCGGCAACGCGAAAGGGGCGGCGAAGCCGATTCCCTTTGCGGAAGATACCTGCGTGCCGCCGGAGCATCTGGCTGACTACATCGTTGAGTTTCGCGCGCTGCTCGACGGTCATGGCCTGAGCTATGGCATGTTCGGGCACGTTGACGCGGGCGTGCTGCACGTGCGCCCGGCGCTGGACATGTGCGATCCGCAGCAGGAGATCCTGATGAAGGAGATCTCCGACGAGGTTGTGGCCCTGACGGCCAAATACGGCGGTTTGCTGTGGGGCGAGCACGGCAAGGGGTTCCGCGCCGAGTACAGCCCGGCCTTTTTTGGCGAACAGCTCTACGCCGAGCTGCGTAAGGTGAAGGCCGCGTTCGATCCTGATAACCGCCTCAACCCGGGAAAAATCTGCCCGCCGGAGGGCGTTGATGCGCCGATGTTGCAGGTGGATGCCGTTAAGCGCGGCACCTATGATCGCCAAATTCCGATTGCGGTGCGCGCTTCCTGGCGCGGCGCGATGGAGTGTAACGGCAACGGGCTGTGCTTCAACTTCGATGTGAAAAGCCCGATGTGTCCGTCGATGAAAATTACCAGCAACCGCATCCACTCCCCGAAGGGACGCGCGACGCTGGTGCGAGAATGGCTGCGCCTGCTGGCCGATCGCGGCGTTGACCCGCTCAAGCTGGAGCAGGAGCTGCCGGAAAAACGCGCCAGCCTGCGCGGGCTTATCGAACGCACCCGCAACAGCTGGCATGCGAATAAAGGCGAATACGATTTCTCCCACGAGGTGAAGGAGGCGATGTCCGGCTGCCTGGCGTGCAAGGCGTGTTCAACCCAGTGCCCGATTAAAATCGACGTGCCGGAGTTCCGTTCACGCTTCCTCCAGCTGTACCACACGCGTTATCTGCGCCCAATGCGCGATCATCTGGTGGCGACGGTCGAGAGCTACGCGCCGCTGATGGCCCGTGCGCCAAAAACCTTTAACTTCTTTATCAACCAGCCGCTGGTGCGCAAGCTTTCCGAAAAACATATCGGGATGGTCGATCTGCCGCTGCTCTCTGTTCCCTCGTTGCAGCGTCGGCTGGTGGGGCACCGCTCGGCGAATATGACCCTGGAACAGCTGGAGGCACTCTCGCCGGAGCAGAAAGCGAAGACGGTGCTGGTGGTGCAGGATCCGTTTACCAGCTACTACGATGCGCAGGTGGTGGCGGATTTTGTGCGTCTGGCGGAGAAAATGGGCTACCAGCCGGTGGTGCTGCCGTTCTCACCGAACGGTAAAGCGCAGCATATTAAAGGCTTCCTGACCCGTTTTGCGAAAACCGCGCAGAAAACCTCTGACTTCCTGAACCGCGTGGCACAGCTCGGCATGCCGATGGTTGGCGTCGATCCGGCGCTGGTGCTCTGCTATCGCGACGAATATAAGCAGACGCTCGGCGATGCGCGCGGTGATTTTCAGGTCTTGCTGGTCCACGAGTGGCTGCCTGCGGTGCTGAAGCAAACGGACGCTCAGGAGGCCAGCGGAGAATCCTGGTATCTGTTTGGGCACTGCACTGAAGTGACCGCGCTGCCGACGGCGCCCGCCCAGTGGGCGTCTATCTTCGCCCGCTTTGGTGCGAAGCTGGAAAGCGTCAACGTGGGCTGCTGCGGTATGGCTGGCACCTACGGTCATGAAGTCAAAAACCACGCCAATTCCCTCGGCATTTATGAGCTGTCGTGGCATCAGGCAATGCAGCGCCTGCCGCGCAACCGCTGTCTGGCAACGGGATACTCCTGTCGCAGCCAGGTGAAGCGGGTGGAAGGTAACGGTGTGCGCCATCCATTGCAGGCTTTACTGGAGATTATGGGATGATCTGGAAACGTGCGGTCACGCTGGAGGCATTAAATGCCATGGGTGCAGGAAACATGGTCGGCTTACTGGATATCCAGTTCACGCGCATTGGCGACAACGAACTGGAGGCGACGATGCCGGTAGACAGCCGTACGCATCAGCCGTTTGGCCTGTTGCACGGCGGCGCGTCCGTCGTGCTGGCTGAAACGCTCGGCTCAGTCGCAGGCTACCTGTGCACGGAAGGGGAGCAGAAGGTGGTCGGGCTGGAGGTCAATGCCAACCACATCCGCGCCGTTCGCAGCGGGCGCGTGCGCGGCGTTTGCCGCGCGCTGCACGCCGGAGGCCGTCATCAGGTGTGGCAGATCGATATTCTGGACGAGCAGGATCGCCTGTGCTGTTCGTCCAGGCTGACGACGGCCGTTGTGTAAAGTTTCCAGATGTCTTGTTTTTGGTCAAAAAATAGCCGCCCGGTTGTGATATACTGGTCACGTTTTGAACATAAGCGAGGACATCATGGATACTGAAATAACCCCAACACGACTGGCAATTGAATATTTACGTCGCGATAAAAGCAATCTGTCTCCAGCGCAGTACCTGAAGAAGCTGAAACAGCTTGAGCTGGAATTTACAGATTTGCTGGCGCTCTCTTCAAACGAGCTGAAAGAAGAGATCTACTTTGCCTGGCGATTGGGCGTTCACGTCCATTAAGCAGTGAAAAAAAGGCCGCAAGCGCGGCCTTTTTTGTGCCCGAAACTCAGTATTTAGCCGGTAGTTTGTTAATTTTAATGAGCCGGCCTTCTTCCATTTCGATAAACCCGCCCGTTTTCAGGTCAGCAAGTATCCGCATTACGCCGCTACGGGAAAGCTGGGTTTTATCCCTGATATACTTTTCCGCCGTCACGCTGCGTCGGTAGCTGTCATCTTCCTGCATCAGCAGCATGAGCTGCTGACGAATCATCTCGTACGCCGTTGGCGCGCCTTTCGGCATGACGTTGTGATAGAGGCGGTTATAGACAAACATAAGATGTTTAGAAAGCAGCCCCCACAGCGCCTTCTCTTTAATAATTTCAGCCACGCGATCGGTCGTGAGCACACCGATTAAACAAGGTGTCACCGTTCTGAGATAATCGTTAAAATAAATGTCCGACAGGTTAGCGAGGCCAAACAGGGCGGGACTGCGCGCCGTCGTAAGCATCATGTCGTCGCTTCTTCTGTAGATGGCGATCGTGCCCTCAAGAATTAAATAACACATGCTCTGCCCGTTAACCTGGAGATCGAGCTGCTCGCCAGACTCGGATTTGCGCATTGTGCAGTGCGGCTGTAAATGAGAAATGAGCTCCTGGGCGTAGGGAGAGCCGCGATGCGATGGTTTGTCAGAAAACATAGCGTTAACCTGGAAAGAGACTGTACTTACTATAGTGTCGCTCTTCTTTTCCACCTTCTCCAGAGATAAATACGGCCTCAGTACTTACGGGGTAAGTGATGGATCTCGATAAGCACGCCGCGCTCCATGGTGATGTATTTCCCCGTCCGCAACTCCGCCAGGATCCGCATAATACCGCTGCGTGAAAGGTAGGTGCGGCTTTTGATGTAGGCCGCGGCGGTTATGTTTTGTCTTATGGCTTCCGGCTCCTGCATCAGTTCTACCAGCTGAAAGCGGATGATGTCATAAGCCGACATTTGCGATATCTGGGCACAATGCTCGTAGACGCGCGATGCGGTATAGATCAGCAGGTTTGAGAAATGCTCCCATAAATTCTGCTGGGCAATAACATGATTGAAACACGCCAGCGAAACGCGAGCCACTTCTGAGGTTTCCAGTGCTCTGACGTACAGATGTTCAGAAGAAAACTGGCTGCTCACGCCGAGTATAAACGGCGCGGATTCAGAATTTAAAACAATGCCGTCACCACGGCGGTGCAAGGCCACGCTGCCGTGTAACAGTAAAAAACACAGACGGGTATCACCTGAGTAATAATGGATAACTTCCCCTTTAGCCATAATGCATCTCTCCGCATGCGGCAGAACATTATCAATTATTTTCTCAATGTGCTTAAAAGGCTTAGCACCAAGCGCTGTTGACTTATCAATTTCTGACTCGGGGGCGAATCGGGTATTCATTTGAGACCTCACTCACTCATGCGATCATTTTTTGATCGGCATGAAGAATTATCTTAAAAAACAGTGGGTCAGGGAATGTTTCGGTAAGTCTAATTATAGACTTATCTTTTTTCAGGAGTTAATTAATTGAATTTAAAATATTTTTAACTCAGGTCTAAAAGTAGACTGTGACCATTATTCTTAAGGCGTTTCTTGGCAAATATGTTTTGTTTTTGTTAAAGCAGGGTCTACAGCTAGACCCTGAAAATCATTGTGCGCGGAATAAGAGTTGTATAAATTTTGACTTGTCGGCAGGGCTTTTATTTCTGCAACTGAATGTCAGTAATAAATAAGGTAATACAGGATAAAGATTTATGAATAAGAAATTGATGATAGCAATGTTAGCGGCAGGTTCTGCACTCACCGTGACGAATGTATTTGCGGCGGCCGGTACCGTTAATTTTAACGGGAATATTCTGGATTCTGCCTGCGACGTTGATGTGGCATCTCAGAATCAGGTGGTGGTATTAGGCGATTATTATAAAACGGAATTTCCGACGACGGGTGCCAGAACGGCTGCGACACAGTTCAATATTATTTTGAAAAACTGTCCGGTGACGGTCACTAATGCAAAAGTCCGTTTTGACGGCACGCCGGATTTAACCAATGCCAGCCTGCTGGCGGTGGATACGTCCGTGGCAGGGGCAGCCACAGGGGTGGCGATTAACCTGATGACGGCAGATAAAGCCGATCTGCCGCTGCACGGCAGCAATGGGTATACCTACGTGCTGAGCAGCACGGCCGATAATACGCTGAACTTCTACGCTCAGTATGTTTCTACCGCGTCGTCCGTTACCGCGGGTCCGGCTAACTCAGTCGCAAACTTCTCCGTGGTTTACAACTAGGTCATTGGCAGTAATCAGCGGGGGGCCGCCCGGCCCCTTGCTTTATGAGGTATTAAAATGCGTTTTATCACCACTACTGGCCTGGCTATGGCGCTGTTAACGCTTACGTTGACATTCGCCCGCGCCGGCGTCGTTATTGGCGGCACCCGTATTATTTTCGATGGGGCTAAAAAAGAGGCGTCAATAAGTATTACTAATCCTGATAACGTTCCTTATTTAATCCAGTCGTGGATCGATGTTCAGGATGGTCAGTCCGGTAAAGCGCCTTTTATTATTACCCCTCCGCTGTATCGGCTGGACGGTGGGCAAAAAAACCTTGAGCGTATTGTCATGACGGGCTCGCTGCCCCAGGGACAGGAAAGTTTATTCTGGTTAAATATTAAAGCTATTCCATCGGCCTCAAAGCAGATGAACGCGCTGCAAATCGCCGTTAAAACGCGCATCAAATTGATTTATCGGCCAGAGCGTCTTCGCGCGTCTACGCCCGAAGACCAGGCCAACAAATTAACCTGGCATCGTGCGGGGAATACCCTCCAGGTGAATAACCCTACGCCGTACGTTATCAACTTCAATGAAATTACGGTAGGGGATAAAAAACTCGACGATGTCACGTACGTAATGCCTTCAGGTTCAGCCCGGTTTCAGTTACCGAAGGGGGCCCAGGGCAATGCGCTGACGTTTAAAGTCATTAACGATTATGGCAGTCCTGGCGAAGTACACCGGGCCAGTTTGTGATCCCTTTGCATTAATCAGGTGTTCGTCATGACAACGGCATTTAATACAGTGCAGCCTGCACGTCTGGCAATATTTATTGCCCTCGCGCTCGCGGGTATCTCTCCCGCGCTGTATGCCAGCGATACGTTTAATACGGAACTGATAGAGCTGGATAATCCCGGAATGGGAAAAGCGGATTTATCAGCCTTTGAATCCGGCTCGCAGGCACCCGGGACGTACCACGTTGATATTATTCTTGACGACCAGCTTCTGGAAACGCGGGATATCCGCTTCATTGCGGTGAAGGATGCCAACGGCAGCGAAACGTTGCAGCCGTGCCTGAGCGTCGGGCAGTTAAAAGCGTGGGGCGTGAAAACGGCACTTTTTCCACAGCTCGCCGCTCAGCGTGAGTGCGCAGATCTCAAGGCGATCCCACAGGCCAGCGCAGACTTCCAGTTCGGCGTCCAGCGTCTGGCGATCAGCATCCCGCAGGCGGCTATCGATCTCCCGGCCAGAGGTTATGTTCCCCCAGATAGGTGGGATGAAGGCATTACCGCCGCCATGCTCAACTACAGCCTGAGCGGTGCGAATAGTCGGGCGAGAAGCGGGGCGGGTACCCGCAGCGACAGCCAGTATGCCAACCTGCGGCCGGGTATCAATGTCGGCCCCTGGCGGTTACGCAACTACACCACCTGGTCCCGTGATGCGTCCGGCCAGGACAGGTTGGACAACGTCTACACCTGGATGCAGCGCGCCATCATTCCCCTGAAAGCCCAGCTCACGCTTGGCGACAGTTCCGCGCCTGCCGATGTGTTTGACAGCATGCCGTTTCGCGGCGTCCAGCTGGCGTCCGACGACGATATGCTGCCGGATTCCCTAAAGGGCTACGCGCCGGTAGTGCGCGGTATTGCGCGAACCAATGCGCAGGTCGTGGTGCGTCAGAATGGCTATCAAATCTACCAAAGCTACGTGGCGCCGGGCGCGTTTGAGATCGCGGACATGTACCCCACGGGCGGCGCGGGGGATTTGGATGTGACGATCGTCGAAGCCGACGGCAGTGAGCAACATTTTACCCTGCCGTACGCTTCGCTGCCGGTCCTGCAACGGGAGGGCCGCCTCAAATATGCCCTTACCGCCGGGCAGTATCGCTCGTACAACCGCAGCGTGGAGAAAACGCTTTTCGGGCAACTGACCGGGATTTACGGCCTCCGCCACGGCATCACGCTCTATGGCGGCGTTCAGGGGGCAGATAAGTACCAGTCGGCGGCTCTGGGCGTGGGCAAGAACATGGGCGGTCTCGGGGCGATATCCGCTGACGTCACTCAGGGCTGGTCGACGCCGGAGCATACCGCGAAAACAAGCGGTCAGTCGTGGCGAGCCCGGTACAGCAAGAATTTTATCAATACCGGGACAAACTTTGCGATTGCCGGGTATCGCTATTCTACTCGCGGCTATTACAGGATGCAGGACGTACTCGATTCGTACGGCGACGGCAGCGCGCTTCAGGACAGGCGGCGTAACCGTGCAGAGCTGACGATGAGCCAGACGCTGGGGGATAACCTGGGGGCGATCACGCTCACTGCGGCGCGAGAAGATTACTGGAATGACGGTAAGTCGATGGCGTCGTGGAGCGTCGGCTATAGCAACTACTGGCACAGCATCAGCTATGGCCTGACATGGACCTACAGCAGAAATGTCCGTTCAGCGTCGGAGAGCCGCGACGGTCAAAAACAGGCTGACCACGACCAGCTGCTGGCGTTCAACGTTAGCATTCCGCTGGATAAATTTCTACCACAGACATGGGCTAACTACGGCACGAACGCCAGCAGGAATAACGGGACGACGCACAGCATCGGCCTGAACGGGGTTGCGCTCGAAAACCGAGCCCTGAACTGGAACGTTCAGCAGGGATATGGCACAGAGGGCGTGGGCTATACCGGCAGCGTGAACGCGGACTACCGGGGCACTTATGGCGAAGTGACGGCGGGTTATGGCTATGACAAAAACAGTGAACGCCTGAATTACGGGCTGCAAGGCGGCATTCTCGCCCACGCCGATGGCATCACGCTTTCTCAGCCGCTGGGGGAGACTAACGCCTTAATCAAAGCCCCTGGCGCGCACGGCGTGGACATCCGCAATCAGCCCGGTGTACGGACAGATTTCCGCGGTTATACGGTTGTGAGCAACCTTTCGGTCTACCGGAAAAACGATCTCACCCTCGATCCGGAAAATATGCCGGACGATGTCGAACTGGAGATTAACACCCGCACGGTAACGCCGACGCGGGGAGCGGTGGTGAAAGCCGATTACCTTGCAAAATCGGGTCGTCGGGTGCTGATGACCTTAACCGACAACGATCGCGCCGTGCCGTTTGGCGCGGTGGTTACGCTCGTCGGTGATGACAGCGGCAGCTTTATTGTGGGCGATCGCGGCCAGGTTTATTTAACCGGTATGCGCGACCAGGGAACGCTAGTCGCGACGTGGGGCAGTCAGTCCAGCCAGCAATGCCGCGCTGATTTCAGCCTGCCGAAACACTCAACGTACGGCGGGATGGCTGATATGCGCGCCACCTGCCGTCAGGAACGCTAACATGAAATGTTTTAACGCGATTTGGCTTCTTGGTTTGCTCGCGGCGGGAAACCTCGCCCGTGCCGGTACCTGCACCACCATCACGCCGCAGCTTTCAACCCTGTCCGTGGGAACCATCAACGTGCAGCGCGATGCGCCCGTCGGCACGGTGGTCTTTTCCGGCGCGGCCTCGAACACCGGATCCTATCTTACCGGCTGTACCAATCCATTGATGCTGGGATTCAGCATGCGCTACAACAGCGCCACGCCGAGCAGCTACGGCAACCATGTTTACAACACTAACGTCAGCGGGATAGGGATACGCTTTTCTTCAAACGCCTATTTTGAAAACCCGAGCAATACGTTTTCCTACAACGCGCAGACCTCCTACGTGGACTGGTACGGCGGGAAGATCGAGCTGGTGGTGACGGGCCCGGTGTCGTCGGGGGCGTTAACGCCAGGGGTTGTCGGCGTTGTAACGCTTCAGGGGAGCGACGGTATCTACCGTGACGGTCTGACCGTGCAACTCACCTCCGGAACCATTAATGCCCTGGCGTGCACGGTCAATACGTCACAGCTGACGTTCCCGATAGGGGATATTCCCGCTTCGGCGTTCGGCTCCGTGGTTGGCACCACGCCGACGGGGGCACAGAACACGCAAAACCTGGGACTGACCTGCGCCGCCGGAACCAACATTAATGTCTCGCTCAGTGGCATACAGAATCCGGACAGCGCGAACACCAGCGTGATGGCCTTAACCGGGCAGGGAAATGCCGGCACCGCAAAAGGGGTTGGGGTGCAGCTTATCTATAACGGGACACCGCTGGTGATGAATAGCCGACTTTTCCTGCGCCAGTCTGCCGGCGGACAGGAGACATTACCGTTAACAGCGCGATATTACCAAACGCTGACCCGCGTGGAGTCAGGCTCAGCGAATGCCTCCGCCACCCTTAATTTGACCTATCAGTAGCAGGTAACAAGATGAAAATAAGGTACAGCACTTTGCTGTTGCTGGTTTTACTCAGCGGGAAAGTTTTCTCTGCTGATAGCGTCAACGTCGGCGTGACGGGGAATATCGTTGCGTCGCCGTGCGTATTCAATGGCGGGAATAACAGCCTTGATGTCAACCTGGGCAATATTCAGGCAACCAACATGGCGACGCCGGGCTCGACTTCAGATCCGGTATCCTTCAGCCTGCTGTTTACCCAGTGCCCAACGGGAACGCAGCGTGTGACCGTCTCTTTTACCGGCAGTCCCGATCCCGTGGCGGGGGCGGACTATTTTCTAAACAGCGGGTCGGCCTCCCACGTGGCGATAGCCATGCGTGATGCCCAAACCGGTAGGCTCAAAGGAACAGGTTCCAGCATGACCCAAACCATTGCCGCCGACAGAACCGCGACGATGGCTATGCAGGCTTCGGTCAAATCCGTAACGGGTGGCGCCACGCCGGGCAGCATCAGTGCAGTTGTGGTGATGACGATGCAGTACAACTGAATGCCGGTGATAAGCATCTATTAACGAGGTGGGAATGAACGATGTTGAATATTCTGATTCAGGAAACGGATCTGTTTTTTCAGGCTGGGCTTCAGTACTTTTTCGAGAATTTTTTTAAGTATAACTTTCATCGCTCCATCACGTTTAATCTTGACCTCACCCATGAAAACGTCAGTCAGGCCGATATCATTGTGCTTTCATTATGTCAGGGTGAAACGCTGACCTGTTTTCCCGAGTTACTGGCCCGGCAAAAAGGGATTGTGATAGGCCTCGTCGACGATGATCTGCGTTTTTCGGCGTTACCCTCCTGCTTTCAGGACATCATTTTTGTGCCTCGCCGTGCATCGCTCGATCATATTAGCGGCGTACTGTTTATCGCGTGGTTCAGGACGCAATTACCGGGTTACACGTGGAATAAAAAGAGCTGTTTCGACTGCCAGCATAAAGGGTTATCCCGACAGCAGGTGCGTATTATGGTCAATTTTTACCGGGGGATGTCGGTTGGGCAGACCGCTCATGCGCTGGAGATGAGCGAAAAAACGGTTTTTACCCATAAATATATGATGATGCAAAAATTTAATCTGCGTAGCGATTACGAGCTGATCGTATTGCTGAGAAAATTAATGGAGAAAAAGAGCCGACCCAACCTGCTTCGGGACTACCTGGAAAACAGTTATGCACAACCAGTAACCTGAAAGGGCAGCGGATAGCGGGCCTGGCACGCTATCCGTTTATGGGGGAAGGGGGAGGCCTTAAAGATCGTCCATGGTATAACCGACGACAATCTCCAGCGTCTTGCGGATCACATCCGCCTTGACGACGTCGTCGGTGGTTTCCAGCGTCTGGATCAGCCAGAGAATGATCGCTTTGTTGGTCAGATGACCTTCGGAAGCGAGAACACAACGAACCGCAGTCGAAAAAATGGCAGACTCTTCAGCAAAACGATCGCCCGCATGACGGAAATACTCCGACAGCGCGCTATCTAAAAAGGCAGAGTGGTATTCGGGTTGAAGCTGAATATTTTGTCTCATTTGTTCTCACCGTAGCTGTGAAGTTGTAGTCAATGTATCTTCTTGGGACTGGAAGGTTTTCCATGACCAAATAACGGCACTACATTGTCTCGATTATTCTTAAGAGATCCCTCTCTCTGTGTTCGTCCTTGTGCGGTTCTGCGACCTGTAAAAGCGACCGTGCCAGAGCTGATTTCAGCTATCACCGTCGCCAGTGTCTCCCGCCGCTGGGGATCCGTTTCACGTGCTTGCATGTTACGCAGATGCTGAACCAACCCCTCGGTCGTCACGGGACCGCGCGCCTTCAAGAGTGAAAGCGCGGCTTCTCCAATAAGCTGGTCGATCAGGCTGTCTGCATCACTGCCGTTCATAACATTAACGTTCGAAGAGCAGACCAAGAAGCAGGTGATAATGGCGTTCCTCTTCAGGGCCTTTAGCCTTTTCGAGGCGACTTAACAGTTTTGTGCAGAGCGATTTGCGATTCAGATTTCGCCCATCGCTAAGAATTTCAACAACAACCTGGCCCAGGGTTTCCTGCTGGGTTGGAAGCGCGGCTTTTTCGAAGTACTGCGCAATGGCGGTTGCTGAGTCTGCGACGTAACCTTTCTGCTGCATGTTTCGCTCCTGTAAAATTCTGTAATCAGTAACGTTACATTTAAGGTATACATAATTTTCAAATCTGTACATTTAAAATGTACAATTTTTTAAGAATTTTATAATATATTTTATAAAAATCTTATTTATCATATTGTTACGCATGTTAAATTTTATGCGGAATTTACAGGATATATTGTACAATCCGAAGCGGCGTCGCAGAGTTGTACAAGCTAGCAAATAGCGTAAAGAAGCCGCGTAAATCGTTGAGATGTAAATTATTTGTTGGGCAATAAATGTGCTATAACAGAGTTCTCCCCACGCGTTTTCGTGGTCACCCCTTCAATCTCCAGGATTAGCATGCTCACAACCATTATTTACCGCAGTCATATCTGCGAGGACGTTCCAGTTAAAGCGCTGGAAGACATGGTCGATGCTGCAAATTGTAGAAATCGCCAGTTAGATGTAACGGGGATTTTGCTGTTTAACGGCACACACTTTTTTCAATTACTTGAAGGGCCCGCTGAGAACGTAAATGAGATCTATCAGCTCATCTGCCGCGACCCACGGCATCACAACGTGGTTGAATTATTGAGCGATCACGGTCCTTCCCGGCGCTTTGGCAACGCCGGGATGGAGCTTTTTGACCTTCGTCAGTACGACACGGACGAAGTGCTGCAACAGGTTCTCGATAAAGGCACCACCCGCTATCAGCTGACGTATAACGATCGCGCCCTGCAATTTTTCCGCACATTCGTTGAAGCCACTGAAAAAGCGAACTATTTTGAGCTGCCTTCGGCGGATTCCTGGGAATTTGTCACCGAAAACACGCCGTTATCTTCGCAGCCGACGGTTGTGGCAAAGGGGGCTGACTGTAGTTTCGCATTTCAACCTATCGTCGATCCGTTTATGCAGCAGGTTGTTTCCTGGGAAGCCCTGCTCCGCACGCCGTCCGGGGAGTCGCCGGAAGAGTATTTTGCTAACCAGCCGCGTGAGGCGCTGTACGAATCGGATTTAAAGAGCAAGCAGGTGGCTCTGTCGATGGCCAGCGCGCTGGGCCTGGGGAATCAAACGTTGTCCATTAATCTGCTGCCGATGACGCTGGTCAATGTTCCCGGTGCCGTCGATTTTTTACTTACGGCAATAGAGGCGAACGGTTTTGTGCCGGAGCAAATTGTGGTCGAGTTTACCGAGAGCGAGGCGATCTCGCGCTTTGAGGAGTTCACCAGCGCGGTCAGACAGCTCAAAAGCGCCGGCATTAGCGTGGCTATCGATCACTTTGGTGCGGGATTCGCCGGCCTGCAACTGCTGGCCCAGTTCCAGCCGGACAGAATTAAGATTAATCGTGATTTGATTGCCAACGTGCACAAGAGCGGCCCGCGTCAGGCTATCGTTCAGGCGATCATCAAATGCTGCGCGTCCCTGGAAATTATGTTCTGCGCAGTCGGCGTAGAGCTGGCCGAAGAGTGGATGTGGCTGGAATCTGCCGGCATTTCTCAGTTCCAGGGACATCTGTTCGCCAGCCCGCAACTGGGGGGCATTCCGGCGATTGCCTGGCCAGAGAAAAAGTACGATTTATAGAAATCCTGTACGTCACTCTTAAGAGTTACCTGTACGTTTGGCTAAATTTATACAACAATACATTAACGAGTGAGTGGTTCTCTGGGCCATTCACTTGCCTCCAAAGCCGGAGTTAGTTATACAAATATATTGTACAATCTGATAAGGTTGGTTTGGTTAGGTATGGAAGTATTGTGCGTGAGGGAGTTAATGGCCTATTACAGTATCGGCGAAGTGGCCGAACGATGCGGTATCAACCCCGTTACGCTGCGTGCCTGGCAGCGCCGTTATGGATTGTTGAAGCCGCAGCGCAGCGAAGGGGGTCATCGTCAGTTTGACGATGAAGATATCCTGCGTATCGAAGAGATCAAACGCCTGATGAAAACAGGTGTTTCGGTCGGCAAAGTAAAAGCGCTTCTTGAAAATACAGAAGTGATGACTCAGGGGAACTGGGCATCGTTTCAGGAAGAGATGTTAACCGTTCTGCGTTACGCCAATCCGGCAAAGCTGCGCGCCAAAATCGGTGAGTTCCGTCGCGATCATGCGATGGATGTTCTGATTGATAACATCATCACCCCTGTACGACAGCGAATGAACCAGGACCAGAATACGGTGCGCCATATGGCGAGCCTGCTTGATGGCGTCCTGATTGAGTTTGCCGTAACAAGCCTGGTGGAATCGCGCAAAAAAGCCGGGAAAGACGCGCTGCTGATAGGCTGGGAGTGCGACGACCGTACGCATTTGTGGCTGGAAGCGGCCCGTCTGGCCTGCAAGGGCTGGCATATTGACGTGCTGGCCGAGCCGATTGATTCTCCGCGTCCGGAACTCTTCCCGGGGCAAAAAATTTTCGTCTGGACCGGTAAAGAGCCAACGCCTCGCCAGCAGCAACAACTCGACCACTGGCGTGAACAGGGCTTTGCCGTCGCGTTCCATCACTGAAGTTAAGGGGTCCGACGGTAAACCACCAGCGCGGATTTTTTGCTTTCTGGCGATACGACAGGGGTATCCGCGAAGATGCATGGCATCAGTACCTCTGTCATATCGTCGGTTTACTCCATCGTCAGGTTGTCTGGAATATCCATGCTGGCCACGGATTCAACTTTCCACTCGCCATCTTCCTTGACCATGCAGTCAATCACGGTGTGATCCCGCTTTTTGCCGAATGAAATGTAGACCTGCATGCAGGCGGCATCGTAATCCAGCGCCCGCGCACTGACTACGCCCCAGTCATCTTCATATCCCTGAGCCTTAATGAACATATCGACGTCAGGCACGTCATATTCATCTGGATCCAGCTTATCCATCGCTTTGAGTTTGGTGATGGTTTCACGGGTGACGTAGGGTCTCAGCGCGTCATAGTTTTTCTGGGGCTCTTTCCCGCTAATAATTTGCGAGATGTACCACTTATTAAACTGAAGGGCAGCGGATGCTTCAGGAGGTAACGTCTGTGCACCTGATACGAGAGTGGGCAGAAGCAGGCCCGCCAGAATTATTTTTTTCATATCAGTCATGTCTGTAAATTGCATACGCTGGCTTTACTTCCCGGTATTCTTTTCCCGGATACATTGTTCTCTGAACAAAATCAGAGTACCAGACGCCGTTCCCGCCATAGATACATGCGTGGCCATAGGGATGGTGGGCTGTGGGCTGGATCACCGCCACATCACCCTCAACAGGCTCACCGTAAACCTGGTGGAAGCCAGCCAGAATTAAATTGCTTTTCATATCCTTAGCATAATGCGTGTTCTGTAGATTAGCACCGCCAGCGCGAATGGCTTTTGAAACGAATTCTGCGCATCTTTTCTGGCTATGCTCGCCAGCATGCTGACGAGCATATACTGCGGCTTTATGGGCGCTCCACATAATGTAATCCCTTACTGATTGACTGGTTAACAAGGGAAACATTACGCCGAAAAGTGACGAGTTTATGTAATTAATCGTGATCGGAGTTTAACCACTATCAGTTTGATAAATAATGATTAATTTATCCATTAAACATCTTTATGCCCGGTACGTACGAACATTTTTTATTCCCGCTATTGTCTTTCGCTATGATGAATTAAGCGGCTGATTTTTTAATAATCGATTGCATTCATGAAAATAAAAAATCTATCTCAAAAATAGGTATTTTCAATGCAATTTTTATCATTGCCCCATGCTTTACCGCCTTTTCTCTGAAATGCATTATTTATCAATGCATTAAACAAATATCACCATCCCATCCGCATCCCGTCACAGGGTCTATGCTTAAAGAAAGTAGTCAAAAAGGGCGGTTTAGCCCAAAGCCCCTGCTGTCAGGGGGTTGAAGTGATAATCGTTATCACTAACATGGTGTTATGCCCTGGTGGCTTATCAGATGAGGTGGACCTATGGAATTGCATTCAGAAACCTTCAATCCGGCCGATTTTGCCTGGCGTGGCTTAACGCTTACGCCCGCGGCGGCGGCGCACATTCATGAGCTGGTGGCTAAAAACCCCGACATCCTCGGCGTACGTTTAGGCGTTAAGCAGACGGGCTGCGCGGGCTTTGGCTACGTGCTGGACACCGTCACCGAACCTGAAAAGGATGACCTGGTCTTTGAAACTGACGGCGCTAAGCTCTACGTCGCGCTACAGGCTATGCCGTTTATCGATGGAACTGAAGTCGACTACGTTCGTGAAGGTTTAAACCAGTTATTCAAATTTCATAACCCGAAAGCCCAGAACGAATGTGGCTGCGGCGAAAGCTTTGGGGTATAGGCGGTACTATGTCTCGTAATACTGAAGCAACGAGTGATGTAAACACCTGGAGCGGCGGAAACCTCAACTACAAAGAGGGGTTCTTCACGCAGCTGCAAACCGATGAGCTGGCGAAAGGCATCAGTGAAGATGTCGTGCGCGCCATTTCGGCCAAACGTAACGAGCCTGAATGGATGCTGGCGTTTCGCCTGAGCGCGTTTCGTGCGTGGCAGGAGATGGAAGAGCCCCACTGGCTGAAAGCGCACTACGATAAGCTGAACTATCAGGATTACAGCTACTACTCCGCGCCGTCCTGCGGCAGCTGTGATGACACCTGTGCCTCGCAGCCCGGCGCGGTACAGCAAACCGGTGCAGAGAACAGCTTCCTGAGCAAAGAGGTGGAAGAGGCGTTCAATCAGCTCGGCGTGCCCGTGCGCGAGGGTAAAGAGGTGGCGGTAGACGCCATTTTTGACTCCGTCTCGGTGGCGACCACCTACCGTGAAAAGCTGGCGGAGCAGGGGATTATTTTCTGCTCCTTTGGTGAAGCCATTCACGATCACCCTGAGCTGGTGAAAAAATACATCGGCACCGTGGTGCCCAGTAACGATAACTTCTTTGCAGCACTGAATGCGGCGGTGGCGTCAGACGGCACCTTTATCTACGTGCCGAAAGGCGTACGCTGTCCGATGGAGCTCTCGACCTATTTCCGCATCAACGCAGAAAAAACCGGGCAGTTTGAACGCACCATTCTGGTGGCGGATGAGGGCAGCTACGTCAGCTATATCGAAGGCTGTTCCGCGCCGGTGCGCGACAGCTACCAGCTGCACGCGGCGGTGGTTGAGGTGATCATCCACAAAGACGCGGAAGTGAAATACTCCACGGTGCAGAACTGGTTCCCGGGCGACGGCAATACCGGTGGTATTCTGAACTTCGTCACCAAGCGCGCGCTGTGCGAAGGCGAAAACAGCAAAATGTCCTGGACGCAGTCAGAAACCGGCTCCGCCATTACCTGGAAATACCCGAGCTGCATCCTGCGCGGGGATAACTCCATCGGGGAATTTTACTCCGTGGCGCTGACCAGCGGTCATCAGCAGGCCGATACCGGCACCAAGATGATCCACATTGGTAAAAACACCAAATCGACCATCATCTCGAAAGGGATCTCCGCCGGACACAGCCAGAACAGCTATCGCGGGCTGGTGAAAATCATGCCGACGGCCACCAACGCGCGTAACTTCACCCAGTGCGATTCCATGCTGATTGGCGCCGACTGCGGGGCACATACCTTCCCGTATGTCGAGTGCCGCAATAACAGCGCCCAGCTGGAGCACGAGGCGACCACGTCACGCATCGGTGAAGATCAGCTTTTCTACTGCCTGCAACGCGGGATCAGTGAAGAAGATGCGATTTCAATGATTGTTAACGGCTTCTGTAAGGACGTGTTCTCCGAACTGCCGCTGGAATTTGCCGTTGAAGCACAGAAACTCCTCGCCATTAGTCTCGAACACAGCGTCGGTTAAGGAAAGCACATGTTAAGCATTAAAGATTTACAGGTCAGCGTGGAAGAGAAAGCGATCCTGCGTGGCCTCAATTTTGACGTCAAGCCGGGTGAAGTTCACGCCATCATGGGGCCAAACGGCTCCGGGAAAAGTACGCTTTCAGCGACGCTGGCAGGACGCGAGGACTATGAAGTCATAAGCGGCTCCGTTGAGTTTAACGGTAAAGATCTGCTGGAAATGTCGCCGGAAGAGCGTGCCGGTGAGGGCATCTTTATGGCCTTCCAGTATCCAGTGGAAATTCCGGGCGTCAGCAACCAGTTCTTCCTGCAAACCGCGCTGAACGCGGTGCGCAAGTATCGCGGACTTGAGGCGCTGGATCGCTTTGACTTCCAGGATCTGATGGAAGAGAAAATCAAACTGCTGAAAATGCCGGAAGATCTGCTCACCCGTTCGGTAAACGTGGGTTTCTCCGGCGGTGAGAAAAAACGTAACGATATTCTGCAAATGGCGGTGCTTGAGCCTGAGCTGTGCATTCTCGATGAAACCGATTCAGGGCTGGATATTGATGCCCTGAAGATCGTCGCTGACGGGGTGAACTCTCTGCGTGACGGGAACCGCTCATTTATTATCGTGACGCACTACCAGCGAATTCTGGACTACATCAAACCGGACTATGTCCACGTGCTTTACCAGGGACGCATTGTGAAATCCGGTGATTTTACCCTGGTTAAACAACTGGAGGAGCAGGGTTATGGCTGGCTTACCGAACAGCAGTAATGCACTCCAGCAGTGGCACCGGCTGTTTGAAGCGCAGGGTGATTCGCGTTCAGAACAGGCTCAGCACCATCTCCAGCAGCTGCTGCGTCTCGGTTTACCGACGCGTAAGCATGAGAACTGGAAATATACCCCGCTGGACGGTCTGCTGAACGGCGAGTTTGTCACGCGCCTGGCCCAGGTTAGCCCCGGCCAGCGCGATGCGCTGGCGCTGAGCGCGGATACCGTGCGTCTGGTGTTTGTTGACGGGCAGTTCCGGGAGGAACTCAGCGACAGCGTGGAGGAGAGCGGGTTCGATATCGCCATTAACGACGAGCGCCAGTCGTTGAGCGCTCCGGTCCAGCCTGAAGTCTTTCTGCACCTCACGGAGAGCCTGTCGCAGTCTGTCACCCATATTCGCGTTAAGCGTAACCAGCGCCCGGCGAAACCGCTGCTGCTGATGCATATCACGCAGGGCGTTGAGGGCGACGAGATCAACACCGCCCACTATCGCCACCATCTCGAGCTGGCAGAAGGGGCGGAAGCGACGGTGATTGAGCATTACGTTAGTCTGAACGACACCCGTCATTTTACCGGCTCGCGTCTGACGATGAACGTGGCGGCCAACGCCCAGCTGCACCATATCAAGCTGGCGTTTGAGAATCCGCTCAGTCACCACTTCGCCCACAACGATATTCTGCTGGGCCAGGATGCCGCGGCGTACAGCCACAGCTTCCTGCTTGGCGGCGCGGTGTTACGCCACAACACCAGTACCCAGCTGAACGGTGAGAACACCACGCTGCGCATGAACAGCCTGGCGATGCCGGTGAAGGCAGAAGTGTGCGACACGCGCACCTGGCTTGAGCACAACAAAGGCTACTGCAACAGCCGTCAGCTGCATAAAACTATCGTCAGCGACAAAGGTCGTGCGGTGTTTAACGGCCTGATCAACGTGGCGCAGCACGCCATCAAAACTGACGGGCAGATGACCAACAACAACCTTCTGCTGGGACGTCTGGCTGAGGTGGACACCAAGCCGCAGCTGGAAATTTACGCGGACGACGTAAAGTGCAGCCACGGCGCGACGGTCGGGCGTATTGACGACGAGCAGATGTTCTACCTGCGCTCGCGCGGGATAGACCAGCAGGCCGCGCAAAAGATGATTATTTACGCCTTTGCGGCTGAGCTGACGGAAGCGCTGCCCGACGGCGGACTTAAACAGCAGGTGCTGGCCCGTATCGGTCAGCGGCTGCCTGGAGGCGAAGCATGACATTTCCCGTAGAGAAAGTCCGGGCCGATTTTCCGGTACTGACCCGTGAAGTGAACGGTCTGCCGCTGGCCTATCTCGACAGCGCGGCCAGCGCGCAAAAACCGAATCAGGTAGTGGACGCGGAAGCTGAGTTTTACCGCCACGGCTATGCGGCGGTACATCGCGGGATCCACACCCTGAGCGCCGAGGCGACCCAGCGCATGGAAAACGTGCGTACCCAGGTCGCGGGCTTCCTCAACGCGCGTTTGCCGGAAGAGCTGGTGTTCGTGCGTGGAACCACCGAAGGGATCAACCTGGTGGCCAACAGCTGGGGCAATGCACAGGTGCACGCGGGGGATAACATCATCATCACCCAGATGGAGCACCATGCCAACATCGTGCCCTGGCAGATGCTCTGTGAGCGCGCAGGGGCCCAGCTGCGGGTGGTTCCCCTGAATGAAGACGGCACGCTCCAGCTTGAACAGCTGGACGCCCTGCTGGACGACAGGACGCGGCTGGTGGCCGTTACCCACGTTTCAAACGTGCTGGGGACGGAAAATCCGGTGGCGCTGATTATCGACAAAGCCCATCAGGCCGGTGCAAAAGTGCTGATTGATGGCGCCCAGGCGGTCATGCACCATGCGGTTGACGTTCAGGCCCTGGACTGCGATTTCTACGTTTTCTCCGGGCACAAGCTTTATGGCCCGACGGGCATCGGCGTGCTGTATGTGAAGGAGGATATTCTTCAGGCCATGCCGCCGTGGGAAGGGGGCGGCTCGATGATCGCCACCGTCAGCCTGACGGAAGGAACCACGTACGCCCGCGCCCCGTGGCGCTTCGAGGCGGGTACGCCAAACACCGGCGGGATCATCGGGCTGGGCGCCGCCATTAGCTACGTCTCTGAAACGGGGCTGGCGGCAATTCAGCAGTACGAACAGCTGCTGATGCAGTACGCCTTGCAGGAGCTTGCCAGCGTCCCGGAACTGTCCTTATACGGCCCTGCTGACCGTCTGGGTGTGATAGCCTTTAACCTCGGCAAGCATCACGCCTATGATGTGGGCAGTTTCCTGGATAATTACGGCGTCGCCGTACGTACCGGGCATCACTGCGCGATGCCGCTGATGGCGTATTATCAGGTACCGGCCATGTGCCGCGCATCGCTGGTGATGTACAACACAACGGAAGAGGTCGACAGACTGGTGGCGGGACTAAAACGTATTCACCAGCTGCTTGGCTAACGGAGAGGCGAGAGATGGCAGATTTGCCGGACAGAGATAAACTGCTGCGCAACTTTGGACGTTGCGCAAACTGGGAAGAGAAATACCTTTATATTATCGAGCTGGGGCAGCGCCTGCCGCCGCTCAGCGAAGAGGCGCATAACCCGAACAACATCATTCAGGGCTGCCAGAGCCAGGTCTGGATCCTGATGCAGCAGACGGATGATGGCGTAATCGAATTGCAGGGCGACAGCGATGCCGCCATTGTGAAGGGGCTTATTGCCGTCGTATTTATTCTCTATCACCGGATGTCGGCGCAGGATATTGTCGCCTTTGACGTCCGTCCGTGGTTTGAAAAAATGGCCTTAACCCAACACCTCACCCCGTCCCGATCCCAGGGGCTGGAAGCGATGATCCGCGCCATTCGCGCCAAAGCCGCAATCCTTAGCTAAACTAACTGAACAGCATTCATTCTGTTTCGCGGGGTGGTTTCCACCTCGCTGGTTTTTCAGCTTTCTGACGTTCAGTCAGTGAATAAGGAATCTCAGCATGAAGCGCGCGTCTCTAATAACTCTATTACTCCTTGGTTCGCTCAGTGCTGTTAATTCAGCCAGGGCGGTTGATTACCCTTTACCGCCCGCAGGCAGCCGCCTGATTGGGCAAAACCAGACATACACCATTCAGGAAGGCGACAATAAGCTCCAGGCTATCGCTCGTCGGTTTAATACCGCAGCACAGCTTATTCTTGAAACCAATAATACCATTGCACCGGTGAACCCTGCGCCAGGAACGGTCATTACCATTCCTTCCCAGATGCTGCTGCCGGACACCGATCGTGAAGGCATTGTGGTGAATCTGGCGGAGCTGCGTCTTTACTTCTATCCGCCAGGTGAAAATATCGTTCAGGTCTATCCGCTGGGTATCGGTCAGCTTGGGCTGGAAACGCCGGTCAGCACCACCCGTGTGAGCCAGAAGATCCCCAATCCCACCTGGACCCCGCCAGCGGGCATCAGAGCGCGCTCACTGGCCCAGGGCATAAAACTGCCGGCTGTGGTACCCGCCGGGCCTAATAACCCGCTGGGGCGCTATGCGCTGCGTCTGGGCATCGGCAATGGGGAATATCTTATCCACGGCACCAGCGCACCGGACAGCGTGGGGCTACGGGTTAGCTCGGGCTGTATGCGGATGAACGCGCCGGATATCAAAGCATTGTTTGAACAAGCGCGCGTCGGCACGCGGGTTCAGATTATCAATGAGCCGGTGAAGTTCTCTGTGGAGCCGGACGGCAAACGCTATATCGAGGTACACAGGCCGCTGGCGCAGGCTGAGGGCGAAAACCCACAGACGGTGCCATTTGCGCACTCTGCGGCGTTTACCGCTTTTGCAGCGGAATCAGGGAGCGATAAAACCCTCATCGATAAAGCGCTGGCGCGCAGGGCGGGGATCCCGGTTGCCGTTTCAGCGGGTAACGGTTCGGCAGCCAGCAGTTCTGTCCTGTCTGTTCAAAACAGTCGTGTCTCAGCGGCGGTGGCGGAAGGCGAGGGAGAGAAGGTGATTCAGTAGGGGTTTGACGCAGGCAAAAAAAATGGCGCACAATGTGCGCCATTTTATTAACAGGTACTATTACTTACGGTATTTAGTAGCCTGGTTGTCCAGACGCTGGTTAGCGCGAGCTGCGTCGTCTTTAGCAGCCTGAACGTCGGAACGCATTGCGTTCACGTCGTTGCTCAGCTGGTCAACTTTAGCGTTCAGAGTCTGAACGTCAGAAGACAGCTGATCGATTTTAGCGTTGCTGGAGCAACCTGCCAGCAGAGTAGAACCCAGGATTACCGCGCCCAGTACCAGTTTAGTACGATTCATTATTAATACCCTCTAGATTGAGTTAATCTCCATGTAGCGTTACAAGTATTACACAAAGTTTTTTGGGTTGAGAATATTTTTTTGATGGGATTACGCCTATTTTTGATCGTTCGCTCAAAGAAGCAACGAAATCGGCAATTTTGACGAAAAAGCTATGTTAAAAAAGGCATTTTTCATCGGATTCATCTTAGATAAATCGCGATTAAATAGAAAAACCCGATTTGCTTTTTGAATAGTTCTGGTTAAAGGCGGGAATAAAAAAAGCGCCCCGAAGGACGCTTTTTAACAAAAATATAATTTGTTCGGGAATTATTACAGCACGTGAACAGATGCGGTGTTGGTTGTGCCGCTTGGTACCAGCGCGCCAGAAACCATAACCACAACGTCGCCTTTCTGTGCCAGACCACAATCAACCAGTTCCAGCGCCACTTCTTTACCGAGACGATAGAAATCATCGGTAGACGCAATCTCTTTCACCAGGTGTGGGATCACGCCTTTGCTCAGCACCAGCTGACGCGCGGTGGTTTCGTTCGTGGTCAGCGCCAGGATGGTTGCATCCGGGAAGTATTTACGCACGGCACGCGCAGATTTACCGCCCTGGGTTGCCACAACAATCAGCGGGGCTTCCAGTTTTTCAGCGGTTTCTACCGCGCCACGGCACACGGCTTCGGTGATGCGCAGTTTACGGCTGTCGTTGTTGTAATCCAGACGGCTTTTCATCACGCGGTCGGTACGTTCGCAGATGGTCGCCATGATGCTGACCGCTTCCAGAGGGTATTTCCCTTTCGCAGATTCGCCAGACAGCATAACGGCATCGGTACCGTCGAGGATGGCGTTCGCCACGTCGCCCGCTTCCGCGCGGGTAGGGCGTGGGTTTTTGATCATGGAGTCCAGCATCTGCGTTGCGGTGATAACCACTTTACGCGCGCGAACGCATTTCTCGATCATCATCTTCTGCGCGAAGATCACTTCTTCAACCGGGATTTCAACGCCCAGGTCGCCACGCGCAACCATGATGCCGTCAGACGCTTCGAGGATTTCGTCGAAGTTGTTCAGGCCTTCCTGGTTTTCGATTTTGGAGATGATCTGAATGTTCTCGCCGCCGTGCGCTTTCAGGTGCTCACGGATCTCAACCACGTCAGAACGTTTACGGATAAAGGACGCAGCAACGAAGTCAACGCCTTGTTCGCAACCGAAGATCAGGTCTTGTTTGTCTTTTTCAGCCAGCGCTGGCAGAGCAATGGACACACCCGGCAGGTTAACGCCTTTGTTTTCGCCCAGGTCGCCGTTGTTCAGCACCTTACAGATAACTTTGTTACCTTCGATCGCGGTTACTTCCATGCCGATCAGGCCGTCATCCACCAGCACGGTGTTGCCAACGGACAGATCGCTGGTGAAACCTTCGTAGGTCACGGCAACGATTTCGTTGTTACCCACAACGGATTTGTCGGTGGTGAAGGTGAAGGTCTGGCCCGCTTTCAGAGAAACGTCGTTACCGCCTTCCAGCTTGATGGTACGGATTTCAGGACCTTTGGTGTCGAGCAGGATCGCGGCTTTTTTACCGGTTTTGCTCATCACGTTGCGCAAGTTCTGGATACGCTGACCGTGTTCAGCATAGTCACCGTGGGAGAAGTTCAGACGCATCACGTTCATGCCAGCATCCAGCATTTTGCTCAGCATCTCTTCGGATTCGGTTTTCGGGCCGATAGTACAAACAATTTTCGTCTTTTTCATGACAGTCTTAGTCTTTAAGTTGGGAAGGATATGGAAATCTCGCTCCGGGGGCGCACCGCCGCGGAGTCAAACCTGTGTTGCGAAAGAGTATATGACACGCACTAAGAATAGGTGACATCAAATGAGCGTGCAGAAGAAAGTGTGCCTGAGTGCCAGCCCAACGGAGGAGAGGAGAAGTTGTACGTTGTTTTTTGTATTCCAAGCGCTGAAACCATTCACCAGGGATTTGGCGCGCATTATACGCTGATTTGCAGCAAAAAGGAAAATGGAAACGGTGTTTCAAAAACAATCTGTGCAGATTCACATAAGTTTGTTATCAATGCGTTAAGGCCTAATGTCATCTTATGACGGCAGGCGCAACGCCCGCCGTTTTTTGCTCACTTTTCCAGCGCCTGCTGAAGGTCGGCAATTAGATCGCGCGTATCTTCAATGCCAACTGACAGGCGGATCAGCTGCGGCACAATGCCGTTGGCAAGGCGCTGCGCCAGCGGGATCGAGGCGTGGGTCATGCTGTAGGGCTTGCTCACCAGACTCTCCACGCCGCCCAGGCTTTCGGCCAGGGTAAAAAGCGTAAGGTGGCGGATAACGTCAGTCGCGCGTTGCGCATCGCCTTTTAAGACGACGGAGATCATGCCGCCCGGCAGCGCCATCTGGCGACGGGCAAGCGCATGCTGCGGATGCGACGCCAGCCCGGGATAGTACACGCGTTCAACCTGCGGATGCGCCTCCAGCCATTGCGCAATAGCCAGCGCGTTGGCGCTGTGCTTCTCTACGCGCAGTGAGAGGGTGCGAATACCCCGCAGGGTCAGAAAGCTGCTGAACGGATCCAGAACGCCTCCGACTGCGTTTTGCAGGTAGCCCAGGCGATCCGCCAGGTCCTTGTTTGCCCCGACAACAGCCAGCCCGGCAACCACGTCTGAATGACCGTTGAGATATTTGGTGGCGGAGTGCACCACGATGTCAAACCCTGCCTCCAGCGGCCGGTGAATGACCGGAGAGGCGAAGGTATTGTCCGCCACGCTGATCGCATTATGACGCCGGGCAATTTCCGCGATGGCCGCCAGATCGGCCAGCTTCAGCAGCGGATTTGTCGGCGTCTCCACCCAGATCATGCGGGTGTCCGGGCGGATGGCGGCCTCAAGACCGGCTATATCGTCCGGCTTAACCCAGCTCACCTGTAGCCCGGTGCTGCGCTTGCGCACGTTTTCGATCAGGCGATACGTACCGCCGTACACGTCGTCAATGGCGACGATATGGCTGTCTTTATCCAGCAGTTCGAGCACGGTGGAAATGGCCGCCAGCCCTGATGCGAAGGCGTACCCGCGCGTGCCGCCCTCCAGCTCGGCTATCGCGGTCTCCAGCGCGTGGCGGGTGGGGTTGCCGCTTCGGGAATATTCATAGCCGGTATGCTCACCGGGAGACGGTTGCGCAAACGTCGAGGTGGCGTAAATCGGCGGCATGACGGCGCCGTGCGGGTCGTTAAACTCGCCGCTGTGAACGCTGAGGGTTGCCAGGTTTTTCATCTTTTGCTCCTTTTATTTCTCCAGGCGGTTACGCCAGGCGGTGAGAACGTCGCTGCGGGTGATCAGACCCAGAAAACGGTCGTTGTCATAGATAATGGCTACCAGGCCACGGTCAAAGATGGCGTGCAGGGCGCTCTCCGGGGCCTGCCTGTCCAGATGTTCCACCTGACGCGTCATGGCCGCCGTCACGGGGAGAGAGAAGCGATCGGCATCCCCCCCGATGTGTCGCAGCAGGTCCCATTCGTCGATGATGCCGACGACCTTATCGTTATCGAGCACCGGCAGCTGGGAGATGTCGTACAGCCGCATGCGGGCCAGCACGGTGGAAAGGGTGTCGTCCGGGGCGGCAGTCACCGTAGCGCCTTCATCGTGGCGCAGGGCAATGTAGTCGGAGAGATCCCCTGCCTGCGGACGCGCGATCAGCCCCTGCTGGCGCATCCAGTCGTCGTTGAACATTTTCGAGAGGTATTTATTGCCGCTGTCGCAGGCGAAGGTGACCACGCGTTTTGGCGTGGTCTGCGCCTGACAATATTTCAGCGCCGCCGCCAGCAGCGTGCCGCTGGAGGAGCCCGCCAGGATCCCTTCCGTTTTGAGCAGCTCGCGGGCGGTGGTGAAGGCTTCGCGATCGGTAATGCGCCAGGCGCGTTTAACCCCTTCGATGTGCGCCAGCGGAGGAATAAAGTCTTCGCCAATCCCCTCAACCAGCCACGATCCGGCATCGTGATAGCGTCCGGTCTCAACCTGATCCGCCAGCACTGACCCGGCCGGATCGGCAAGCACAAATTCCGTCTGCGGTGAGTGCTCGGCGAACCACGCCTGTAAGCCGCCCAGCGTACCGCCGGACCCGACGCCGACGACGATGGCGTCGATCTGGCCGTCGAGCTGCTCAAACAGTTCCGGCGCGGTGGTCGTGCGGTGCGCCAGCGGGTTGGCCTCATTGTTGAACTGGTCGATGTAAAACGCGCCGGGCAGTTCGTTCGCCAGCCGCCGGGCGTAATCCTGGTAATAGGCCGGATGCCCCTTATTGACATCGGAACGGGTCAACACCACCTGCGCACCCAGCGCCCGCAGGTGGAAAATCTTTTCGCGACTCATTTTGTCCGGCACCACCAGGATCAGCGAATAGCCTTTCTGCGCGGCGATCAGCGCCAGCCCCAGCCCGGTGTTCCCCGCCGTGGCTTCGATAATGGTCCCGCCGGGCCGCAGTTGCCGCGAGCGTTCGGCTTCGTTAATCATCGACAGCGCGACGCGGTCTTTGATCGAACCGCCGGGATTTTGATTTTCCAGCTTCAGAAACAGCGAGCAGGGACCGGTATCCAGTTTGTGCAGCTGGATCAGCGGCGTGCGGCCAATCAGTTCGGTGACGGAGTGGTAAAGCATCATGGTCATGTCCTGTAAAAGGGGGATGACCGGATAATAGGATCCTGAAATTTTCTCAATAAAGAACGTTTCACTGGGTATTAGAACGGAAAGGAATATTCGTCATGTTTTCAGATGGAAAGACAGCGAGATGTAAAGTTGTCCGGATGTGAGGATGTCTATATGCGCGCAAAATGCTGAAAAAATAACCCATTCAGGCGGGTGAGAAGGCGGTGATATGCAGCTGTCGGATATGTATTGCTGATATTCATCTAAGCGATTTTCAGCCGCCAGGTCGCGACTTATTTCATCGCGTTATAAGACATTCCTTTTTGGTCATTTAAAAGCTGATAACGGCTGTTTACTATCTTTTGGACATCCATACTGCTAAACCGCTATATGCGGCACGGATAACGAATAAGAATGATTGTACTCAGCAATATTTCGAAGATTTTTGACAACGGAAAGGTGGCGCTGACAGCCGTTGATAACGTTAATTTGACGATCGAGCAGGGACAGATTTACGGGATTATCGGCTACAGCGGAGCCGGGAAAAGTACCCTGATCCGTCTGCTGAACGGTCTGGAAAAGCCCAGCGCCGGACGCGTCACCATTAACGGACAGGATATCTCCGCCGCAAAAGGAGAAGCGCTGCGTCAGGCACGCCTGAAAATCAGCATGGTGTTCCAGCACTTCAATCTGCTCTGGTCGCGCACGGTGAAGGAAAATATCGCCTTTTCAATGCAAATTGCCGGTGTACCGAAAGCGAAAATTCAGGCACGCGTCGCCGAGCTGGTGGATCTGGTTGGCCTGAAGGGGCGCGAGAATGCCTTTCCGTCGCAGCTGAGCGGAGGGCAAAAACAGCGTGTAGGCATCGCCCGCGCGCTGGCCAATCATCCCGACGTGCTGCTGTGTGACGAAGCCACCTCCGCGCTGGATCCGCAGACGACCGATCAGATCCTCGATCTGCTCCTGGACATTAACCGTCGCTTTAACCTGACCATCGTGCTGATCACGCACGAAATGCACGTGGTGCGCAAAATCTGCGACCGCGTGGCGGTAATGGAGAACGGGAAAGTGGTGGAGGAGGGGGACGTGCTGAGCGTCTTTACGCATCCGCAGCAGCCGATCACCCAGCAGTTTGTCCGACAGGTGAGCCAGTACGCCGAAGATGAAACCTTCAATACGGAACTGGCAACCGGGCTGGAGGGCACGGTCATCAAACTCACCTTTACCGGGCACAGCACGCACAGGCCGATCGTCGGGGAACTGACCCTGCGCTACGGCCTGCCGTTTAATATCCTGCACGGCAAAATGACGCAAACCGCCCACGGTGTTTTCGGGCAGCTCTGGGTACACGTGATGGCATCGGATGAACAACTGAACAATATCCTCGCCGATCTGAAGCAAAGCGATATTGAAGGCGAGGTTATTAAGCATGGCTGAAGAACTCTTTCCGCACCTGAAGTGGGATCAGCTGTGGGCTGCAACTCAGGAGACGCTCTACATGACCGCGCTTTCGGGCGTGGCGACGTTTGTTCTGGGGATCGGGCTTGGTCTGGCGCTGTTTTTAACCGCCCGCGGCGGGTTATTTCAAAACCGCACGGTCTACAGCGTGATGTCGATTGTGGTGAACGTGTTCCGCTCCATTCCGTTCATCATTCTCATCGTGCTGCTGATCCCGTTCACCAAGACCGTCGTCGGGACCATTCTTGGCGCTAACGCCGCGCTCCCCGCGCTGATTGTAGGCGCCGCACCGTTTTACGCCCGTCTGGTCGAGATCGCCCTGCGTGAAGTGGACAAAGGGGTTATCGAAGCCACGCGTTCGATGGGCGCACGGCTGAGCACGTTAGTGTTTCGGGTTTTACTGCCGGAATCCTCACCCGCACTGGTTTCAGGCATGACGGTGACGCTGATTGCGCTGGTGAGCTACAGCGCAATGGCGGGGGTGATAGGCGCCGGCGGTTTGGGAAATCTGGCTTATCTGGAAGGATTCCAGCGCAACCATGGTGACGTCACGCTGGTGGCAACGGTGACCATTCTGATCATCGTGTTCATTATCCAGTTCTGCGGCGATGTCATTACTTCACTGTTAGATAAACGCTAATAAATACACACAGGAACCACATCATGAAAAAGACACTGACACTGATCGCCGCAGCCACCCTGAGCGCCCTGAGCTTTGCCGCCTGGGCAGATACGCTGACCGTGGGGGCGTCCAACACGCCGCACGCGGAAATTCTGGAGCAGGCTAAGCCGATTCTGGCAAAGCAGGGTATCGATCTGGAGATTAAGCCGTTCCAGGACTACATTCTGCCCAACACCGCGCTGGCGGGGCGTGACATCGACGCCAACTACTTCCAGCACATCCCTTATCTGAACAGCGTGCTGAAAGATCACGCGGGCGATAAGGATTATGATTTTGTCAGTGCGGGCGCTATCCACATTGAGCCGATCGGTATCTATTCGAAAAAATACAAATCGCTGAAGGATCTGCCGGAAGGCGGCAAAATCATTATGCGTGATGCGGTTTCCGAGGAAGGTCGTATTCTCTCCATCTTCGAAAAGGAGGGGGTAATCAAGCTGAAGCCTGGCATCGATAAAGTGACCGCGCGCATCAGCGATATCGTGGAAAACCCGAAAAAGCTGGAATTTACCCCGAATGTGGAAGCGTCGCTGCTGCCGCAGATGTACAACAACGACGAAGGTGCCGCGGTGGTGATTAACGCTAACTACGCCATCGACGCGGGCCTGGATCCGGTGCACGATCCGATTGCGGTTGAAAGCGGTGAGAATAACCCGTACGCCAACATCATTACCGTCCATCGCGGTGACGAGAAGAAGAAAGATATCGTCGCGCTGGTGAACGTGCTGCATTCTAAAGAGATTCAGGACTGGATCCGTACCAAATACAAAGGTGCGGTCATCCCGGTAAACAACTAATCGCCTGATTTTCCAGACGAAGCCCGGCGAGCAATACGCCGGGCTTCTTTTTTGTATCCAGCCGACGAATGCTTTAAGCTGACGGTTTAAGGCATCGGAGTGTTGGCAATGGGCAATGTGACCAAAGACGAAGCGCTGTACCAGGAGATGTGTCGGGTGGTAGGCAAGGTCGTTCTCGAAATGCGTGATTTAGGGCAAGAGCCGAAACATATTGTCATTGCGGGCGTACTGCGTACCGCGCTGGCGAACCAGCGCGTTAAGCGCAGCGAGTTGACCACCAAAGCGATGGAAACGGTCGTTAAAGCGCTGGCCGGCTAGCGCGCCGGCGCCTTGGGCGTTTCTCAAATCCTGCATATCAACAGTCATTATTGTTATTTCCTCTTCATGATGAAGGCGTGTTTAACTGAGTTCAGGTTAAGCGAGAGGGGTAATGACGATGAAAAAATGGATCGGCACGTTACGGCGGTTTTTTGCCACCCAACCAGCGAATGCGGAGAACAGCGCGCAACGTGTTCTTGAGTCAATACTGCCTGTCGCCAGCCTGTACGGCGTGGACGTAGCCAACATTGATCCGGAGTGGTTCTATGTTAAAACGACACGCTGAACTGCGCCGGACGCGGGAAATGTACTGGAATGAGCTGTGCCTGCCTGCTGTAAAGCGGGGATGAGCGGAAAAGTACGCAGGTAAATCCTCGGTAATTGATAGCCGTTTTGTTACCACTATCTCCTTTCTCAGATGGAGATAATAATGAAACGGACAGTACTCACCCCCACACTTTCTGCCGCCGCGCTACTGCTTGCCATGCAGGCGGCGCACGCTGCGCCACAGGCGCACGTGGTTTGCGGCTATTCCCACACCCTTGGTGATGATGCCATTATGATGTACGGCATGCCCAACGAGGCCATGCTGCACGATTTTTTTGGTAACGTGCAAACGGACGCTTACTCCAGCCGCGAATCGCTGCGTACGCAAGAAAAGACGACCTGCGATAATAAAGCAGACAGCTCGGCCTACTGGGCGCCGTCGCTGAGGTTGCCGGACGGAACGGTGGTGAAACCCGCCTACCAAAAAACCTATTATCAGGCATCGAACGTTGACGCCTGGCCGCTGCATCCGTTCCCGGCGGGGCTGTCGCTGCTGGCCGGCGATCATCACGGCACCGCGCCCAATCCCCATATCACCTTTTTATGCGCCAACGGCAAGGGCTACACCAGCAAAACGGGTGAAGTCTGCGGCTTACGCAAGGCGAAGGATGCCGTGCAGTTTAATATCGGCATTCAGTTCCCCAACTGCTGGGATGGGGTACACCTGAAGCCTGCCCACGGTCTGGTTAACGCCACCTACGACACGAAAGGGCAGTGTCCGTCCGCCTTCCCGATTAAGATCCCGACGGTGAACATGAATATCGCGTACGTGCTCCCGACGATTAGCGCTCTGGACACCAGCAAAGCGCAGCTTTCACTCGACCCCATCATGCACGGTAATGAGCGCGAGGAGCGGTGTGGAAGCCTCTATACGGCGCATGCTGACTTCATGAACGGCTGGACGGAAGATGCCGCGCGCTTTATGACCGACCTGTGTATGAACCGCGGACTGGATTGCGGCACCACCGTCCCGTACGGATATTCAAAAGCGAAGGCCAACGTCTGGCTAAGCAGCCTGGAACCCACACTGTCGCAGCCCGATCCTCAGGCCTTACTGGTGCAGGATAACTGGCAGAACGGCGGAAGGACGAAAAACAGCGAAACCTTGTCGCTGGTGAAGTTCAGCATTCCTCCGCTGCCTGCCGGACAGGATCCTGCCCAGTTTAAGTACCGCGTGCGTATCTATGGCGGGAAAGTGGAAACCAACGGCGCGGATCAAATCTTCTTCTATCCGGCGAGCAACGACTGGGATCCGGCCAGCGTGAACTGGCACGCGCGACCGTCCTGCAACTACCGGTCGGATGCGGTGCTGTACCTGAACCACGCCCGCGAATACCGGATGGTGGATGTCGATAAAGCGGTACGCAAGGCGCTGGCAGAAGGGAAAACCGAAATATCGTGGTATATCGGCGGCGATCGTCAGGGAAACCACTATCAGTTTGAGACGGCATCATCTCCACAAAGTCTGATCCTGATGCTTACCGGGTTCAGCAAAACGCCGGAGAACTGATAGCGGGTGAAAACCTCATGCATAAAAAAAGCACCGGGGCTTCCGGTGCTTTCTCGTCAGATCTTGCAGGCATCGCCGCAGTCGTCATCGGCGACAATCGCCTGGGCTTTTTTATCCGCGTCGTCGAGACGTTCCGCGTTGCGCTCTTCTGCTTCATCCAGCCCGTTAAAGACTAAGTTATCGAGATCAATTTCCATGTGCCACCTGCGTTATTCAGTTTTTGATACTGGCACAGTATAAGTCAAAAAAAGTGGGCGATGCACCCCGCAGCACATATGGATAATCCCTGCCATACTCAGTGCTTTATTGCTGAGGAACGCTGATGATTACGCTGTGTAAAACCTGCGGTACCGCTTACGATGAACACCCCAAACGCTGCCCGATTTGCGACGATGAACGCCAGTATGTTCCGGTGACGGGCCAGGCGTGGACGGATTTCGACAGTCTTACGGCCACGCATACCAACAAATGGCAACAGCTTGAGCCGCAGCTGTTCAGCATCAAAACCGTCCCCTCTTTTGCCATTAACCAGCGCGCCATCCTGCTGCGCACGCCGCAGGGCAATATCCTGTGGGACTGCATCGCGAACCTTGACCCGGCCACCAGAGCGCTAATTGACGCGCTCGGCGGGATCGGCGCGATTGCGATTTCGCACCCTCATTACTACACCACCATGCAGGAGTGGGCCGCGGCGTTTAACGCGCCGATCTACCTGCACGCCAGCGATCGGCAGTGGGTAATGCGTGACAGTCCGGCGATACGCTTCTGGGAGGAGGACACTCTGGAAATTATGCCGTCGGTAACGCTGTTGCGACTGGGCGGGCATTTCGCAGGCGGCACAGTGCTGCACTGGCAGTCAGGCGACGGCGTACTGCTGGCCGGTGATATTTTGCAGGTCACGCCGGGTAAAGACGCCGTGTCGTTTATGTGGAGTTATCCGAATATGCTCCCGCTGCCTGCCCGCACCGTCGAGTCGGTGACCGACCGACTGGCGGGGAAAAAGTACCAGCGCCTGTACGGGGCCTTTGAAGGACAAAACATCCTGACGAACGCGGATGAGCTCGTGCAGCGGTCGGGCCAGAAATATATTGCTTGTCTCCGATAAGGCACGGTGGTTAAATTTTACGAGTGTGATCGCGATCATACCTAAACTAAAACAGATAAAAGAGAAATGGCTATGCAACATATCATTGAAGGTTTTCTCAGCTTTCAAAAAGAGATTTTCCCGCAACGTAAAGAGCTTTTTCGTAGTTTAGCGTCCAGTCAGAATCCCAAAGCGCTGTTCATCTCCTGCTCCGACAGCCGTCTGGTTCCGGAACTGGTTACGCAACAGGAGCCAGGACAGCTCTTTGTCATTCGAAACGCTGGCAACATTGTGCCACCGTTCGGGCCGGAGCCTGGCGGCGTCTCAGCGACCATCGAATACGCGGTGGTGGCCCTCGGCGTGACCGATATCGTAATCTGCGGCCACTCAAACTGCGGCGCGATGAAGGCGATTGCCGACAACGCGGATCTGGAGCCCATGCCGGCCGTTTCACACTGGCTGCGCTATTCTGATGCGGCGAAAGCGGTGGTGGAGAAGAAAACCTGGGATACGCCAATCGATAAAGTGAATGCGATGGTGCAGGAGAACGTCTTTGCGCAGCTGAGCAACATCAAGACCCATCCGTCGGTGGCGGTAGGCCTGCGCAACAACGCCATTCGCCTGCACGGCTGGGTGTATGATATTGAAAGCGGCAAAATCCTTGCCCTGGATAAGAACACCAAAAGCTTTGTATCGCTGTCGGAAAACCCGGAAGTCTTCTTCGAGTAATCCGACACCGTAGGGCAGGGAAGCCTGGTTAAAACTCCATGAACGGTAATTTCCGCCGCACGCCCGACGCAGGATTTCCCGCCGCTTTCGCCATCGCCTTACCAATTTCAGCGCACTCTGACAAACCCTGAACAAACGGATGGTCGTGCATCAGCCAGGGGATCGCTCCAAACGCGATACGTCCGCGCAGAGACGCAGGTGACAGCAACGTGTAGTCTTCCCCCACGTCCGGTATCTCATCGCCCGTTTCCTCAAGCTGTTTGCGCAGCGTCGGGAAGGGGATATCCCTATTTTTGAGCGGTTTTTGCCCGCGCGCATCAATAAAGACATCGAAGCGATAACTCTTTTCTTGCGTGGTGATGACGGTTTGATCGCTGCCGATATCCAGGTCGTAATCATCACCGAGGGCGACCACGCTGATGATCCCTGCCTCTCGTAGCGCCAGTAACCGGCGGATAGACTGTGGTGGAATGGCGGCATAGTTATCAATAAATACGCGCTCCAGCCCCGACTTAAACCGCTCTCTGTCCTGTTCGTTAAGTGAAGGAACAATCGCCTGAACCACCTCATGCAGACGAAGCACGGTATAGCGCCAGGCAACGGTGCGTTTGTCGCGCTTGTTGCGCTCCACTTCTTTCAGGTTCGCTTCGGCCCAGGTGAAAGGACCATGATTTTTACGATCCTCAAACCAAACCTCACGAAGGGTGTCGGCATTCAGCGTGCTGAGCGATATCGCCTGGCACCACTGCGGATCGGCCAGCTCAAGCTCTTTCACCATCAGCGCAAAAATGCGGTCAAGCAGCCCGTCCGGGCCTTTAGCGATCTCGTTTTCTGCCACAGATGCCGTTAACACCGACAGCGGTTCATAAGGAATAGGGCAGTAAAAGTCGGCTTCCGGCAGAACGCCCGTGCGGGACATCAGCGTGATTTTTAACCCCTCGCTGCCTTTATTGACCACGAACTGCTCGCCGGTAAACCGACCGTGCTGCATCACAACCGCCATCGCGGCGTCCAGCCCGCTGAGGGACGTCCCCATGATCCCCACCTCGCAGGCTCGGATCTCTGCGTCCATCAGCCCCGACCATGGGCTCGGGTACCAGGCGCGGGTGGCTTCATCTTCATCAGGCCAGACGTGACCGGTGGCGACCACGGCGAGATCGAATCTTCTGGAGAAAGGCGCATCGTTCACTGACAGGGCCACGCCGTCTGCATCTGCTTTGATATCCGTTACTTTTGCGTTGGGATGAACCTCGACCTGAAATCCCGCCTTTTTCGCCTCGGCAACGACGGCGAGAAAACGGTCGTGGAAATATTCACCCAGCAGAATACGGGGCAGAAACTGCCGGTCGTGCAGTTTGTCTTTGTCGACGCTATAGCGGGCAAGATGGGCTGCATTTTGCTGCTTAAGCCAGTCGAGATAGGTGATAAAAATGGGCGGGATTTCGATACTGGCGATGTTCGCCAGCATCAGTCGGGAGTTATCTTCATCGCTGTAAGGCATACCGACGCCGGGCTGATCTGCTTTCTCAAACACGGTGATCGAAAGGGGCGCTGCGTTGGTAAGAAGTGAGTAGAAGGTGTAAATCCCTGTTGGGCCTGAGCCGATAATGGCAATTTTTTTCATCGAAAGCGTTCCTGCGTTTCTGAACCATAGAATAAGCGTAGCAGGAGAAAGGTTAAGTCATTCAATGAAGGGAAAAATTAAGACGTTAAGAAGAGGATTTTTGCACCATTTCAGGACTGAAATGGTGCGTCCGAGTGGACTCGAACCACCGACCCCCACCATGTCAAGGTGGTGCTCTAACCAACTGAGCTACGGACGCAGAATGGTGCGTTCAATTGGACTCGAACCAACGACCCCCACCATGTCAAGGTGGTGCTCTAACCAACTGAGCTATGAACGCATTGTGTTGTCGGTGACAACGGGGACGAATATTAGCGGCACAGCACCAAGGTGGCAAGAGGGAAAATGCATTTTTCTCTCTGATTTCACGCGATTGCTTCATTACCGCGCAAAGTGAAGAGAAAGTAGCCGCCAGCCGGCGGCTACAGGGTCATTAACGTGCAGCGCGCTGCAAAATAACCGTAGAGGGCTGACGTTGCAGGAAGCGCATGCGCAGCATCATCATAATGGCCGCTGACGTTAAGCCGATGATAAAGCCCATCCAGAACCCGGCTGGCCCCATGCGATCCACCACCAGATCCGTGAGCGCCAGAATGTAGCCACTCGGCAGGCCCAGCACCCAGTAGGCAATGAAGGTGATAAAGAAGATGGAACGCGTATCTTTATACCCACGCAGCACGCCGCTGCCAATCACCTGGATGGAGTCAGAGATCTGATAAATGGCCGCCAGCAGCATCAGGTGCGAGGCCAGAGTCACTACCTCCGGGTTGTCGTTATAGAGCAGGGCAATTTGCTCACGCAACAGCACGGTAAAGAGGGCGGTACAGACCGCCATGCAGACGCCGACGCCCAGCCCGGTGCGGGCAGCCGTTTGCGCATCCAGCGTAGAGCCTTGCCCCAGACGGAAGCCCACGCGAATCGTCACCGCAGCCGCCAGCGACATCGGCAGAACAAACATCAAAGAGCTGAAGTTCAGGGCGATCTGGTGGCCTGCCACATCAATAATCCCTAGCGGCGAAACCAGCAGGGCGACAACGGCAAACAGCGTCACTTCAAAGAACAGCGCCAGCGCAATGGGCAGACCCAGCTGGGTCAGGCGGGTCAACATCGACCAGTCAGGCGTGCTAAAGGCAGTGTCGTTGCGAATGTCGCGCATGGATCGCGCATGCTTAATGTAGGTGAGCATGCTTCCGAACATCACCCAGTACACCGCTGCCGTCGCAACGCCGCAGCCCACGCCACCGAGCTCCGGCATGCCAAAATGACCGTAAATGAAGATATAGTTCACGGGAATATTCACCAGCAAGCCGATAAAGCCCATCACCATGCCCGGCTTGGTTTTTGCCAGCCCTTCACACTGGTTACGTGCTACCTGAAAGAACAGATAGCCGGGGGCGCCCCAGAGCAGGGCGCGCAGATAACCGACCGCCTTATCTGCCAGCGCCGGATCGATATTATGCATGGCGCGGATAATATACCCGGCGTTCCACAGGACGATCATAATCAGGACGGAGACGCCTCCGGCCAGCCAGAAGCCCTGGCGAACCTGATGGGCCACGCGGTCACGTCGACCGGAGCCGTTAAGCTGGGCGATAACGGGCGTCAGCGCCAGCAGCAGGCCGTGACCAAACAGAATGGCCGGGAGCCAGATTGAGGTTCCGATCGCCACGGCGGCCATATCGGTGGCGCTGTAACCACCGGCCATTACCGTATCCACAAATCCCATTGCGGTTTGGGCTACCTGCGCGACGATCACCGGTATTGCCAGTGCCAATAACTGACGCGCTTCGATCATATACTTCTGCACGTGAACACCTTTGTATTGTAGTTATTTGAGAGACTAAAAAGGCCGCCGTAACTGGCAGCAAGAAGAAAAAACAGAGGGATGCCAGCTATTGTAGCGGGGTTTAACTAATTATCTAGTGAAAAAATCGCCAGAAATTGCGCATCACTGGCAACCTGTTTTTTCAACTGTTATTGTGGTGGGATTATACGGTGTCATCGCCGTTCGGAATGAACAGGAGCTGTAAGCATGTTTACTGGTATTGTGCAGGGCACTGCCAAAGTGGTGTCCATTGATGAAAAACCGAATTTCCGCACTCACGTGGTCGAGCTGCCTGAATATATGCTCGACGGCATTGAAACCGGGGCGTCGATAGCGCATAACGGCTGCTGCCTGACGGTGACCGAAATTAACGGTAACCAGATCGCTTTTGATTTAATGAAAGAGACGCTGCGCATCACTAACCTGGGCGAGCTGGAAGTGGGGGATACCGTCAACGTTGAGCGGGCGGCGAAATTCAGCGATGAGATTGGCGGGCACCTGATGTCGGGCCATATTATGACCACCGCCGAAGTGGCGAAAATCGTGACCTCGGAAAATAACCGTCAAATCTGGTTTAAGGTGCAGGATCCCACCTTAATGAAATACATCCTTTATAAAGGATTTATTGGCATTGATGGGATTAGCCTGACCGTAGGTGAAGTGACGCCAACCCGTTTTTGCGTGCATTTAATTCCAGAAACGTTGCAACGTACGACGCTTGGTTCAAAAAAACTGGGGCAGCGGGTGAATATCGAAATAGATCCGCAGACCCAGGCGGTCGTGGATACCGTTGAGCGCGTGCTGGCGGCGAAAGAGGCGGCGATAATAAAGGCCGTGGAAGAAGAATAAAAAATAACCCCGGGCAACCGGGGTTATTTTTTTAGCGGGCCACGCGCAGGCCGTGCTCAATCCCGCGACTAAACACCACCTGCCATAGCTGTATATCCCGCGCGCGAAAAGCCCCGGCACAGGCATTGAGATAATAGCTGAACATCCGTTTGAATCGTTCCGAATAGTTGTCGGCGATTTCAGGCCATGCGGCCTGGAAACGTTCGTGCCACGCCATCAGCGTGGTGTCGTAATCTGCGCCAAAATTATGCCAGTCTTCCACAATGAAATGCGGTTCGCTGGCGTTGGCAATCTGGCGAACAGAGGGTAAACAGCCATTCGGGAAGATATATTTGTTGATCCAGGGATCCACGTTGTTGTCGGTGCGCTTAGAGCCGATGGTGTGTAGCAGGAAAATACCCTCAGGCTTCAGGTTCCGGTCAGCGACCTCGAAATAGGTCCTGTAGTTCTTGGGCCCGACGTGCTCGAACATGCCAACGGAAACAATGCGGTCGAACTGCTCGTTCAGGTCGCGGTAATCCTGAAGCCGAATATCGACATCCAGCCCCAGGCAACGCGCCTGCGCCATTTTCTGCTGTTCAGCCGAAATCGTGACCCCGACGACGCTCACGCCGTAATGCTTCGCCATAAACCAGGCAAGGCCGCCCCAGCCACAGCCGATGTCCAGCACGCGCATGCCGGGCTGCAACTGCAATTTATCGCAGATTAGCTGTAGCTTATCCTGCTGCGCCTCTTCCAGGGTCGTCGCTTTTTTCCAGTATCCGCAGGAGTACTGCATTAACGGGTCGAGCATGCGGCTGAAAAGGTCGTTGCCCAGATCGTAATGCTCTTTGCCGACGATCCACGCGCGCTTTTTACTTTGCAGATTGAACAGGCGGGCGGAGGCGATACGTAGCGTATCTTTGAAGTGACGGGGGAGCTGATTTTCCAGACCGGCGCGTAATACGCTGGAGAAGAACATATCCAGCCGCTCGCACTCCCACCAGCCGTCCATATAGCTTTCACCCAGCCCTAACGATCCCTCCTGCAAAACGCGTTTGAAAAAATCGGGATGTTTAATCTGGGGATCGGAGGGCGATGAGCCATTAATTGTAATGCCCGCACGTCCCAACAGTTCACTGACGATCCGGGACCAGTTATCGTCCGGAACGCTGACTTCTTCTATACACGATGAACTCATAGCTTCTCCATCACCTTGCTGTGATCAGAACCTTAAAACAGCGTAGACGCTTTTTTGGTTTGTGAGAAATCTCACGGTAAATGCCCGCGAGGCTAATATCCGACGTAGAACAGAGGAAGGGAGATAACCCTTGCCGAAATGCCTTCCATGGTAAAACGGGAGCGCTCCGGCTCCCGTTAACGCTTAATATTTATCGTATTTATCGAACCAAATTCAGTATAGGCCTCAAAAATGGGTGATTCAACAGAAAATTGTTAGCAACCTAATCACTGGTTTTTAACATAATTTCCCGCGCAATCAGGCATGAGACGTTTCGGTTTGCGCGTTGTCATTCTGCTCGCGACGCGCGGAGGACTGCATGCGATACCCCAGACCCGCCAGCGCAACGGTGACCAGCATTACGCTGGTGGTGGTGAGCAGTGGGGTGACAATCAGCGCAGAGACCACGAGGCTTGCCAGGAAGCACAGGCCAAGTTGCAGGGTATTTTGCAGCGCGGCAGCGCGGCCCGTCGCCTGCGGAAACGGACGTAGCGCCTGCGCCACTACAATTGGGTAAATGGCCCCGTTAGCGATCGCCATAACGCAGAACGGAATCAAAATTTCTGCAAGCCCGGCACCGGGAATAAAGCCGACGGCCCAGGTCGCAATCACGCTTAACGCATACAACACCAGCAGCCAGGGCAGCATCTGTTGGCCTTCCCATTTTTGCAGTGCGGCGCGACAGCCATAGCCACCCACCAGGAAGGCGATGGTCTGTGGAACGTAGCTCAGGCCGATAGCCGCCGGGCTGTAGCCCATGTCATGCAGAATGAACGGCGAACCGGTCAGCCAGGCAAAGAAGCTGGCAGAGCAGGCGGCATAAATCAGCACGTTACCGCGATAGGCTTTTGCCCGCAGTAAGGAGGTAAAGGTCACTGGCTGCGCGTCCGGATGCGTCTCTTTTTTACGCGCAGGCTTGAGCCCGAACGCGGGCAGCATCAGCACCAGCGTGATGGCAAACAGCGTGGCGAAAATGGCCTGCCAGTCGAAATGCGCCAGGATCCAGCTGCCCAGCAGCGGGGCGAGCGCCGGCGACAGGCCGACCAGCGGCATAATGGTGGCGAAAATGCGGTTAGTGCGCGAAGCCGGATAATAATCGGTTACCAGCGCCTGCCAGGTGACCGCTGCGGCACAGACGCCGACGGCCTGGATGAAGCGCAGCACGAGGAGCCAGGCGGCATCGCGGACCCACAGCATGCCCAGACAGCCTACGGCAAAAATTGCCAGTCCCAGCAACAGGACGGGTTTACGGCCAAAACGATCCGAGAGCGGCCCCCAGAGCAGTTGCGCCAAGGCAAAGCCTGCGAGGAACAAACTCAGGCTGGCGCTGATAGCGGCGGCAGGGGTTTGCAAATCTTCCTGCATCGCGGCGAACGCGGGCAGATACATATCGGTCGCCAAAAAGCCCAGCACGCTTAAGCCGCCGAGCCAGACTAAAAATCCTTTCCTGGGTTGCACTGTTTATTCTCCTGAGGAGGCAGGTGTACGTTGGCGCAGAGTGTAGGAGGTGCAAAGCAGCTTGTGAAACGCTAATATTTGGCGGGTGAATTCAAAAATTTTGCAGGCAAAAGATGTGGTCAGATTATTCTCTTGAAGTGGTCGATGCCGTGGCGCGTAACGGCAGCTTTACCGGTGCCGCCCAGGAGCTGCATCGCGTTCCCTCGGCCATCAGCTATACGGTGCGTCAGCTGGAAGCGTGGCTGGCGGTCCAGCTGTTTGAGCGGCGCCATCGCGACGTGGAGCTCACGCCCGCCGGCGCGTGGTTTTTGAAAGAGGGGCGGTCTGTTATCAAAAAAATGCAGATCACCCGCGAGCAGTGTCAGCAGATCGCCAACGGCTGGCGGGGGCATCTTTCCATCGCGGTGGATAACATCGTTAAGCCGGAACGCACCCGGCAGATGATCGTCGATTTCTATCGTCATTTCTCCGACGTCGAATTGCGCGTTTCACAGGAGGTGTTTAACGGCGTCTGGGATGCGCTGGCGGACGGCAGGGCAGAGATGGCGATTGGCGCCACCCAGGCGATCCCGGTTGGGGGGCGCTACGCGTTTCGCGACATGGGCATGCTGAGCTGGACCTGCGTGGTCGCGCGCGATCATCCGCTGGCGGCGCTGGAAGGGCCGCTGAGCGATGACACCTTACGCAACTGGCCCTCGCTGGTGCTGGAAGATACGTCCCGTTCGCTGCCGAAGCGCATTACCTGGCTGCTGGATAATCAGCGCCGCGTGGTCGCGCCGGACTGGGAGTCGTCAGCCACCTGCCTGAGCGCGGGGCTGTGCGTTGGCATGGTGCCGGTGCATTTTGCGCGTCCGCGCATCGACGCGGGGGAGTGGGTGGCTCTGACGCTGGAAAATCCCTTCCCGGACGCCGCGTGCTGTCTGACGTGGCAGCAAAACGACGTATCGCCCGCCATGGCCTGGCTGCTGGATTATCTGGGAGACAGCGAAACGCTGAACCGGGAGTGGTTACGGGGACCAGCATAGCTGGCCCCGTAAAGGATTAACGACGGTAGTCGCGGAACGGACCGTCCGCAACGGAACGGCGTTCAATCAGGCGCGGGTGCACTTCAATGGACTGGGACTGTTCACGCTTGTTGACGATCCTGTCCATCAGCATATTGAAGGCGGTTTCACCCAGCGAATCTTTCGGCTGGTGAATGGTGGTCAGCGCCGGCGTAAAGAAGCGGGCGTTGCGCACGTTATCATAGCCGATCACCGAGATATCCTGCGGAACGCGCAGGCCGAGTTCATCCGCCGCACAGAGGGCGCCCATGGCCATGATATCGCCGCCGCAGAACACAGCGGTAGGGCGATGCGGCTGGGAGACGATCTGCTGCATGGCGCGATAGCCCGACTCCGGCTCGAAATCGCCCTGAACAATCCAGTTTTCCGGCACGGTAATCAGCGCCTCTTCCATCGCCTTCATGAAACCGGCCAGGCGGCCAGCACCGGTATTTCGCTCCAGCGGGCCCGGGATCACGCCAATTTCACGGTGACCGCGTTCCACCAGGTAACGCCCCGCCATGTAGCCGCCTTCGAAGGCGTTATCAATAACGGAGTCGGTGAAGTCGGCGCGCGCTTCGCCCCAGTCCATCACCACCATCGGAATGTGGCGATACTCTTCCAGCATGGAAAGGACCGACTCAGGGTATTCAGAACACATCACCAGCAGGCCGTCGACGCGCTTCTGCGCCATCATCGACAGATAAGCGCGCTGTTTCTCAATGTTGTTCCACGCGTTGCCCAGAATCAGGGTATAGCCCTTCTGGAAGCAGTTTTTTTCAACGGCTTCGATAATTTCAGCAAAGTAGGCCGCTTCACTGCTGGTGGCCAGCAGGCCAATCGATTTGGTGTGATTAACCTTCAGGCTACGCGCGACCGCACTAGGCGAGTAGTGAAGTTCTTTGATCGCTGCCCAGACGGCATTGCGCGTCTCTTCAGCGACAAAACGCGTTTTGTTAATAACATGTGATACGGTTGTAGTGGAAACGTTTGCGCGTTTTGCTACGTCTTTAATTGTTGCCATTAAATGTCACTCCAGACCATATCCTAAGCTCCTGAAACCATTGAAGGTAAACGTTTGCCTTCTCTCACCCTTATTACGCAATCTTGAGTTGCGACACGCCGGGAAAACGACACAGGACGTCAGGAGGGGGTCAGTGGCCGGTACGCTAATAAATTTAGCGTGGAATTTTGTCCTATCTTGATGAAAAGGGGAAGAGGTAAAGTGGATATCCGCTTAAATCCTGGAAGATTTTTGACCTGAACTGTGTAAAAATGAGCAGGCTCACTTTTCGTAGGGTGAATAAAAGGAGAAAAATTGATGAGTACCGATCTGAAGTTTTCGCTGTTTACCACCATTGTTGTTCTTGCCCTGATTGTTGCGGGTGGTTTAACCGCTGCGCTGCACTGATTTAGGTGGAGGGAGAATTTTCTCCCTCGCTTGCCGCTATTGTTATCTTTCCGGCAAAAATCTTTTGCCAAAATGTTAACTTCTCATTTTTTGTGATTGATGTCATGCTTTTGACTTCTTAATTCTGTGCCGGGTAACGGCACGGTATCCGGAGTTTATTCATGAAAATCAATTTTCCCCTGCTGGCCCTGGCGATTGGCGCCTTTGGAATTGGCACCACTGAATTCTCCCCGATGGGGTTATTGCCTGTTATCGCCCGGGGCGTGGACGTCTCTATCCCTGCGGCCGGTATGTTGATCAGCGCCTACGCGATCGGCGTGATGGTGGGCGCGCCGCTGATGACGCTGCTGCTTTCGCACCGCGCGCGCCGCAATGCGCTGATTTTCCTGATGGCGATTTTCACCCTGGGCAACGTGCTTTCCGCGATTTCGCCGGATTACACCACCCTGATGCTTTCCCGTATTCTGACCAGCCTGAACCATGGCGCCTTCTTCGGGCTGGGCTCGGTTGTTGCCGCCAGCGTGGTGCCAAAACATAAGCAGGCCAGCGCGGTAGCCACCATGTTTATGGGGCTGACCATCGCCAATATCGGCGGTGTTCCCGCCGCCACCTGGCTGGGAGAAGCTATCGGCTGGCGTATGTCTTTCCTCGCAACCGCCGGATTGGGCGTGGTCGCGATGGTCGCGCTGTTCTTCTCGCTGCCGAAAGGAAGTGCGGGAGAACGTCCGGAAGTACGTAAAGAGCTGGCGGTGCTGATGCGTCCCCAGGTGCTTTCCGCGCTGCTCACCACGGTACTGGGGGCGGGGGCGATGTTTACGCTCTACACCTATATCTCCCCGGTGCTGCACGACATTACCCATGCAACGCCACTCTTTGTTACCGCGATGCTGGTGCTGATTGGTGTCGGGTTCTCGATTGGCAACTATCTCGGCGGGAAATTTGCCGACCGCTCCGTGAGTGGGACGCTGAAAGGCTTCTTAACGCTGCTGATCGTCATCATGGTGGCGATCCCGTGGCTGGCGCGTAACGAAGCGGGTGCCGCGGTTGCCATGGTAGTGTGGGGCGCCGCAACCTTTGCCGTGGTGCCGCCGTTGCAGATGCGCGTGATGCGTGTTGCGCATGAGGCGCCGGGGCTCTCATCATCCGTGAATATCGGTGCGTTTAACCTGGGCAATGCGCTGGGAGCCGCAGCGGGCGGGGCGGTGATTTCCGGTGGTTTAGGTTACAGCTTTGTGCCGGTGATGGGGGCGATCATTGCCGCACTCGGCCTGCTGCTGGTGCTGATGTCCGGGCGTAAACAGCCAGAAGCGGTGTGTACGGCGGAATAAACAAAAACGCAGAAGGGTTTCCCCTTCTGCGTGTCCCTTACGCGGCGAAGTTCTTCGCAACAAATTCCCAGTTAACCAGTGCCCAGAAGTGCTCCAGGTAGTTCGGGCGCGCATTACGATAATCAATGTAATAGGCGTGTTCCCATACGTCCACGGTCATCAGCGGCGTTGCGCTGGTGGTCAGCGGGGTACCCGCATTAGAGGTGGAAACGATAGCCAGTTTGCCATCGGCCTCTTTCACCAGCCAGGTCCAGCCGGAGCCAAAGTTTTTAACGGCGGCGTCAGTAAACTTCGCTTTGAAATCCGCGAAGCTGCCGAACGCGGCGTTAATCGCTGCGGCCAGGTCACCGGTAGGTTCCCCACCTGCATTCGGTGCCAGGCAGTGCCAGTAGAAGGTGTGGTTCCACACCTGAGCAGCATTGTTGAAAACGCCACCGTCTGAATTGCGCACGATCTCTTCCAGCGTTTTGCCTTCAAAATCGGTGCCTTTAATCAGGTTGTTCAGGTTGGTGACATAGGTCTGGTGATGTTTGCCGTAATGGTACTCCAGGGTTTCCGCGGAAATGTGCGGGGCCAGGGCGTCTTTTGCATACGGTAGTGCAGGTAATTCGAACGACATTGCTTCTCTCCTTATTGTTTTATACGTTGCCAATAACCCTACAGACAACAAGGACAGAATAGCAAATTGAAAGGGTATGCAAAAGAGGAACTTACCCTGCCGCAGGAGCGACAGGGCAGAGTTTAGCGGACGGTTTTTGGCGTCATCACGCGGCGCGCACCCACATAGTGGCGCACCCAGTAATCTTCGCTGAGGGAGGTGATCTGAATGTCCCGTCCGCTGCGCGGTGACTGGATAAACTTACCGTTACCCACGTACACCCCAACGTGATCGGCCGTGCCGCGTCCCTGAGTGCGGAAGAACACCAGGTCGCCATTTTGCAGCTCGCCACGGTTTACAGGCGCGGCGTCGCGCAGGTGGTACATTTCATTGGCGGTGCGAGGAATGCGGAACTTCACCAGATCTTTATAGGCATAATAGACCAGCCCGCTACAGTCAAAACCGGTGCGGGGAGAGGTGCCACCCCAGCGATACGGTTTACCAATTTGCCCCATCAGCTTATTCATCGCCGTTTTTTGCGCTTTCTGCATACGCGCTTTATGCACGTCAGCCAGCTTCGTCACTTTAGCGCATTTTGTTTTATGTCCTTTGCGCACGGTGCATTTTTCACTCACAAGGCTGGCGGTTTTACGGGTGGTTTTGTGCGTGCCGGAACGGAGGGTTTTGGTTTTGCTGGAGGCGGTCTTTTTGGTCTGAGCGGTGGTTTTCTTTTTAACGGTTTTGCTGGTGGTTTTTTTCTTACGTTCTGTGGCTTTTGCCAGATGCGTTTTTTGTACAGCAGAATGCCGCGCCTGTTCGGAGGCGTTCGCCGCTGGCGTCAATGAGAGTGTGGTAAACAGTAAAGCACAGAGCGTCATCGAGATTTTAGTTATCCGCGCCACTGGGCAGTCCCCTGATAAGTGCAGGCCAATAAAGCATACCCGCGTGAGATTTACAAAACCTGTCGATTCTAATCCATAAAATCAGAATAAGTTAATAGCATTTTTCATTCAAAAATTGTGTTTCGTTAGCAAGTGCAAAAAAATTCACCATTCTGTTGCACGCGTGTTCGCTCCTTAAGCAAAACCGCACGGTGCGTGGTGTTAAGCGTCATTTGCAATGCAACTTTATGCGATAAGCGATAAAATAATGAGACGTGACAAAAATGTTATTTTCCGATGTCGGCCTGAACCGCTACAATGTCAGACTGATGCCGTAACAGAAGTTAAAGGAAGCAAGACATGAGCACCACTATTGAAAAAATTCAGCGCCAGATCGCTGAAAACCCGATTCTCCTGTACATGAAAGGTTCCCCGAAGCTGCCAAGCTGCGGCTTCTCCGCACAAGCTGTTCAGGCGCTGTCTGCCTGTGGTGAGCGTTTTGCTTACGTTGATATCCTGCAAAACCCGGACATTCGCGCCGAGCTGCCAAAATACGCAAACTGGCCGACCTTCCCACAGCTGTGGGTTGACGGTGAACTGGTTGGCGGATGCGACATCCTGATTGAAATGTATCAGCGTGGCGAATTGCAGCAGCTGATCAAAGAGACTGCGGCGAAGTATAAAACCGAAGAGCCGGACGCAGAGTAAGTTTTCTGATGATATAAAAAAGCGACCACATTATGCTGGTCGCTTTTTTTTTCGCGTGGCACTGTCGCTTACCCGTCTTATGACTGAATATCGGCCTCGTCGCCCATCGGCAGGGGCCAGCCGCCCAGTCGTTTCCAGCGGTTGACGATCTCGCAGAACAGCTCCGCCGTGCGCTCTGTGTCGTACAGCGCGGAATGGGCCTGGGTGCCGTCAAACGCGATACCCGCTGTGATGCAGGCTTTGGACAGCACGGTTTGCCCCAGCGCCAGGCCGCTCAGTGCAGCGGTGTCGAAGGTCACAAACGGATGGAATGGATTGCGTTTCAGCGAGGCGCGCTCGGCGGCAGCCATGGTGAAGCTATGATCGAACGTCGCGTTGTGGGCCACCATGATGGCGCGGCTACAGTCATTTTCTTTCATGCCTTTACGCACCATTTTGAAAATGGCGTGCAGCGCCTCGTATTCGCTTACCGCCCCGCGCAGCGGGTTTGTCGGGTCGATTCCGTTAAAGGCCAGCGCCTCTGGCTGTAAGTTTGCCCCTTCAAAGGGTTCAACGTGGAAATGCAGCGTGGTGTCCGGTACAAGCCAGCCCTGTTCATCCATCTTCAGCGTGATGGCGGCAATCTCAAGCAGCGCATCGGTTTTAGCGTTAAATCCGGCTGTTTCTACATCAATGACAACGGGATAAAAACCACGAAAACGGTCGCACAGACCGGTAAATTGAGCGTTATCGGACATCAGGGTCTCTTACAAGGGGGAAAAAGCAGTGCGCATTATGGCAAATTTTGAGAGGGGATGCAGCAAAACAACGGGCGCATAGTGCGCCCTGTGGGATCAGTTGCCCAGACCGCGACCAGCGTCTTTGGCTTCGATCAGCTCGATTTTATAACCGTCCGGATCTTCAACAAACGCAATCACGGTGGTGCCGCCTTTAACCGGACCGGCTTCACGGGTGACGTTACCGCCGTTGCTGCGGATACGTTCGCAGGCTTCCGCCGCGTTATCCACTTCCAGTGCGATGTGGCCGTAAGCCGTGCCCAGCTCGTAGCTGTCCACGCCCCAGTTATAGGTCAGCTCAATGACCGCTTCATCTGACTCCGGGCCGTAACCCACAAAAGCCAGAGAGTATTTGTATTCCGGGTTTTCGCTGGTGCGCAGCAGCTTCATGCCCAGAACGTTAGTGTAGAAATCGACAGAACGTTGCAGGTCGCCAACGCGCAGCATGGTGTGAAGTAGGCGCATAATTTCCTCATTAACCAATGAAATGGATTATCTTTTTGAACAGAAACGATGTTTTAGTATAGCGGCGAAATGTCGCCGCTATCAACGTACAAAGCGGGATTAGAGTGAAGGGTAGTCGGTATAACCTTCCGCGCCGCCACCGTAGAAGCTTTCAGGGCGCTGCGGGTTCAGTTCGGCTTTCTTCTGCAAACGGGTCACCAGATCCGGGTTTGCAATGTAATCGCGGCCAAAGGCCACGGCGTCGATCAGGCCTTTCCCGATCAGGTCTTCGGCTTTTTCTGCCGTATAGGCACCCGCCCCGATAATCACGCCGTGGAAGCGCTCGCGCACTTTCTGGCGGAAGGCTTCGGTGTAAGGCTTGCCGCCAGCCCAGTCCGGCTCGGACATGTGCAGATACGCGATACCGCGTTTCGCCAGCTCTTCAATCAGATACAGCGCGTCCGCTTCTTCGTTCGGACCGTTGTCGACGTTCTGGAAGGTACCGATCGGGGAGACACGAATACCAATACGGTCAGCGCTCCACTCGTTACAAACGGCGTCTACCACTTCAAGCACCAGACGCGCACGGTTTTCGACGCTGCCGCCGTACTGGTCGGTACGCTGGTTGGAGGACGGTGACAGGAACTGATGCAGCAGGTAACCGTGCGCAGAGTGCAGCTCGACCAGGTCAAAGCCTGCTTCACGGGCGTTGGCAACGGCCTGGCGGAAATCGTTCACGATACCCGGGATCTCGCCCAGCTCCAGCGCGCGCGGCGTGGTAGTGTCGACGCGGATCGCGTTACCGTTTTCATCGCGCAGGGAAGTACGGGTATTCGCGTTCAGGGCAGAGGCAGAAACCGGTGCCTGACCGCCAGGCTGGATGCTGCTGTGCGAGATACGACCGGTGTGCCACAGCTGAACGGCGATACGGCCATCTTCAGCGTGCACGCCTGCGGTGATTTTTTTCCACGCGGCGATCTGTTCCGGGCTGTGCAGACCCGGCGCACCGGCGTAGCCTTTGGCCTGGGCAGAAATCTGCGTGGCTTCGGAGATGATCAGGCCAGAGCTGGCGCGCTGACGGTAATATTCACCCATCAATGGCGTTGGGATGTCGCCCGGCTCGATGCTGCGCAGACGGGTGAGTGGGGCCATAAACACGCGGTTTGGGGCGGTAACGGCACCGACTTTCAGTGGGGTAAATAGCTTTTCAGCGGACATAACGGCTCCTGAGTAGACCAGTCGACTAGTAAAAGGGTAAATAAAAACGCCGGCTACGCGCCGGGCGCCGTAATACAACGTTTCACATGCGCCAGCGCGCTTTCGAGCGGCACGGCACTGCGAGAAATTTTTGCTTGCAGGTTGGCGCCTAGCCAGAGGGAATAGAGCACCTGTGCCTGCGTGAGCGGATCGCCGGAGAAGGTGAGCGTTTGTTCATCGCGGCCTTTATCCAGCGCCTGAGCCAGCAGAGCGATAACGCCGCTGGCCCCTTTATCCATGGCGGTGCGCATATCTTCGGAAAGATCGCACACTTCGGCAGACAGTTTTACCGTCAGGCAACCGCTGATGATGCCCTGCTGACAGAACTGCGTCAGCGTTTCCTGATAGTAGTTCAGAATACGATCCCGGTAATTCCCTTCACCGCAGGCGAAGTGGGTTGCCAGGCGCTGATGATAGCTGGCGTAGTGCCGCTCCAGCATGGCCACGCCAAACGCCTCTTTGGATCGAAAATAGTGATAAAACGATCCCTTAGGCACTTCAGCGGTTTTTAACAACTCGCTCAGCCCCATACCGGTAAACCCGCGATGCATGCAAAGGCGCTCGCCGGTAGCCAGTAAATGTTCGCGCGTATCGTGTTCTGTGTGTCTGCTCATGCCTTCACTCTAATAGACCGTTCGGTCTAATGCAAGTCAGCCTGGCGTCGACATTGCGACATAATATCCAGCTGTGGTTGGTAAACCGTTGATTTCACGTCCATCATGCCCAGCACGGTGGCGAACAAATTATCCTGCGAAACCGCATCTTTTGCAGCATGGGCGCGCAGGCAGTCCGGGCTTACGCCAAAGTTTTTCACGTAATCCGGGGAGAGCCAGAACATGAACGGAATATGCGTTTGCTGCTCCGGGGCCAGCATATACGGCGTGCCGTGCAGATAAATACCGCTTTCGCCGAGGGACTCACCGTGATCGGAGAGGTAAATCAGCGCCGTATTCATACTGGCCTGCCGGGCTTTCAGCGCGTCGATGGTTCGGCTGAGGACGCTGTCGGTATACAGAATCGAGTTGTCATAGGTATTGATCAGCGACTGATGATCGCAATCCTGAATTTCATTGGTATCGCACGTCGGCGTGAATTTCCGGAAGCTGTCCGGGTAACGGTTGTAATAGGCCGGGCCGTGGCTCCCCATCAGGTGAATAACAAGAACCGTGTCCTGCTTCAGACCATTCAGCACGTTATCCAGACGGTACATGTTGACATCGTCCAGACAGGATTTGTCCTTACAGAACCGATCCAGTTTCCACTGCGTCATGTCCGTATGCGGCACGCGGTTACAGGCACCCTTGCACCCGCCGTCATTGTCGCGCCACAGCAGGTTGAATCCGGCGTGGTTAAGCACATCAAGCAGACCTTCCTGATGGTGGGCGAGGTCAGCGTCATATTTTTTCCGCGTCATGCCGGAGAACATGCAGGGGACGGAAACGGCGGTTTCCGTGCCGCAGGAAGTTGCCTGTGGGAAGTTGATGACATCCTGCTTTTTCAGCTCGGGGTTAGTTTCACGCGGGTAACCATTTAACGAGTAGTTTGCGGCGCGGGAGGCTTCGCCCACCACCAGAACCAGCACGGTTTTCTTGTGCTGGCCGGAAATCAGCGCGCCTTTATGGGCATCCTCGCCGATGCGGACCAGCGTCTGGTCGCCGGCAAACCAGCGCATTTCGCTGTACTTCACTATGGCGCTGACGTAATTCGCGGGCGTGACCATTTTCACGATGCTTTTATTATTGCGGAACAGCGAAGCGTAGTCTTTATAGAATACCGCCGCGACCAGGATAATCACCAGCAGCGCGCCGAGCATGGCGGCGAAACGCGTCAGCAGGGCATACCACCATTTTCCGCTTCGAATGCGCGTCAGGGCTAACACGATGGAAGGAACCAGACCTGCCACGACCAGCCACAGGAGCATCTGCGGCGTCACCAGGGCTGTCGCTTCCTGAGAGTTAGTCTCGAATACGTTCACCATCATGTTCTGATCGATAACCGCGCCATAGGTATACATAAAATACGTCGCGGCGGCGCATCCTATGGTCAGGACAATCATGAGCGGCTTGCGAATGTAGGGAATATTCAGCAGGCTAAAAACAATGACCCAGCCGCAGAACAGTACCAGCGGCACGCTGGCGGCAAAAAGCACGTCGTGCAGACGGGCAGGTGCGATAATCGACCAGCTACGCTGAATAAACAGCGCATTTAACACGGTGAAAAAAAGCGCACAGGCCAGGGTAAATTTTATATCGTTACAGCGTAACTTTTTAGCAAGCCACATGATGATTCAACCATTCGTTATATCAATGCGACGAGTATAAGAAGCGAAGATTAGCGAAACCTTAATGCCCCGTTTGTGGGGAACACCCTTGCATGCAGGCCAATTAGAGTCTTCACTGTAGGGAATGATGGCGTTGTGGAGGTGGGTGTGGCAGAGCAACTGGAATTTTTCCCTGTCCAGAGCCCGTGCCGGGGTATTTGTCAGGTTGATGAAAAAGGGTACTGCCGCGGGTGCATGCGCACGCGCGATGAACGTTTTAACTGGCAAAACTTCAGCGACGCGCAAAAGCAGGAGGTCTTACGACTCTGTCGACAGCGGCTGCTGCGTAAAATTCGCGCAAACAAAGCGGTAGAAACCGAAGAACCTCAGCAACCCTCACTGTTTTAGCAAGGTAATTGCGTATACTGGTGACATGACTTCCTTGAGGAAAATGTTATGGTTCAGCGTATTACCCTTGCCCCGCAGGGCCCGGAATTCTCCCGATTTGTAATGGGCTACTGGCGCCTGATGGACTGGAATATGTCTCCCGTCCAGCTGGCGAACTTTATTGAAGAGCATCTCGATCTCGGGATCACTACCGTCGATCACGCTGATATTTATGGCGGCTATCAGTGCGAGGCTGCCTTTGGCGAAGCGCTGAAGCGGGTGCCGGCGCTGCGTGAACGTATGGAGATTGTGACCAAATGCGGTATTGCCACCACGGCAAAACCGGAGCATGCCCTCGGACATTACATCACCGACAGCGCGCATATCGTTAAAAGCGCCGAGCAGTCGCTGGTCAACCTCGCCACCGATCGTATCGACCTGCTGCTGATCCACCGTCCCGATCCGTTGATGGATGCGGATGAGGTTGCGGAAGCGTTCCTGACGCTGCACCAGAGCGGTAAAGTGCGTCATTTCGGCGTGTCTAACTTCACACCGGCACAGTTTACGCTGTTGCAGTCTCGTCTGCCGTTTACGCTGGCGACGAACCAGGTGGAGATCTCGCCTGTTCACCAGCCGCTGCTGCTGGACGGAACGCTCGATCAGCTGCAACAGTTACGCATTCGTCCGATGGCCTGGTCTTGTCTCGGCGGCGGTCGCCTGTTTAACGATGAGGCCTTCCAGCCGCTGCGTAACGAGCTTGAAACCGTGGCCCGCGAACTGAATGCGGAAAGCATTGAGCAGGTGGTTTACGCCTGGATCCTGCGCCTGCCGTCTAAACCGCTGCCCATTATCGGCTCCGGCAAAATTGAGCGCGTACGCGCTGCGCTGGTGGCTGAAGAGCTGGATATGTCGCGTCAGCAGTGGTTCCGCATCCGCAAGGCGGCTCTGGGCTACGACGTACCCTGAGTGCGCGGAGTCTGACTTTCCGGTGAAATCTGCGCCTCTGGTATAGACTTAAGGTGCAAAAAATAACCCGTGGAGGTCATATGAAGCGTTTTGCTCTGGCAGTGGTCACGCTGGTTGTTTGCGCAGGAGCGCAGGCAGCCAGCGAAGAAGTTGAAATGAATCTCGTCACTTCTCAGGGAGTAGGCCAGTCCATCGGGACGGTGAAAATCACCGAAACCGATAAAGGGCTGGAATTTGCACCCGATCTCAAGGCTCTTCCACCCGGCGAGCACGGTTATCACGTCCATGCCAAGGGCAGCTGTCAACCCGCAATGAAAGAGGGCAAACCAACAGCGGCGGAAGCCGCAGGGGGACATCTGGATCCGCATAACTCCGGCAAGCATGAAGGTCCTGAAGGCATGGGGCACCTCGGCGATCTGCCGGTGCTGGTGGTGAATAACGACGGTAAAGCTACCGATCCCGTTGTTGCGCCACGCCTGAAAAAGCTTGACGAGGTCAAAGGCAAAGCGCTGATGATCCACGTGGGCGGCGATAACATGTCCGATCAGCCTAAACCGCTGGGCGGCGGCGGGGCGCGCTATGCCTGCGGCGTGATCTGATCGCCAATCGTTCCGGGTGGCGGCGCCTGTTCAAGCTGTGACAGGGAGCAGTGCAGCCGCCAGATAATGGACGCCAGGTCGCGGGCCGCTGGCAGGTGATGGCGCGCCAGCACGTCGCAAATACGCTGAAGCTCGACCAGCGTGACGCTAAGGGGGCGTTGCTGAACCCCGCGCTCGCTCATCACATCGCGGAGCATGGAAATACAATTATCACGAACCTGCGCCAGCGGGTCGGAACGCGTCTCCCAGGCGCGTAACTGCCATACCACGTGCGAACAATTCAGCAGAACCACGCCCCAGCGCAGTAGCCAGCGTCGGGAGAGGGAATCCTTGCTGTTGTTCAGCTGGCTGACGTGATGGTAAACCAGTGATTCATACTCGCTTTCGCGCAGGTGTGGCCTGCGGCTCAGCTGATCCACGAAACCTCTGCGTAACTCCCGGATATGCCTGCGGCTTTTACGCGCGTCAGAGCCCGGGCGTAAGACAGCGAAGGCCAGCCACGCCAGTCCTACGCCGAGGATCTTCGCCAGGTTGTCATTGAGAAACTCGGCGTAATCGTACACCGGCGGATTTGTCACCGAAATAAAGGAGCCCATAAAGACAATCAGTTGTCCCCACAGGCCGGCCAGTTTAGGCATTTGCAGCTTAAGCAGCTGCATGGTGGTTAACAGCGGAAACAGGAACAGCAGGAACTGCCACAGGTCGCTTATCTGCACCATCAAACCGAACTTAACTATAAAGCTGAACAGCGAGAGCAGCACCAGGGTGCGCATCAGGAGCGTCAGGGAGTTGAACGGGGAGGCCGCCACGGAATAGAGCACGCAGCTGATGGCGGCGAGGGTGAGCGCCGCGCTGCCCGCTTCCCACTGGGTGGTAATGGCCCATGCGCCAACCAGCATCAGCGCGCAAAAGGTGCGAAATCCGCTCCACAGCGCTTCCATCGCATCAGTATGGCGCGCCAGAGCAGGGCTACCGGGAACGGAAAATTCGGTGACGGGGGTAGCATTTTCGACGGCTTTTAACCAGCGGCTGCTGCGCAGATACAGGCGGCAAAAATAGTTCAGACGCTGCCAGAAGGCGCGGTGCCGATAGTCATATTCATCCGTTGGGGCGAGCGGGGCGATAATGCGGGCCACGGTATAGATATCGGCATCCGGACGCGCAAGGGTGGCGAGCAGCGCCTCGATAACCTCCCGGGTATGCGCGGGCGGTGCAGGCCAGTTCAGCAACATCCGGCGCAGGCTTGAGATCGCACTCGTCATCCGCAATTGCTGATGCAGCAAATAGTTAAGCAGCGTGTTCTGACGGCGAAAACGGTAGTGGCTCCAGAAAGCCTGGATGCGCAGCAGGTTCATGGTCAGGATCTGGCCGATAACTTTTTCATGCGCGATACGGATATCATCGTTAGTATCAGGCTGCCAGAGCAGGCTGGCATGTTCCAGCAAACGCGCGTGCATCGTTTTAAGGGCGGTGATGAGCGCGGTGCCATCTGAGGTGCTGGGCAGGATCATCATCATGACGCCCCCGCACAGAATGCCGACCATCACTTCACACACGCGTGCCTGGGCGATATCCCACAGCTCGGTGGTATCCAGCACGTTAACGACCGGAAAGGCGATAATGGCCGCGGTGTAACCCGCCAGCTGAAAGGCGTAGGCAACGTTATTGGTAAAATGGGCGCAGGCCCAGGTGCACAGCCCCAGCCATGCCGACATGCTTAACAGAAAGAGCCAGGGATCGTTCAGGGTATGGCCGGCAAGGAGCAACGCGGCGGTCGCTCCCAGCAGGCTACCCGCCACGCGCCCGAGGCTTTTACTGATAACGCCACCGACGGTCGGGAAGCTGACGACCGCCGCAGAGGTCATCGCCCAGTAGGGCTCATCCAGATTCAGGTAATAGGCAACCGTAAGCGCAAGGCACATTGCGATGCCGTTGCGCAGCGCGTAACGCCACTGCGGGCGCGTCGCTTTTATCCAGGGCGTATTGCGCCAGGAGAAAGCCCCCAGGTTCATCACCGCGACCCGATGGAGACGGTGCAGGTTGTGCCTGAGACCAGGGTAATGTCTTTCGGCAGTTGATCAAACTCGACGCGAACAGGGACTCGCTGAGCCAGACGCACCCACGGCACGTTGGGTTTGATATCGGGCACCAGGCCCGAGTCGGTTTCGACGCTCTGATCGTAAATCGCCCGGCCTATGCTGCCAACGTGACCCTGTAACGTCTCTGCGCCGCTGTAGAGCGTGATCCGGGCAGGTGCGCCCTCGCGAATATGGCGCAGCTTGGTCTCTTCAAAATAACCCACAACATAGAAAGAGTGGCTATCGACGAGGGCGAAGACCGGCTGTCCTGTGGTGGCGTAATCACCTACGCGGGTAGACAGGCTCGTTACCCATCCATCCACCGGGGCTTTAACCACCGTCTGGGTCAGCTGCCACTCGGCCTGTTTCAGGGTTGCCTCTGCAACCTTCAGGCTGGCCTGCATGGTTTTAACATTGATATTGGCGGTGTCGAGATCTTCCGCAGAAATGTAGTTTCTCGACAGGTGTCGGCGACGGTCGGCTTCGTTATTGGCTTTTGCCAGATCGGACTGAGCCTTAGCGAGCTGCGCCTGGGCATTAAGAACCGCAATGTGGAAAGGGGTCTCATCGATGCGGAATAACACATCGCCTGCGTGAACGAACTGATTATCCTTCACCAGTAGCGCGCTGATACTGCCGGATACCTGAGGCGTGATGCTGACCTGTTCTGCACGAACCTTACCATCGCGCGTCCAGGGCGACTGCATGTAATAATTCCAGAGCCACCAGCCGGCCAGCAGCGCCAGGGCTAAAACGAAAAGAGTGGAAAAGTATTTTAATGTTTTCAATGACATTCTCACCACACGGTTAACACGGCAAGGCCAAGACAGACGGAGAGGGTAAACAGGGAGAGATCCATCAACATCGGGTGCCAGATTTCACCGGAATACATCCAGTCGCGCAGCAGGCGATGCGCAATGAGCCAGATCACAAAACCCACCATCACGGCTTTAAACAGTGGCGGAAAGTAGACCGATGCGCCAACAATCAGATCCTGGAGGGGCAACCCTGCGGAGGGGGAAAAGAACGTCACAAGCAGCGATCCTTTGCAGTGGGGTAAGGGCCACAAGGGCATGTTTCAATGCGATGGCGCATTACAGTTCAGTGTAAATCATCGTTTCAGGAATGATGAATACCGTGATTGCATTTGTTTTGGCAATACAAATACTGCAAACTATTCTAAAATCACTATAATCACTTAGCAAGCTAATTATAAGGAGATGAAATTGGAATCGCCATTAGGTTCTGATCTGGCAAGGTTGGTACGCATCTGGCGTGCTCTGATTGACCATCGCCTGAAACCTCTGGAACTCACGCAGACGCACTGGGTTACGCTGCATAATATTCATCAGCTCCCGCCCGACCAGTCACAGATCCAACTGGCAAAAGCGATTGGCATTGAGCAGCCGTCACTGGTGCGTACCCTTGACCAGCTGGAAGAGAAGGGACTCATCTCCCGACAAACCTGCGCCAGCGACCGTCGCGCCAAGCGGATCAAATTGACGGAAAAAGCGGCCCCGATTATTACTGAGATGGAAACCGTCATCAGTAAGACGCGAGGGGAGATCCTGTCCGGTATTTCCCCCGCAGAGCTGGAGATGCTGATCGGACTCATCGCCCGTCTTGAGCAGAATATCAACGATCTGCAAGCCCGCGACTGACCGAAAGAAAAGGCCTTGTGAATCCAGGGCCTTTATTATTATCTGAACACCACCACCCGGTTTCGCCCCGTCTCTTTTGCCTCGTACATGGCTTTATCCGCGCTCTCCACGCAGGTTTCCGCACTGGTTTCTGGCGACGTTGCGGTGAATACGCCCATGCTGATGGTAATGGGCTCCGGCAGATGACCACCGCTGCTGGCTTTATCAAACCCGCTCAGCTTGAGGCGAATGCGCTCGGCTACCTGCCGTGCGGCGTCTGAAGGGGTATTGGTCAGCATCAGCACAAACTCTTCACCGCCGATTCGGGCCGCGATATCCTGGGGGCGCACGGAATCCGTCAGCAGATTAGAGACAAACTGTAAAACCTTATCCCCCTGCAAATGCCCGTAACAGTCGTTGATGCGCTTGAAACGGTCAAGGTCGCTTACCACCACCGATACCGGATGTGCCTCCGTTGCCGAGCTGAGGGCGTAATTTAACGAATCGTAAAAATAGCTGCGATTATAAAGACGGGTAAGCGGGTCGCGGATTGAATTTTGATAAGACTGCTGATATTTCACGTGCGAATCACGATACAAATTAAAGACGTCGGAAAGTAAAATGAAAATAATCATTAACGTCGCGACGGTTTCGAATAACCGTGCGCGATACCATGAAACATCTTCCGCGTGTCCGCCTAACAACAGCATTAACAGCGTGACGACATAACAGACGCATAAAAAATTGCCGCCGATCCAGAACAAATTTCTTATCCGGGTTACGGCCATCAGGGTGATTAAGGTGATAACCCAAAGAATGACCAAAATGATATTGATGGTCTGGCTCCAGAGAACCATAAACTTCCGGGTTTCATTATCCACAAGATCCAGGGTTAGCATCGTGGAATAGCTGGAATAGAACCACGCCAGCCCGAGCATGCAGCCCGTAAAGAGCGTCGACCCGGCGACAATGCCGATGTGGGCGCTTCGTGAAAGGGGGGAAGCGCGAAGCGTATACAGCAATACTGAGGCCATCATCAGTACCGCCATTAAGAGGTGGCGGAACATATAAAAGATCATCGCGTCATTATAGTTCGCCTCGTTGAACTGATAGAGATCCAGCCAGGCCGGAAAGCTGGACAGCGTACCCACCATCAGCAGTGCAGAACCGGCAAAGGCCAACGCAATCGGAACGAGATATAACCGTTTTTTATCGCACCAGTATTTCATTGCCATAAAACAGGCGATAAACAGATGGAATACCAGGAGAAATATCGTGAGCGTAGGGAAAAATAGCGGAGAGAATGAAGGAACCCATTCAACAAGCTTTATAAAAAAACCTTGTAATAGAGCAATGATAACAATGCACCCAAGTGCGAAGGCAACAAAGCGGTTCTTAACAAATCGACAGATCGCAAGCATAGAATTTTAAAAAAAGTAAAAAGAGGAAAAAAGAGAATCAGACGAGTCTAAAGGAGAGAAGTAAAAGATACTTTGCGCAGGAACAATTTCAGATGAAATTAATTATTCACCGTGTGAATGTGTTTTTATAAATATATTTTTTAAAATGATATTTTTTGTAAAGGGATGCGGCCCGAGGGGACCGCATCCAGCGGGATATTAACGCGGGGAGACGGTGACCTGGCTGCCGTTGCTTGCCAGAACCACGCGCTGGCCAGCAGAGAAGCGGGTGTTACCCTGTTTCTGCACAACCATAATGGTGCTGCCATCGTCTTTACGGATTTCCAGCTCAACGCCCTGGGTTTTGTTCATCGCACCCTGAACGCCCTGACCCGCTACGCCGCCGGCCACTGCGCCCGCCGCGGTAGCCAGAGAACGACCGGTGCCGCCGCCAATGGTGTTACCCAGGAAACCACCCAGTACAGCACCACCAATAGCGCCCACAACGTTCGTGTCATCGCCACCCTGAATCTGAACAGGACGGGCATTAACGATAGTACCGTATGTCACGTTCTGTACCTGTTTAGCTTCAGAAGCACTATATACGTCGCCGGAGAGTGAATTGTCGTTCACACAACCCGCCAGTGTTAAACCAATCAGCGAAACGCCCATTACACGTAAAATCATTTGACTCTCCTGTTCACCAAAAAACGCCCGGACGGGGCATCCGTTATGGCTAAATTATATGGCATTCCTGACCACACTTCCTAACTTTGCATGCCGAATAAATAAATTTTACTGGAACGTGGCTTAACGGAACATAAACAAAAGCCGCCTGCGTTACAGGCCTGAGATTGTTAAAAATTATTATCACCGCATAGCAAAGCAGCGTTATTTATGGTGGAGTGGTTGCACTTAGCCCACGTAACGTAAGGAAAGCGCATGAAATCGGGTCGCTATATCGGTGTGATGTCTGGTACCAGTCTCGACGGTGTGGATGTCGTTCTGGCTGCCATTGATGAAAACATGGTGGCGCAGCAGGCAAGCCTGAGCTGGCCTATTCCGGTCTCGTTAAAAGAAGAGATTCTGAATATCTGCCAGGGGCAACAGCTGACGCTTTCCCAGCTGGGCCAGCTGGATGTGCGTCTGGGGGCACTGTTTGCTGATGCGGTCCTGGCCCTGATGCAGCAAGAAAGACTTCACCCGCAGGATATCGTGGCGATAGGCTGCCATGGGCAGACCGTCTGGCATGAACCAGTCGGCGAGGCGCCGCACACGATGCAAATTGGCGATAACAACCAGATTGTGGCGAAAACCGGCGTGACGGTCGTGGGCGATTTCCGACGTCGGGATATGGCCCTAGGAGGGCAGGGCGCGCCGCTGGTGCCGGCCTTTCACCAGGCGCTGCTGGCGCACCCGGTGGAGCGCAGAATGGTCCTGAACATTGGCGGGATCGCCAACCTGTCGATGCTCATTCCCGGGCAGCCCGTACGTGGATACGATACCGGACCCGGCAATATGCTGATGGATGCCTGGATCTGGCGTCAGAGCGGTAAACCCTACGACAAAGACGCGCAGTGGGCCAGCCAGGGTAAAGTGATCCTTCCGTTGCTGCAAACCCTGTTAAGCGATCCTTTCTTTGCCCTGCCAGCGCCGAAAAGCACGGGGCGAGAGTATTTCAACTACGGCTGGCTTGAACGTCAGCTGGCGCGCTTCCCCGGCCTGGCGCCTCAGGATGTTCAGGCCACGCTGACCGAGCTTACCGCCGTGTCGATTTCTGAACAGGTGTTGCTCAGCGGCGGGTGCGAGCGTCTGCTGGTATGCGGGGGCGGCAGCCGTAACCCGCTCCTGATGGCGCGCCTCGCCGCCCTGCTGCCGGGCACTGAAGTCACCACCACTGATGAAGCCGGGATCAGCGGAGACGATATGGAAGCCCTGGCCTTCGCCTGGCTTGCCTGGCGCACGGTTGCCGGTCTGCCGGGGAATTTACCGTCCGTCACCGGTGCGCGGGAGGCGAGTGTCCTCGGGGCCATTTTCCCCGCAAACCCACGCCATAATCAGAGTTAACTGAAATTCAGCGCCAGACGTAACCCGTAAAATAGGGAAAAACAGGAGGGCGGCTACGCCCTCCAGGACCAGGATAGTCTTCGGAATTTGCCCATGAAAAAACTTCTTCTCATTGCTGTGCCTTTTCTTATGACCGGATGCAGCGTCTATAACCAGTTCGTCGAGCGTATGCAGACCGATACGCTGGAATACCGTTGTGATGAAAAACCGCTGACGGTGAAGCTCAACAACACGCGTCAGGAAGCCAGCTTTATTTATGACAATAAACTGTTGACGCTGAAGCAGGGAATGTCGGCCTCCGGTGCGCGCTACTCTGACGGGATCTATGTCTTCTGGTCGAAAGGTGACAGCGCCACCGTTTACAAGCGAGACCGCATTGTGCTGAACAATTGTCAGCTTGAAAATCCGAAGCGTTGAGATTTTTAAAGGGGGCGCGCACAATAGCGCCACCTAATCTCACTTTCAGCTAACGCCATGTCAGATAACGACGAACTACAGCAAATTGCGCATCTGCGCCGTGAATACACCAAAGGCGGGCTGCGCCGCCAGGATCTTCCCGCTGAACCGCTGGTGCTTTTTGAACGCTGGCTGAAGCAGGCCTGCGAAGCGAAACTGGCCGACCCGACGGCGATGGTGGTTGCGACGGTTGATGAAAATGGTCAACCGTATCAACGCATCGTACTGCTCAAGCATTATGACGAGAAAGGGCTGGTGTTCTACACCAACCTTGGCAGCCGCAAAGCTCACCATCTGGAAAATAATCCGCGTATTAGCCTGCTTTTCCCGTGGCATATGCTGGAGCGTCAGGTAATGGTCACCGGCAAGGCGGAGCGCCTCTCTACGCTCGACGTGGTGAAATATTTCCACAGCCGCCCGCGTGACAGTCAGATCGGCGCCTGGGTCTCTAAACAGTCCAGCCGAATCTCGGCCCGCGGCGTACTGGAGAGTAAATTCCTCGAACTCAAACAGAAGTTTCAGCAGGGTGAAGTGCCGCTGCCGAGTTTCTGGGGCGGGTTCCGCATTCCTGTTGAGCAAATGGAGTTCTGGCAGGGCGGTGAACACCGTCTCCACGACCGCTTTTTATACCAGCGCGACAACGGTGGCTGGAAAATAGACCGACTGGCGCCGTAAACCCTGAAATTTGTTGTGTTAAGCGCTAGCGCACACCGCGCTGGCGCTTTATTCTATGTACCTTTCGCACCAGGCGAAAAGTCGTGTACCGGCAAAGGTGCAGTCGTTTATACATGGAGAATTTGATGGCAAGCAGTAACTTGATTAAACAATTGCAAGAGCGGGGCCTCGTGGCTCAGGTGACGGACGAAGAAGCGTTAGCAGAGCGACTGGCGCAAGGCCCGATCGCGCTCTATTGCGGCTTCGATCCTACCGCTGACAGCTTGCATTTGGGGCATCTTGTTCCGTTGTTATGCCTGAAACGCTTCCAGATGGCCGGCCACAAGCCTGTCGCGCTGGTTGGCGGCGCGACCGGTCTGATTGGCGACCCCAGTTTCAAAGCCGCTGAGCGTAAGCTGAATACCGAAGACACCGTTCAGGAGTGGGTGGACAAGATCCGTAAACAGGTTGCACCGTTCCTCGATTTCGACTGTGGTGACAACGCTGCGATTGCGGCGAACAACTACGACTGGTTTGGTGGCATGAACGTGCTGACGTTCCTGCGCGACATCGGTAAACACTTCTCTGTTAACCAGATGATTAACAAGGAAGCGGTCAAGCAGCGTCTTAACCGTGACGATCAGGGCATCTCTTTCACCGAGTTCTCCTACAACCTGTTGCAGGGCTATGACTTCGCCTGCCTGAACAAGCTGCACGGCGTCTCTCTGCAAATTGGCGGTTCCGACCAGTGGGGTAATATCACCTCCGGTATCGATCTGACCCGTCGCCTTCATCAGAATCAGGTGTTTGGTCTGACCGTGCCGCTGATCACTAAAGCAGACGGTACCAAGTTCGGTAAGACCGAAGGCGGTGCGGTATGGCTCGATCCGAAGAAAACCAGCCCGTACAAATTCTACCAGTTCTGGATCAACACGGCGGATGCCGATGTCTATCGCTTCCTGAAGTTCTTCACCTTTATGGATATCGAAGAGATCAAGGCGCTGGAAGAAGAAGACAAGAACAGCGGTAAAGCACCGCGCGCCCAGTACGTGCTGGCGGACGAAGTGACCAAACTGGTTCACGGCGAAGAAGGTCTGGCGGCGGCGAAACGCATCACGGCGAGCCTGTTCAACGGCACCTTGAGCGATTTAAGCGAAGCGGATTTCGAACAGCTGGCGCAGGATGGCGTACCGATGGTGGAGATGGAAAAAGGCGCCGATCTGATGCAGGCGCTGGTCGACTCCGAGCTCCAGCCGTCTCGCGGTCAGGCGCGTAAAACCATCGCCTCTAACGCGATCACCATCAACGGTGAGAAACAGGCCGATCCGGAATACACCTTTACCGACAACGACCGTCTGTATGGTCGCTACACGCTGCTGCGTCGCGGTAAGAAAAACTACTGCCTGGTCTGCTGGAAGTAATTAAAAGTATGCAGGGGCGTGGGAAACCACGCCCCTTTTGTTTTGACAGGGTTTGGTAAGTACAAGATGAAGAACATCCTCGCCATTCAGTCCCACGTTGTTTTTGGACATGCTGGCAACAGCGCTGCGGAATTCCCAATGCGCCGCCTCGGGGCCAACGTCTGGCCCCTCAATACCGTCCAGTTCTCGAATCACACCCAGTACGGTAAATGGACCGGCTGCGTGATGCCGCCGTCGCATCTGACGGAAATCGTTCAGGGCATTGCGGATATCGACCAGCTTAAACGCTGCGATGCTGTACTGAGCGGCTATCTGGGCTCGGCGGAGCAGGGGGAGCATATCCTCGGCATCGTGCGCCAGGTGAAAGCGGCTAACCCTGCGGCGAAATATTTCTGCGATCCGGTGATGGGCCATCCTGAAAAGGGCTGCATCGTAGCGCCGGGCGTTGCGGAGTTTCATGTCCGTCATGCGCTGCCCGCCAGCGATATTATTGCGCCCAACCTGATTGAACTGGAGATCCTGAGCGAGCATCCGGTTAACAGCGTAGAAGAGGCTGTAAGCGCTTCTCGCGAGCTGATCGCGCAGGGGCCAGAGATTGTACTGGTTAAACACCTGGCACGCGCAGGATTGAGCCAGGACCGTTTTGAGATGCTGCTGGTGACGAAGGACGAAGCCTGGCATATCAGTCGACCGCTGGTGGATTTCGGTACACGTCAGCCCGTCGGGGTCGGTGATGTGACCAGCGGTTTACTGCTGGTGAAGCTCTTACAGGGCGCGAGCCTGCGCGACGCGCTGGAGCACGTGACGGCAGCCGTTTATGAAATCATGATTGCGACGAAGACGATGCAGGAATATGAGCTACAGGTGGTTGCGGCGCAGGATCGTATCGCGAAGCCGGAGCACTATTTCAGCGCCACACGGTTATAACCGTCCAGAGTTCGTAGGCCGGGTAAGCGTCAGCGCCACCCGGCAACACAAGCCACTTGGTTAATTCAGTCCTTCCGCTTTCAGCGCCGCAGCAACCGCAGGACGCTCCGCCACGCGCGCCATATATGACGCAATATGATCTAACCCGTCCATGTTCAGCTTAACCGCGCGCGCCCAGCGCAGAACGGTAAACAGATACGCATCGGCGATGGTGAAACGCGAGCCCCCGATCCACTGGTCGTCTTTCAGCGCGTCGTTGATGTACTGTAATTTTTTCTCCAGCAGCATGCGTACGGTGGGTTTGTACTCTTCCGGCGTGTCCGGGCGGAACAGAGGTGTAAAGCCTTTGTGCAGTTCGGTGGCAATATAGTTAAGCCACTCCAGCGTCTTATAGCGCGCAATGCTGCCGGTGGGGGCAAGGAGCTGACGATCCGGTACGTTGTCCGCCAGGAATTGCATAATCGCCACGCCTTCGGTCAGCAGGGTGCCATCATCCAGCAGCAGGGCCGGAACCTGCCCTTTTGGGTTAATCGCAAAAAAGTCATCCCCGTTTTCCAGGCGCTTTTTCATCAGGTCAACGCCGTCCAGCGTGAAATCCTTACCGCTCTCGCGAAGGGTGATATGCGAAGCAAGAGAGCAGGCGCCCGGTTTATAGAACAGTTTCATCGGTAACTCCTTTTTGCTGAGGTTCCCGCTATGTTAGTGCGCGTTCGGATAAAAAAAAAGCCGCTAATCAATTAGCGGCTTCTGTTCAGTCGTTTCCCGATGACATTACGCGTTCGCGGTGTTGGTCGCTTTAGCGGATTTGTCGTCGTCCTGCGTCATACGATTGAGTTTAGGTGCGGTCAGCAGCATCAGCACGGCAATCACGGCGGTCGCGATACCAATTTGCATGAACACGGTGCCGTAGACGTTCAGGGAGACCAGCGGGTCGGTAACGTTGTCCGGTACCGCCATCAGGTTCGCAATCTTACCTGCAATGATCGCTGCACCCGCGGTAGTCAGGAACCAGCTACCCATGATGAAGCCCATCAGACGCTGAGGAACCAGTTGTGCAACCATTGCCAGGCCCAGACCGGAGATCATCAGCTCACCGATAGACTGCAACGCATAGCTCAGGATCAACCAGTTAACAGAAACGATACCCGCATCGGTCGCGAATTTCGTCCCCAGCGGCAGCACCAGGAACGCGCCAGAGCACAGCACCATACCGATAGCGAACTTGTGCGGCATCGGCAGACGGTCACCCATCTTGTTATAGATAGCGGCCAGAATCGGGCTACCAATCATGATCCAGAACGGGTTCAGTGCCTGATACTGCTCCGGCTCGAACGCGATACCCAGGATGGAGTGTTCAACGTTGCGGATAGCGAAGAAGTTCAGAGACGTTGGCATCTGGCTGTACAGAACGAAGAAGATAATCGCTTCCAGCATCAGGATGAACGCCACAATCATCTTACGACGTGCCGCACCCTGCATCGCGAAGGCTTCTTTAGCGAAGATGATCACGATACCCAGCGCAACCACGGCCAGTACGGCACGCGCGATACCCTGGTTGTGCAGCAGCCAGGTGGCAACAGCGGCCAGAATCACAATGCCGACGATGGTTGCCAGCAGTTTGCCCATATGCACGGGTTCGAAGTCTGGTTTAGAACCATAATCTTTAACCCAGCTACGGCAGAACAGGAAGTTCACAACGGTGATCAGCATACCCACGAAGCTCAGCGCAAACGCTACGCTCCAGCCGAATTTCGCGGCCAGCCATGGGGTTGCCAGCATAGAGAAGAATGAACCGATGTTGATGGACATGTAGTACATGGTGAATGCACCGTCCAGACGCGGATCATCTTTGTTGTAGCAGGTAGAAAGCAGAGAGGACGGGTTAGCCTTAAAGAGGCCGTTACCTACCGCGATGGTGGCCATGCCCATATATACCACGCCCGCATCGTGCCCGGACCATGCAACCAGACCATAGCCAATCGCCAGAACCACGGCGCCCAGCATAATCACGCGTTTCGTACCGAGGACTTTATCGCCTAACCAGCCGCCGATAGCGACCAGGCCATAGACCAGAGCACTGAAGGACGAGAACAGCGTGATGGAATCGGCTTCGGACATACCCAGTTGCTTCACCAGGTAAACGGCCATAATCCCTTGCAGGCCGTAGTAGCCAAAACGCTCCCATAATTCGATAGAGAAAATGAGATAGAACGCTTTAGGCTGTTTGAAAGCGTTCAGACTTACGCTTTCATCTGTTGGTTTATTGTTTGCAGTCGACACATATACCTCTTTTTTTACATCCCATATTAACGGGGGTGTTCATAGCGTGATGACCGTAGTCCATCCGCTTTATAGTTATATTGGGAGGGGAAACGGCGGGTAATGTTCACTATCCAGCCCCATCTGGCAATACGTTTGTAATAATCTGTTACATATAACTGCGGCGGTATATTCATCGGTTCACGCAAATGTTATGCAGCGTTAAATTTCATCCGTTGGGAATTGTTGGTTTTTTTCACTGTAAATGACCCTGTTTAATGGCTGTATGGCGATATGTTCTGCTATTTTGGGCAAATGGCAGTGATATAGCCCATATTCTGAAAAATGACTGGTCTTATGTGCGGTGTGGAGTCGATGAGATCTTGTCTGGCTAAGGGGTCGGAAGGGTTTTAATAACAAAAATCCAACATCAGGTTATCAGAGTGATCGCGATCACAGATGTATAGAAATTTTTGGTGATGAAAAAACTATTAACCTGTTTGAGTGTTAAATGACCGAAGAATCGACAAGGCTTAATGTAAAAAGAGAGGGCAATTTTCGGTCAACGGAGATGATATCAGAGCCCTTATTAAACTTAAGGGCTTAGACATGTAAAAGGGGTTGACCACTCAGGAATAGACTTTTTCTTTGTACTCACACAGATCTTCGATGATGCAGGAGCCGCAGCGTGGCTTACGTGCAATGCAGGTATAGCGCCCGTGAAGGATCAGCCAGTGGTGGCAGTCCACCTTAAACTCCGCAGGAACCACCTTTAACAGCTTCTCTTCAACCTCTTCGACGTTCTTGCCCGGCGCGAACCGGGTGCGGTTAGAGACGCGGAAGATATGGGTGTCCACGGCGATCGTCGGCCAGCCAAATGCCGTGTTCAGCACCACATTTGCCGTTTTCCGCCCGACGCCCGGCAACGCTTCCAGCGCAGCGCGATCTTCCGGTACTTCACCGCCGTGTTGCTCCAGCAGGATCCGGCAGGTCTTAATGACGTTTTCGGCCTTGCTGTTAAACAGGCCGATGGTCTTGATATAGGATTTCACCCCTTCAACGCCCAGCTCCAGCATGGCCTGGGGCGTATTGGCGACAGGGTAGAGCAGGGCCGTTGCTTTGTTGACGCTCACGTCAGTGGCCTGCGCGGAGAGCAGCACCGCGATCAGCAATTCAAACGGCGAGTTAAAATTCAGCTCCGTCGTTGGATGAGGGTTCTCATCGCGCAGGCGCGTGAGGATCGCTATGCGTTTCTCTTTATTCATGCTGCTTTCTCGGGGATCCCTTCCTGTACGCTGCGTTCAGCGGCGCGGCGCTTACGTTTTTCATCAATCAGGTATTTTAACGCCAGCATCATCCCAAGGCCAATGAAGGCTCCCGGGGGCAGCATCGCCAGCAGGAACGGGGTGTCCGTATGGAACACCTCAATACGCAGCGACTTCGCCCAGCCGCCAAGCAGCGCGTCAGCACCGTCAAAGAGCGTGCCGTTGCCCAAAATTTCACGCACGGAGCCGAGAACAAACATGGCGGCAGTGGCGCCCATGCCGATCGAAAACCCATCCAGCGCGGAGATGGCCGGGTTGTTTTTCACCGCAAAGGCTTCAGCGCGGCCAACGACGATACAGTTGGTCACGATAAGGGGAATGAAAATCCCGAGGGACTGGTACAGGCCAAATGCGTAGGCGTTAATCAGCATTTGCACGACGCTGACTACCGACGCAATGATCATGACATAAATCGGAATACGGATTTCCGACGGCGTCCAGCGGCGCAAAACAGAAATTGAGAAGTTGGTCAGGGTCAGCACCAGCGTGGTCGCCAGCCCCAGTCCGAGCGCGTTGGTGGCGGTAGACGTCACCGCCAGCAGCGGGCACAACCCCAGCAGCTGTACCAGTGCCGAGTTGTTTTTCCAGAGTCCCTGGACGATAACCTCTTTAACCTGGCTCATGGTCACTCCTCACAGGCGGAAAGGTGATTGATCTGCGCGGGCAGCGTTTCGGCATATAGCCCGGCACGTTTGACGGCGTTAACTACCGCGCGAGGCGTAATCGTGGCGCCGGTGAACTGGTCAAACTCGCCGCCATCTTTTTTCACCGCGAAAGCGGGATCGTCCTCGCCGTGAATCATCTTCCCGGCGAAGTGTAAAATCCAGTCGCTTAAGCGGGTTTCAATTTTGTCGCCAAGGCCCGGCGTTTCGTGATGTTCCGTCACGCGCGTGCCCAGCACGGTGCCGGAAAAATCACTGCCCACAAGCAGCTGAATCGCGCCGGAGTAACCGTCCGGCGCGGTGGCTTCCATGACGGCACCCACCGGGCTATCGCCCTTACGGGCAATATAAACGCGGTGTGCCCCTTTACCGAGCTGGGGGGCCTGCACAACAAAGCAGCTTTTTTGCAGATCGTTATCATAGAGATCTGATGGGATCACCTGATCGAACAGCGCTTTTTGCTGCTTGATTGCCTGCTCTTCAATGGTGTTTTTCGTCAGTTCGTTCACCAGCGCGGTCATTCCGGTGAGGGCGGCGGCGAAGATCGCCAGCGTGACGCCGTGTTTTTGCATTGTCTTTAGCATGGCGTGACCCTTAGCGATGGCCGTACACGCGCGGACGCGTGTAGTAGTCGATGAGCGGAACGGTGATATTCGCCAGCAGCACGGCAAAAGCCACGCCGTCCGGATAGCCGCCAAAGCTGCGAATGAGCCAGACCATCAGGCCCGCCAGCGCGCCGAAAATCAGACGGCCACGGTTTGTGGTGGAGGCGGTGACCGGATCGGTCAGAATGAAGAATGCCCCGAGCATGGTCGCGCCGGAGAGCAGATGGAGCTGCGGGCTGGCCAGTGAATCCGGTGAAATAACCCAGCCGAGCGTCGAGCAGACGGCCAGCGTCACCAGGAAGCTCACCGGTATATGCCAGCGGATCGCTTTTTGTTGCAGCAGGAAGGCGCCGCCCAGGAGGTAGGCCAGATTGACCCACTGCCAGCCAGCGCCCGCCAGCACGCCGCTGAAAATGGAGGATTTCATCACCTGCTCAACGCTGTGACCGGCGCGCAGGGAGGTTTTGAAGGTATCAAGCGGGGTGGCCTGGCTGATACCGTCCACGCCCATGCGAAGCGCGTTCATATCCGCGCCCAGCGCGGTGTGGCCGGTAAAGATAACGTGCAGGGCATCCATAAAGCCGGGCACGGTGGCGGCGATCTCATGCGGCGGCAGCCAGCTGGTCATCTGTACCGGGAAGGAGATCAGCAGCACCACGTAGCCAATCATCGCCGGGTTAAACGGATTATGGCCCAGCCCGCCGTACAGCTGTTTAGCGATAATCACCGCAAATACCGTCCCCAGCACCACCATCCACCACGGGGCGAACGGCGGAATGCTGATGGCCAGCAGCAGACCGGTCAACAGGGCAGAGTTATCGCTCAGGATGCGCGTGACGTCCATTTTGCGCAGCTTCAGGATCGCGGCTTCTGCTGCAACGGCGCTGGCACAACCCAGAATCAACTGGAAAAGCGTACCCCAGCCGAAAAACCAACACTGAACGGCAATACCTGGCAGCGCGGCCAGGCACACCAGCATCATAATACGCGATGTCTGGCGCTGGTTATGGGTATACGGGGAACTTGCAATTCTGAAAACCATTTAATCCTCGTTAACGGCTTGCTGCGCGGCTTTCTTTGCCTGAACGCGCGCAATCGCGGCGGCGACTGCGGCTTTGCGTGGATCGTCGTTAGCGGCCGCAGGCAGGTCGTCCTGCTGCGCCGCTTTTCGTGCTTTCGCGCGGGCGATGGCCGCTTCAACGGCGGCTTTACGCGGGTCGACGGGCGCTTCACTCTCTTCGGCAGGCTGACTCTGCGCTGCTTTACGTGCTTTGGCGCGGGCAATAGCCGCTTCCACGGCCGCCTTGCGCGGATCCGTCGCTTCCTGTTCAACCACTACCGACTGCTGTCCGGCTTTGCGGGCTTTTGCACGGGCGATAGCCGCCTCAACCGCCGCTTTACGCGGGTCGATGTCGGCTTCCGGTTTGGCGTTTTGCGCTTTCTCCGCCTGACGCGCGCGCGCTTCGGCTTTACGCGCTTCGCGGGCCGCAATCGCTTCGCTGTTGTCCGGCTTCTGTCCCGCCACGATCGCTACCGCCTGGGCGGCAGTGGCTTTTTTCTCGCGCACGCGGGCCAGGGCTGCGTTAATGGCGTCCTGATCTTTGGCCGCAGGCTGCACGGCGGCCTGCTTATGCCGTTCCTGACGGGCTTGTTTCTCGCGCTCCAGTCGCGCCTGGCGCGCTTCAAATCGGGCCTTCGCTTCAGCGGCACGTTTTTCTTCCATGGAGATCGCGTAGATTTCGGCTTTCTCCTGACGGAAGTACTGCACCAGCGGAATATTGCTTGGGCAGACCCAGGCGCAGGCACCGCATTCAATACAGTCTGCCAGGTTGTGCGCCTGAGCTTTATCGTGCAGTTGGCCTTTGCTGTACCAGTATAGCTGCTGCGGCAGCAAATCTGCCGGACACGCGTCCGCGCAGGCGCTACAGCGGATGCAGCCTTTCTCTTCCTGCGTTTCGCCCATCTCCGATGGGGAAGGGGCCAGCAGGCAGTTGGTAATCTTCACTACCGGCACGTCGAGCCACGGCAGGGTAAAGCCCATCAGCGGGCCGCCCATAATGACCATCTGATCGCTTCCCGGGCAAAAGTCCGCCTGTTCAAGCAGATGACGTACCGGCGTACCCAGACGCGCCCAGACGTTACCGGGACGGGAAACGGACTCGCCGGTCAGCGTGACGACGCGTTCGGTCAACGGCTCACCGTCGATGACCGCACGCTTCACCGCGTAAGCGGTACCCACGTTTTGCATCAGCACGCCGATGTCGGACGAACGGCCCCCGTGGGGTACCTGTTTACCGGTCAGGATCTGCGTCAGCTGCTTTGCCCCGCCGGACGGGTATTTCGTCGGGATCACGCGAAGACCAATATCATGGCTGTCGGCCAGCACCGCGCGCAGCATCGAAATGGCCTGCGGTTTATTGTCCTCAATACCAATCAGCACGTCACGGGGTTGCAGAATATGCGCAAGGATGCGAATACCTTCCACCACCTGCGCCGCGCAGTCCTGCATCAGACGGTCATCGGCGGTAATGTACGGTTCGCACTCGGCGGCGTTGATAATCAGCGTTTCGATTTTATCGCCGCCGCCGTGCAGCTTGACGCCGGTCGGGAAGCCAGCGCCCCCGAGACCCGCCACGCCGAACTGATGAATGCGTGCAATCAACTCTTCACGGCTGCGGGCGCGGTAATCGCTCCAGCCGTCACGATCGATCCAGCGGTCTTCGCCATCGGCTTCAATGATGACGCTTAGCTCAGACAACGCCGACGGGTGGGCAACGGTATGGGGGGCAATGGATACCACCTTACCGGAAGTCGGGGCATGTATCGGCAACATCCGTCCGCGACCAAAGGTCAGCGGCTGCCCGCGAAGAACGCTATCGCCTTCCTTCACGCACAGTTCACCCTCAGCGCCAATGTGCTGTTTTAGGGGCATAACGTAACGGGTCGCCAGCGGGATCTGGCGCAGCGGCGTGCCGTTAGACTGCGATTTCATTTCCGGCGGATGAATACCGCCATCGAAATCCCAGATCTTCTCTTTTCTGAAAGCAGAAAATAACTTAAGCATGTTGTTCCACAGGAATATTGCGAACCGGAATGGTCTGAAGATCCCACTTCCAGTTTTCGGTAGTCGTTTCAACCGGGCGTAGTTCTATACACTGCGTCGGGCAGGGCGCCACGCAGAGATTACAACCGGTGCACAGATCCGCCACAACGGTGTGCATCGCGCGCGTAGCGCCCACAATGGCGTCTACGGGACACGCCTGAATACATTTGGTGCAGCCGATGCAGTTGGCTTCGTCGATCACAGCAAGAGCACGGACGGGCTCCTGCGCCTGTTCATCGCCGTCGACAGGCTGCGGATCGACGTTAAGCAGCGCGGCAATTTTAAGCATGACGGCTTCGCCACCCGGCGCGCAGCGGTTGATCTTTTCTCCCTGCACGCCCACCGCCTCAGCGTAAGGGCGACAGCCAGGGTAGCCGCACTGCCCGCACTGGCTTTGCGGTAAAAGCTCATCAATTTTTTCAACAACCGGATCGTCCTCCACCGCAAAACGGCGGGAGGCATAACCCAGAATGACGCCAAAGACGAGTCCCAGTACGCTGATGGACGCGATGGCAATCCAGATAGCACTCATTACAACTTCACCAGACCACTAAAGCCCATAAAGGCCAGAGACATTAAACCGGCGGTCACCAGGGCGATGGCGTTACCGCGAAACGGCGCGGGAATATCCGCCGCTGCCAGACGTTCGCGAATCGACGCGAACAGGACCATAACAAAAGAGAAACCGACCGCCGCGGAAAAACCGTACAGCGCCGACTGCATGAAATTATGCCCAAGGTTGATGTTGAGCAGCGCCACCCCCAGCACCGCACAGTTAGTGGTGATGAGCGGCAGAAAGATGCCCAGCAGACGATACAGGGCAGGGCTGGTTTTTCTCACAACCATTTCGGTAAACTGCACCACGACCGCGATGACCAGGATAAAGGACAAGGTGCGCAGGTAAAGCATGTCCAGCGGGATCAGGATCCAGGTGTCAATCAGCCATGCGCAAATGGAGGCCATCGTCATCACGAAGGTGGTGGCCAGCCCCATGCCCATTGCCGTCTCCAGCTTTTTGGAGACGCCCATAAACGGGCACAGGCCAAGGAACTTCACCAGTACGAAGTTATTAACCAGCACAGTTCCGACAAAGAGCAGTAAGTAATCGGTCATTATTTAGCCTGAAATAAAATAGCCGCCTATTATCGGATAAACGACAACAGGCCACAACAGGTTAACTGTAAGGTTATTACGGGTTAACGAAGGTCTTCTTAACGCGCGTCGAACGCTTGAAATAGGGCACCAGAAGCGCCGTTGCCAGCAGCGGAAACAGGAGCTGGCGAACCGCCAGCGCGTCAGACACTGGCGAAAAAGCGAACGCTTTAACGGCCAGCAGTACGGAGACAAGCAGCCAGATAATATAATGTTTCGGCACGTTTTTGCGGCGCTTAAAGAAGGCGATGGTCAGCCACAGCGTGTAGTACCACATCGCGATCGCGAAAACGAACGACACAAACCACGTTGCAATATTAAGCGCACTCTGGGACATCAGCGTCTGAATAGCATGAGGCGTAACCAGTGCGGTGGTGTAAAGCAACAGCGCCAGCGATGCGCTTAATAGTGCCACCAGCAGCCATGCCAGCGGGGCGATTAACCAGCCCCCAATTCGTTCTCCAGGCAATGCGGTCATACGCTCTCCCATAGTCTGCGCGAAATGTTATACAGAAATTTGCAGGGCGGAGAGTATATAACATTTCGCGCCGAAGGCTACTTTCTTATACAACGTAACGCCAGACGGACTTAGGCACTTCCCCCACGTTGAACAGACGACCGCCGGAGACGAGTTCGGCGCGACGATGGTCAGCAGCGCGGTACATATTGATGATGTCCTGATTATCCGACAGCGTGTAGTTCAGATGGTCAAACAGTTTTTCCAGGCTTTCAAGGGAATTGATCTTGCGAAATTTTAATAAATAGTCCTGAACTGTCATATTAATAAGTTTCCATATAAAAGGGTAATACCCATAAAGGTAATGCGTTCGAATAATAAACGGATTAATAAAGACGTAAACTGTCCACTCGGGTAACGCGACGAAATTAGGAGTTTTCTTTGCGAAGAATCAGGCATCAGCAGATGCCTGGAAGAGAAGGGTAACCCCGTTCATTACGGCTGGCAATACGTACCATAACGTAATGTGTCACGCTTTATGACGATATGGCTTACTTTTGTTGTGCGACAGTGACGGGCTCCGGCGGCTGGTAGTTATCGATATGGCTGGCAATGCCAAGCAACACGACCGAAACCCCAAGGACAATCCATCCCGCTAATTCAATGATTCGATTAATTATTGACGTCATAATTTGTGTTTGTAATTTATCCATAAATACAGATTACAAATGTTACAGCGCCCTTTTCTCCAGAGCAAGCGCTTTGGGAACGATTCCCGGGACAATATGTCTCCTTTAATGCGGCGTTACAAAAAAACGTTTCCACGGGATGCTATTTTAACGCACAGGGCACATTATTAATCTGTGCGATAAGCACAGGGCCAGTGATAAATAAGCGCACAGCGAGGGGGCATACGATGAGTGAAAACATCCGCGTCGGTCTTATTGGCTACGGGTACGCAAGTAAAACCTTTCATGCACCTCTGATTGCCGGCACGCCGGGCATGGCGCTGGCGGCTATTTCAAGCAGCGATGAAGCCAAAGTCCACGCCGACTGGCCCACCGTGCCGGTGGTGACGGAGCCTAAGCATCTGTTTAACGATCCTAATATTGACCTTATTGTTATCCCTACCCCTAACGACACCCACTTCCCGCTGGCGAAAGCGGCGCTGGAGGCGGGTAAACACGTTGTCGTCGATAAGCCCTTTACCGTGACGTTGTCACAGGCGCGCGAGCTGGACGCGCTGGCGCGAAGCCTGGGGCGGTTATTGTCGGTCTTTCACAACCGGCGCTGGGACAGCGATTTCCTGACGGTGAAAGCGCTGCTGAGCGAAGGCACGCTCGGCGAAATTGCCTATTTTGAATCGCACTTCGATCGTTATCGTCCGCAGGTGCGGGACCGCTGGCGCGAGCAGGCGGGGCCGGGCAGCGGCATCTGGTATGACTTAGCGCCGCATCTGCTCGATCAGGCCGTCCATCTGTTTGGTCTGCCCGTGAGCATGACGGTCGATTTAGCGCAGCTCAGGCCGGGCGCAGAGACAACCGACTATTTTCACGCCATTTTAAGCTATCCTCAGCGCCGCATCGTGCTGCACGGGACAATGCTTGCGGCTGCGGAATCGGCCCGCTATATCCTTCACGGGGCGCGCGGCAGCTACGTGAAGTTCGGCCTGGATCCCCAGGAAGAGCGCCTCAAAAATGGCGAACGCTTGCCGCAGGAGGACTGGGGCTACGACATGCGGGACGGGGTGGTGACGCGTGCGGAGGGCGAGACGCTGATTGAGGAAACGGTGTTGACCCTGCCGGGGAATTACCCGGCCTACTACGCTGCAATCCGTGACGCGCTGAACGGTTCAGGTGAAAATCCGGTTCCGGCGAGCCAGGCCATCCAGATTATGGAGCTCATCGAGCTGGGGATCGAATCTGCCAGACATCGCGCCACGCTCTGTCTGGCATAGGTGTTAAATACTTTTGTAGGCCGGGTAAGGCGTAGCCGCCACCCGGCAAAGGGTTTATGCGGTCGCCACCTTATCCCGAAGCGCCTGTTTCTCTTCTGGCGTCAGGAAGGCAATTTCCAGCCCGTTGATTTGTGCCTGACGGATCTGCTCGCGGCTCAGTCCGGCCTGCGGTGCGGCGACAGTGTATTCATGAATGATATCCACGCCCTGAACGGCCGGATCGTCCGTGTTCAGTGAAGCGAGAACCCCATGTTCCAGGAAGGTTTTCAGCGGGTGTTGCGCCAGCGATGCGACCGTACTGGTCTGAATATTGGAGGTCAGGCAGGATTCAATCCCGATACGTTGCTCTGCGAGGAAATCCATCAGCGCACGGTCTTCAATCGCCTTCACGCCGTGACCGATACGTTCTGCACCCAGCTCACGAATGGCCTGCCAGATGCTTTCCGGCCCTGCGGCTTCACCCGCATGAACGGTAATGTGCCAGCCGGCATCACGTGCGCGGTTGAAATGAGACAGGAACAGGCTGCCCGGGAAGCCCAGCTCGTCACCGGCGAGGTCGATGGCGGTGATCTGGTCGCGATGCGCCAGTAACGCCTCCAGCTCCTGAAGACAGGCCGCTTCACCAAAGGTACGGCTCATAATGCCGATTAAACGCGCCTGAACGTCAAAGGTTTTGCAGCCTTCACGCACGCCTTCAATGACCGCTTCAACCACGCCCGCCACGGGCAGGTTGTGGGTCATCGCCATATAGCCCGGGGAGAAACGCAGCTCGACATAGTGCAGGCCGTTGCGTGCGGCATCTTCGATGTTTTCAAAGGCGACACGGCGACAGGCATCGAGCGAGGCCAGCATCTTCACGCCCCAGTCGAGCTTGCTCAGGAAACTCACCAGATCCGGCTCGTTCGACGTGACCTGGACATGGGGGATCAGGGTTTCAAGCGTTTCAGCAGGAAGCGTCAAGTTGAACTGGCGGCCAAGATCGAGAATGGTTTGGGCACGAATGTTGCCGTCAAGGTGGCGGTGAATATCGGTTAAAGGCAGGCGTGTATCAATCATGGTCGCACTCTTTGCTGGTTAAAGTGCGCCATATTATAAAAACAAAACGGGGTAAAAAGCTATTTGCGCAAGGGAATATTCCGTTGCGCAAATAATTTACAGCAGCGTGTTGATGCCCGCGATGAGGCGCTGAACGCCCTGTTCAAGCTTACTACGGGGGCAACCCGCATTCAGACGAACGTAGCCTGTTCCTTCTGCTCCATAGGTATATCCCGGCATGATGGCCACTTTTTGCTGCTCAATCAGCACCTTTTGCAGCGTATTGTCGTCAATACCGAGCGGGCTGAGGTCGATCCAGGCGAGATAGGTAGCCTCAGGCGGTTGCCAGCTGAGTGCCGGAAAGGCGGTATTCAGTTCGTCAGCAATATAGCGCAGATTTTCTTCAAGATATGCCCGCAGCGCATCCAGCCAGGGTTCGCCCTGCCGGTAAGCCGCAATGTGTGCGGTCAGTGCCAGCACGGAAGGAGAAGAGAGCCCGTCCCGGCCTTTTAATGCATTCAGATAGGCGTTATGGCTGTCGTTATCGGCGATGAGCCCGTAGGCGCCCGTCAGCGCCGGAATGTTGAAGCTTTTGGATCCCGAGGTCAGCAGCGCCCATTTGCCACTCGCCACCTCATTCCAGGGCGTATGGCGATGCGTTCCCCATACCATATCCATATGAATTTCGTCGCTGATTACTGCCACATCGTATCGTCTGCAAAGCGCCGCCATTGTGGCCAGCTCGTCCCGCGTCCACACTTTGCCGGTCGGGTTTTGCGGGCTACACAGCAGCAAAATCGTGTTTTCCGGTTTTGCCAGCGCCGCTTCCAGCGCGGCCATATTGCCGTCCCAGCCATGCACCGTTTTCTGCATCGGCACGGAAACAACGTTACGCTGGTTGCCGTCGACCGCTTTGTAAAACGCATCATAAGCCGGAGTATGAACCACCACGCCGTCGCCAGGCGAGGACCAGATGCGGATCAGCTCAGAGACCATATAAATAACCGACGGTCCATACACCACGGTTTCGCTATCAATCTGACTGTTAAAGCGTTGCCGGAACCAGTGCGCTACGGCGGCCAGGAAGTCGTCATTTTTCCAGCGACTGTAGCCAAACACCCCGTGGTTAATTCGCTGGTGCAGCGCTTCGGTAATGCAGGGGGCGGTGGCAAAATCCATATCAGAGATGGTGAAGGGCAGCAGGTCGGCAGCGCCAAAACGGTCGGCGACATAATCCCACTGGGTACACCAGGTGCCGTGTCGATCCACGACGGTAGAAAAATCAAACATGACGGTGCTCCGTAAAGTAAAACCCCCTCATGACGAGGGGGGCGAGGCATCAGGCTTCGACGGTTCGCATCAGGGTTGCCAGCTCATCCTTCACTGACTGAACCTGCGGGCCAATGACTACCTGCAAATTGTGTTGATTTAACTGTACCACGCCGATAGCCCGGTTAGCTTTAAGGGCGTTGGTGTCCACTTTCGACATGTCTGCCACCGACAGGCGCAGGCGGGTGATGCAGTTATCCAGAGAGGTGATGTTATCCGCACCGCCGAGCGCCGCCAGAATAGCCGGCGTGTTATAGCCGGATTTACCCACGGTTCCGGCTACCGCCTGTTCAACGCTGGTGGCCGTATCGGCATCGCGGCCTGGCGTTTTCAGGTTAAAGCGGGTGATGGCGAAGCGGAAGATCCCGTAGTACACCGCAAACCAGATGGCCGCCACTACCGGCACCAGATACCACTTGGTGGACAGGCCGTGCAGGATACCGAACACCACGAAGTCGATCACGTTGCCGTCGGTATTGCCGATGGTGACGCCCAGCACCGCCATCACGGTGAAGCCCAGGCCGGTCAGCACGGCGTGAATGAGGTACAGCACCGGCGCAACGAACAGGAACAGGAACTCGATAGGCTCGGTAGTGCCGCCTACGACGCAGGCGATCACGCCGGAAATCAGCAGGCCTTTAATTTTATGACGGTTTTCCGGACGGGCGCAGTGGTACATCGCCAGCGCCGCGCCCGGCAGACCGCCGAGGAAGGCAGGCATTTTGCCCTGTGACAGGAAACGGGTCGCGCTTTCAGAGAAGCCGTGCGTGGTTGGGCAGCTCAGCTGCGCCTGGAAGATGGTCAGCGCGCCGCTCACGGAGTGGCCGCAGACGTCCATGGTGCCGCCCGCTTCGGTAAAGCGGATCAGGGCAACCAGAATGTGCTGTAGGCCGAACGGCAGCAGCAGACGTTCGCCCGTGCCGAAAATCATCGGTCCGAAATCACCCGCGCCGTTGATAATGCGGCCAATACCGGCAATCCCCATCGCAAAAACGGGCCAAATCAGGGGGATAATCAGGCCAAACAGCCCCATCACAACCAGCGTAATAATTGGCACAAAGCGGGTGCCGCCGAAGAAGGCCAGCGCATCGGGCAGACGGATGTTGTGAAAGCGCTCGTGCAGCATCCAGATGATCACCCCGGCGATCACGGCTCCCAGGATCCCGGTGTCGATGGACTGTATGCCGATCACGCTCTGAATGTTATTGGCTTTCAGTACGGCCGCGTCGGTGGTCGGCAGTATGCCTTTCGCGGTCAGCCAGAAGTTAACCGCAAGGTTCATCACCGCATAGCCCACGAAGCCCGCAAAGGCCGCCACGCCTTTATTTTCGCGCGCCAGGCCCAGAGGGATGGCGATACAGAACATCACCGGCAGGAAACTGAAGGCAAACGATCCGACCTTGCTCATCCAGATGAAGATCGCCTGAAGTACCGGATTTCCCAGGAAAGGGATCAGGGTAATGACATCGTGGCTGCTTAACGAACTGCCGATCCCCAGCATGATCCCGCAAAAGGAGAGAAGTGCCACGGGCAGCATAAAGGTCTTACCCAGTTGCTGGAAAAACTCCCACAGCGATATTTTTTGTGCTGCTTTCGTCGTCATAAAACGACTCCTTAAATGGTAGAAAGAGATTTAACGGCCTCGATGCAGCGAGAAGATAAAACGTTTTATCAAACTTTAGTGCGCGCTAAATCACATTCTCAGGCTTTTACTGGTAGTATAAAGATAACGTATTGATAAAACGTTTTAGCGTTCTCATTATCAGGGAGTCACGCCACCACATGGCTGTAGCGAAAAAGATCACCATCAACGATGTCGCGCTGGCGGCGGGGGTTTCCGTCAGCACCGTTTCGCTGGTACTGAGCGGAAAGGGGCGCATCTCTCCTGCAACGGGTCAGCGCGTCAACGAGGCCGTTGAGCAGCTGGGCTTTGTGCGAAATCGCCAGGCGTCGGCGCTGCGCGGCGGGCAAAGCGGGGTGATAGGGCTGATCGTTCGCGACCTCACCTCGCCGTTTTATGCAGAACTGACCGCGGGGCTTACCGAGGCGCTTGAAGCGCAGGGGCGAATGGTGTTTCTGCTCCACGGTGGGCGCGAACCGGAGCAGCTGCTCTCCAGGCTGGATATGCTGCTGACGCAAGGGGTGGATGGGGTGATAGTGGCCGGTGCGTCCGGCGTGGGCAGCGAACTCTGTGAGCGCGCCGCGCAGAAAGGCGTACCGCTGGTGTTTGCGTCGCGCGCCAGCTATCTCGACGAAGCCGATACCCTTCGCCCGGATAACATGCAGGCCGCGCAAATGCTGACCGAACATCTTATTCATCGCGGCCATCAGCGTATCGCCTGGCTCGGTGGTAAAAGCTCGTCCCTCACGCGTGCCGAGCGGGTGGGCGGTTACTGCTCCACGCTCATCAAATACGGCCTACCGTTTCACAGCGAATGGGTGGTGGAGTGCGAATCCAGCCAGAAGAAAGCCGCAGAAGCCATCGGCACGTTGCTCCGCACCAGCCCGACAATCAGCGCGGTGATTTGCTATAACGATGTGATTGCGATGGGGGCGTGGTTCGGCTTGATCCGCGCCGGACGCCAGAGCGGTGAGGGCGGGGTAGAAACCTTCTTTGGTCACCAGGTGGCGCTCGGGGCGTTTGCCGATGTGGGTGAAAATGCGCTGGACGATCTCCCCATCGTCTGGGCGACGACGCCGGCTCGTGAAATGGGGTACACCCTCGCGGACAGGATCATGCAGCGGATCGAGAAGGCGGACGTACAGGCCGGGCATCAGATTGTGGCGGCGCGGTTAGTGACGGTGAAGTGACGCAGGCTCAGAATCGTAGGCCGGGTAAGGCGTAGCCGCCACCCGGCAATAAAAAAACCCTCTCACGAGGGGTTTTGTCGATTACTGCTGCGGTACTGCCGGCGGCGCTGCCGGTTCAGCCGGTGCCGGAATGCCCAGCGTCGGCATACCAAACATGCCGACAAAATCTTCCAGCGGCATTTTGTCGCCGTTGAGCGTTACCTGACCATTAGCATATTGCAGGCTGGTGGAAATGGTGTTGTCTTCCACCTTCGTGATGCGGAACATCTGGCCCATCGCCGCCAGGCCTTTCACCTGCTGGTTCGCCAGTTTGCCTGCATCCTCTTCACCATAACCTTCAAGCTTCGCAATCTGCGTCATGAACTCGGTCGCCATATCCATCGGGATAGTCAGCTTGCTGTCGAGCGACTTCACGCTGCGGTCAACTTCCTGCGCCAGTGTCTGCGGCTCGCCGGTAGCGGCTGCCGGATCCTTCAGGAACAGCGACAGGTTGAAGTTGGTTTCGCCCTTGTCGTTTTTCCAGCTCAGTGGCGCAACGGTAATTACCGGCTCGCCTTTCAGCAGGATCGGCAGGTTATTAAACAGCACGCTCATCGCCTGCTGTTGGTACGCCTGCGGATTCTGTTGCAGGGCGGCATCGGTCAGCAGAGCCTGGCTCTCTTTGCTGTATTTCTGGCTAAATTCGTGCCATGCCTGGCCGTCAATGTTGCCGATTTTCAGTGACAGCTTGCCGGTACCCAGGTCCTGATTTTGAACCTTCAGGCTTTTCAGGCTGTAATCCAGCTGGGTGTTGATGCTTTTACCGTCTTTGGACACGTCCGACTTGCCGTCCAGATCCATGCCTTCCAGCACCGCCATCTCCTTGCCTTCAATCGCAATGGCGATTTTATCGAGGCTCAGCTTCTGGTCGCCAATACGCTCGTCAAAATCGGTCATGCGGCTGTTGCCGCTGGCCTTCAGGTTGTTAAAGGTGAGCTGAACTTTCTGGTTATATTCATTAACTGAATTCACCAGGCCGCTTTCAGCATCGCCTGTCAGGGAAACATTCTTGCCGTCACGATCGGCGTCAAGCTTGAAATTACCGCCGCTGAAGGCGACTTTATCGGTGCCTTGTTCGTAATTCAGCGCTTTCAGGTCGATGTCGGAATGCGTATCGCCGGCATAGCTGATGCGGGTATTGATCTCAAACGGCGACGTATTTTTCGCCATATCGAACAGCGGCTTCGTCACCTCATTATTGACCAGTACGGTTCTGGCTGATGCCATGGAGGGGATCAGGTTAAATTTCTTCAACTGCGCCAGCGGGAACGGACCGTGGCTGACCACCTCATCCAGCACCACGCTCTGGCCCGGTTTCAGCCAGGCGTTCTGATTACCCGCAACCGGCTTCACCACCACCTGCATATGGCTGGTAAACACGCCGCGCTGGTAATTCTGGTAGCTCAGCTCCAGGCCTGCTTCAGGCGCGCTGCGCTTAATCTCGCTGTTTGCCTGCGCCATCATCTCTGCCAGACGGCTTTCCAGCTGTTTCCCGGTATACCAGGAAGCACCCGTCCAGATCACGCCTAAAGCAACAATCACTCCTACCGCTACGACCGATTTTTTCATTGCGATTATCCCTAAAATGAAACCAGGCGGTCAAAACCGCCTGGTGTTACAACGCCTGTTACTAGCTTAGCAAGAGTTGTTAAAAAATTCAGTAAGTCCCTAAAGCTTATTAAAAACGCGCGCCAGACGGCCAGTGCCGCTTACCAAGACAGGCGACTCGTTTGCCGGAACAAAAGCGGATTCCCCCGGCTTGAGCACCAGACGCTCGCTACCGTTATGCAAGGTCGCTTCACCTTCCACGCAGAACAGGATCGCCGCGCTCTCCTGAGCAATGGCAGTTTCGTCTGCGCTAAGGTCGTGCAGGGAGAAGGCAAAATCGTCAACCGGGATCGGGAAGTCCAGCTCTGCGCCGTTTTTCACCGGCTGGGTAAGCAGCTCCGCAGCAGGTTTCGCCTCGAACTTCACGTTGGCAACCAGCTCAGGGATGTCGATGTATTTAGGCGTCAGGCCCGCGCGTAGCACGTTATCGGAGTTAGCCATCACCTCCAGCGCCACGCCGTTCAGGTAGGCGTGCGGGGTTTCAGCGAACAGGAACATCGCTTCGCCCGGATTGAGCTTCACCACGTTCAGCAGCAGCGGAGAGAAGAGGCCGCTGTCGTCCGGGTAAAACGCGGAAATCACGCGAATGGTCTCCCATGGCTCACCTTGCTGGCCATTCAGCGCGGCTTTCAGCACCGCCAGCGCGTGGGATTTTTCCTCGCCCTGCATATTCAGCAGGCTGGCAAACAGCGCGCTCAGGGCTTCCGCGGTAGGGTTCTCCAGGAAGTGGGCGATAGCCTTATGCGCTCCGGCGACCGGTTGCAGCAGAGAAATAATCTCGGAAAACTCGCGGAAGGCATTCATCGCCAGGAATGGAGTAAGGGCGAACACCAGTTCCGGCTTGTGGTTAGGATCTTTGTAGTTACGTTCTGCCGCGTCTAACGGAATACCTGCGGCATTTTCTTTAGCAAACCCGATTTCAGATGCTTTTTTGTTTGGATGAACCTGAATGGAGAGCGGCTGATCGGCGCACAGTACCTTGAACAGAAACGGCAATTCACCAAAACGATTCGCCACTTTCTCGCCGAGCAGCGCGGCCTTGTCGGCGTCGATGACGTCACGCAGGCTGCGAACCTGGCCGCTGGCATCTTCTATTTTTGAGCTGCTCTTCGGGTGCGCGCCCATCCACAGCTCTGCCATCGGCAGATTGTCCGGGTTGGCGATACCGTAGAGTTCCGTTAACGCAGTTTTACTTCCCCAGGCGTAGTTTTGCACTGAGTTGATGAGTTTTTGCATTATCAAGCCCTGATTCAAATGTGGAATTAACTCCGGGTATTAAAGCAATAAACCGGATGGAAGTAACCTGCGGATGTAAAAAGTCGTACTAGTCTCAGTTTTTGTTAAAAAATTGTGTAGGATAAGCTGACTCGCTTTTAAGCCGGGCAGCGGAACATCTGCCCTGAATAAACAGACCGACGCAGTAAGTGAGAGAACAATGTCGAATAAACCCTTCCATTATCAGGATCCTTTCCCCCTCAGTCAGGATCGGACCGAGTATTACCTGTTAACCCGCGATTACGTTTCTGTCTCTGAGTTTGAAGGGCAGGAGATCCTCAAAGTTGACCCCCAGGCGCTGACGCTGCTGGCGCAGCAGGCCTTCCACGATGCTTCCTTTATGCTTCGTCCGGCGCATCAGCAGCAGGTTGCCGATATCCTGAGCGACCCGGAAGCCAGCGAGAACGACAAATACGTCGCGCTGCAATTCCTGCGAAACTCGGATATCGCGGCGAAAGGCATTCTGCCGACCTGCCAGGACACCGGCACGGCCATTATCACCGGTAAAAAAGGCCAGCGCGTCTGGACCGGCGGCGGTGACGAAGCGGCGCTGGCGCACGGCGTCTACAACACCTACACCGAAGATAACCTGCGCTACTCGCAAAACGCGGCGCTGGATATGTACAAAGAGGTGAACACCGGCACTAACCTGCCGGCGCAGATTGACCTCTACAGTGTCGACGGTGACGAATATAAATTCCTCTGCATCGCCAAAGGCGGCGGTTCAGCCAACAAAACCTATCTTTACCAGGAAACCAAAGCGCTGCTGACTCCGGGCAAGCTGAAGAACTATCTGGTCGAGAAGATGCGCACCCTCGGCACCGCGGCCTGTCCGCCGTACCATATCGCGTTTGTGATTGGCGGTACGTCCGCTGAAAGCACCCTGAAAACCGTCAAGCTGGCCTCCACCAAATACTACGATGGGCTGCCAACCGAAGGTAACGAGCATGGCCAGGCGTTCCGCGACGTGCAGCTTGAGCAGGAACTGCTGACCGAAGCGCAGAATCTGGGGCTGGGCGCGCAGTTTGGCGGGAAATACTTCGCGCATGACATTCGCGTGATCCGACTCCCGCGTCACGGCGCATCCTGCCCGGTGGGCATGGGCGTGTCGTGCTCTGCGGATCGTAACATCAAGGCCAAGATCAACCGCGACGGCATCTGGATCGAAAAGCTGGAGAACAACCCGGGTAAATATATCCCGGAAGCGCTGCGTAAAGCGGGTGAGGGCGAAGCGGTACGCGTTGACCTGAACCGTCCAATGAAGGAGATCCTGGCCCAGCTTTCACAGTATCCGGTTTCAACGCGCCTTTCCCTGAACGGAACAATTATCGTGGGCCGCGACATCGCCCATGCGAAGCTGAAAGAGCGCCTGGACAACGGCGAAGGGCTGCCGCAGTACATTAAAGATCACCCGATCTACTACGCAGGCCCGGCAAAAACGCCTGAGGGGTATGCTTCCGGTTCGTTAGGCCCCACCACGGCGGGCCGTATGGACTCTTACGTTGACCAGTTGCAGGCCAACGGGGGCAGCATGATCATGCTGGCGAAAGGCAACCGCAGCCAGCAGGTGACGGACGCGTGCCACAAGCACGGCGGCTTCTATCTCGGCAGCATCGGCGGCCCGGCAGCGGTGCTGGCGCAGGGCAGTATCAAGAGCCTGGAGTGCGTGGAGTACCCGGAGCTGGGTATGGAAGCGATCTGGAAAATTGAGGTGGAAGACTTCCCGGCGTTCATCCTCGTGGATGACAAAGGTAACGACTTCTTCAAACAGATCCAGTCGTCTCAGTGTTCGGCGTGTGTGAAGTAATTCTGTAAATTGCCGGGTGGCGCTTACCCGGCCTACACTCTCGTAGGTCGGGTAAGCGCCACCCGACGTCAAAAAGAGCGCACAAAGCGCCATAACGTTTCTCAGAAGTCATCAATACTTATCTCTTAAGCATGTGAGCAATCCCATCTTTGTTATCAAGGAGTAAGTAATGACAATGCATCGCCGCGAGAAAGACTCTATGGGCGCCATCGACGTCCCGGCCGACAAGCTATGGGGCGCGCAAACCCAGCGTTCGCTGGAGCATTTCCGCATTTCGACAGAAAAAATGCCCGTCTCGCTCATCCAGGCGCTGGCGTTGACCAAACGCGCAGCCGCCAAAGTAAACCAGGATTTGGGCCTGCTGGATGCCGATAAGGCCAGCGCCATCATTAACGCCGCCGACGAAGTGCTGGCGGGCAAACATCCCGACGAGTTTCCCCTCGCCATCTGGCAGACCGGTTCAGGCACTCAGAGCAACATGAACATGAACGAGGTGCTGGCGAACCGCGCGAGCGAGCTGCTTGGCGGCGCGCGCGGCATGGAGCGTAAGGTTCACCCGAACGATGACGTGAACAAAAGCCAGAGTTCCAACGACGTGTTCCCGACGGCCATGCACGTGGCGGCTGTCATCGCTGTTCGCGAGCAGCTTATTCCGCAGCTCAACGTGCTCAAATCGACGCTTAACGAGAAAGCGCAGGCTTTCCGCGACATCGTTAAAATTGGTCGTACGCATCTTCAGGACGCCACGCCGCTGACGCTCGGCCAGGAAATCTCCGGCTGGGTGGCGATGCTGGAGCACAACCTTAAGCATATCGAACACAGCCTGCCGCACCTGGCGGAGCTGGCGCTTGGCGGAACGGCGGTTGGCACCGGATTAAATACCCATCCCGAGTATGCGGTGCGCGTGGCCGACGAGCTGGCGAAGATCACCGGGCAGGCGTTTGTTACCGCCCCGAATAAATTCGAAGCGCTGGCGACCTGCGATGCGCTGGTTCACACCCATGGCGCGCTGAAAGGGCTGGCAGCCTCGCTGATGAAAATCGCCAACGACGTCCGCTGGCTGGCCTCAGGCCCGCGCTGCGGCATCGGCGAGATCAGCATTCCGGAAAACGAGCCGGGCAGCTCCATTATGCCGGGTAAAGTGAACCCAACGCAGTGCGAAGCCATGACCATGCTGTGCTGCCAGGTGATGGGTAATGACGTGGCGGTGAACATGGGCGGCGCGTCGGGTAACTTCGAGCTTAACGTCTATCGCCCGATGGTGATCCACAACGTACTGCAATCGATTCGTCTGCTGGCCGACGGCATGGAGAGCTTTAACGAGCACTGCGCGGTGGGCATTGAGCCAAATCGTGAGCGAATCAGCCAGCTGCTGAATGAGTCCTTAATGCTGGTAACGGCGTTGAACACCCATATCGGCTATGACAAAGCGGCCGAAATCGCGAAAAAAGCGCACAAAGAGGGGCTTACCCTAAAAGCCTCTGCGCTGGCGCTGGGCTACCTGACGGACGCCGAGTTTGATGCCTGGGTCCGCCCGGAAGCGATGGTGGGCAGCCTTAAGTAATCACTGCGCCACATACAGGTGCAGCCGCGGAATAATCAGCTGTAGCGGCTGCGCCTGGGGTTTATAGCGATGCTGAACGTTTTCGGCATCGTAGTTCAGCAGTTCCCCGATATCCGGCACTACCGCACCCCGATCCGCATCGTAGAGCGCAATCAGCGGCGTTGGGCAGGCATACTGCACCTGCTTTTGCTGCCCGGCATACCAGACGCGGGCGATAGGCTGCACCTTCACCGGACGCTTTATCTTAAGACGCGACTCAGCCGGCAGGGAGGCAATGCTGTGGTACTCCTGCTCCAGCCGTTCAATCCACTGTTCCCGCGACCACGGGGCGACCGTCCGCGGCGATTTCAGGCTTTTCTCCAGTTGCGCCAGGATCTCATCGCGCGTGAAGTTTTTAATGATGTGCTTGTTGGCCCAGCCGAAGCGCAACGTGGCGGGGTGGCGCAGTACCGTCAGCGAGCGGTAAGCGTTCAGGGTGATCAGCCCCGGAAGCTGGCGATGCACCCATTCAAAGCGGGCTGCGGGCGCCAGCCCGGACTCAACGGTCACGATCTTCTCGAAGGCGGCTTTCAGCGCATTAATATGCGTAATCTGCGCCTCAATCTCTTCACGCGTTGCGGTATCCGTTTGCAGACAGATGACGCCGGGCAGGCGAACGGCGGCCTTACTGCTGCGATTTTCGGACTGCTGCTGGATGAACAGGCGGCGATAGTGCTGCAACGTCAGCTCCAGGGCCGCCTTACCAATATGCTGCGTCACCTCAATGGTGTTCAGCGGATCGTGTTCCGCGCCTTTCGCCACGTCGGGCAGGGAAAAGACGCGGGCGGCCAGCAGGCGGCAGCCCTCTAGTTGCCCCGTCAGGGTCAATAACGCCTGCTCTATTTCCCGAAACGTGGTGTTCAGCCTTTCGATGAGATCGTAAGTCGCCATGATTGCCCCTAATTAGTTACAACATACTAAAAGTATAGCACAACACGCCGGGTCAGGCCAGCGTGCGGTTTAGGTCAGGCAGGTACGGGAAGGGGAATGTTGTGATAGATCGGCCAGCTAAAGACGAAGCGGGCCCCTCCCAGTTCGCTTGCTTCACAGCGAACCGTGCCGCCCATCGCCTGGGCAATGGATCGGACAATCGCCAGCCCCAGACCACAGCCGCCGGTAGCACGGTCGCGGCTGGGGTCGAGGCGCACAAACGGCTCGAAAACCTTCTCACGCTCGGCTGGCTCAATGCCGGGACCATCGTCTTCCACATGCAGAATCGCCTGGCTCCCCTGTAAATCTAAACCTATGCGCAGCGTCGTTTCGCTGTAGCGCATGGCGTTGTTCATCAGATTATCCAGCACGCGCTCCATCAGACGCATGTCCAGCGCGCCGTACGCCCCGGGAGTAATAGTCGTCAGCAGTTTTCGCTGAGGATTAACGCTCTGCACATCGTTAATGTGCGTCTGTAACCAGGCGGGGAGATCCGGCGTACTCAGGTGCAACTCTGTCTGAGGCCGATCGAGGCGGGCATAGGTCAGCAGCTCTTCAATCAGCGCTTCTAACTGGCCAATATCCCGATTGAGCGCCTGGGATTCCGCATCGGTCAGGTTTTCGCTCATCTCCAGACGATACCGCAGGCGTACCAGCGGCGTGCGCAGTTCATGCGCAATGCCGTCGATCAGCTGTTTCTTACTGGCAATCAGGGCGTTGATGTTATCGGCCATCTGGTTAAAGGCAATGCCGAGGCGGTCAAAGCTGGAGCCGCTGTCGAAGTGTATGCGCTCAGTGAAATGACCTTCCCCAAAACGCTGCGCGGCGGATTCCAGTTTCAGCATGTCCTGCCAGTGCGGGCGCATCCAGATGAAAACAGGGAAAGCGAGCGAGATGGCAATAAAGCCCAGCAGGGCGAGATCCAGCAGGCGCATCTGGTGCAGGTAATAGAGGTAGGGTACCGGCCCGACGGCCAGGACATAGTGGCTGCGGGGAATACGCTGAATAAAGGTGTATTTTTCGTCCAGCGCCACGATGTCTCCGTCGCGCAGGCGCTGTATGGCGGGCGGCGCTAAATCAAAATCCTTCATCGGCTCGATGCGCAGATCAAACGACAGATTCAGATCCAGCTCTTTTAAGGTGCGCGCCCAGTCATGCGGGGGAATTTCACGCAGCTCGCTGCGCATCAGGTAGAGGGAGCTTTTCATCAGGTCGTCCAGGGATTGTCTGCCTGCGCGCTCTGCGGTGAATTTATAGACCAACCCGACCAGCATCGTCATTAACAGGAAGCAGACAAACAGCAGAAGATAAAACTGTACAAACAGCTTTTTCATTAAATATCACCGGGAAATCAAGTAATTAACTACTTTGTTTTTACCTTCAGGGGCACTATAGGGGCATTTGCATATCCGCCAAAGCGCTGATTCAAAAATGATACCTGATCGCTATCGAGAGCATTTATCCACGCAGAGTATACATGGAAGACCATCTCTGCATTCTCATGACCCATCTGATTCGCTATAAAAGCAGGGTTAGCACCTGCCGACAACATCCAACATGCATATGTATGACGCAGCTGATAGGGGCGTCTGCGGCGAATGCCCGATCGTCTTACCGTAATATCCCATAGTGACACAATTGAGCTGACTGAATAATAGGCAGCTTGCCTTCCTTTCTGAGGTCGGGGCATAAATACAAAGTGCAGTTTCTGCGTTTCCGTTTTTCCGAACTCCCGGTGGTGATAAGTGATTGGTACCTTAGGGGCACTCCCGGTAAGTTCTTTTTGAGCTCGCAAAGCTTCCAGAGCCGGCTCCAGTAACTTTATCGTCCGGTATCCAGCTTCGGTTTTGGGTGGTCCAAACAATCCTTCCTGAGTAAGATTGCGCTGAATGTTAGCTTCGCCGGAGTTAAGATCAATATCCTCCCAGGCAAGAGCGCAAAGCTCACCGGGCCGAACGCCGGTGTAAGCAAAAAATTGCCACATGTTTTTTTGCTGAGGCGGAGCAGTCTCTTTCAACTGCTCAAACTCATGTCTCAGAAGTGGGTCTGGTTTTGTTTGCCCTTTACGAAGCCTTTTTATCCCGACATATGGTTGATATGAAATGACTTTATTTTTAACCGCATAGTCGAGGATTTGTCGCAGGATGGCCAGATAATAATCTACTGTTCTAACGGCGCGGCCGGTTTTATTTCTCCTCTTTTCGGGTGCATAGTTAGTCTCGCCAGTCAGTAATTCTTTTCTCCAGCCCAGAATGTCGCTGTTGGTGATGGATGCAACCAGTGTTTCAGGGCCAATTAGTTTTGTTAACGTTCTTACAGCTATCCCATAGCTTCTTGTGGCATTGGGGGAGAGATCGATTTTATGGTTTTCGTGCCAGGTTGCTGCAAGTTCTGCGAACGTCGTAATATTTTTAGATGCATAAAACTTTGCTGCTACCTTTGACTCCGGAAACACGCCCCGGTAGTCAAAAGTGCCCAGCTGAATCTCGCTTACAATTTTGGCCCTTAGATTCCCGGCTTTTTTGAGATTCGAAGCATTTACGATCCATCCTTTCAATGTTTCTCGGCATCTAACGCCCTGAAAGTTGAAACTTATTCGTATCTTATTGTTGTGGATCTCAACACCCGTTGGCATTGCAGCCATTATGCCTCCTTCACAAACCTGTTAATGTTTGGGATGTTGTACCAGACAAGTCCTCGCTCTTCGGAGCAGCTTCCATCCAATGGGATTCTCTTAAAATGAACACCTTCTACCCAGGAGGTTTGGCGATAGCTTTTAATCTGACGATCTGTAAGGCCTGTCTTCTCTTTTAGTTTTGAAGCAACGCCCCATTCTGAATCGTAAATTACCTGCGACATTGTTCACCTCAGGTAACCGGCATGAGTATAGATATGCCGGTCTTTAATCGTTGATATTTCAGTTTCAGTTTGCCTGGCCGGGCAGGGAACGCAGTCGGCGCATGCCGGTCATTGCTGTGGCCACGTAGCTTGCCTTGCAGTTGACCACTTCAACCCAGACCTTCACGCCTTCCACTCTCACCGTATAGGTCTCTTTCATCTTGCTGCGCCCATAGTCACCATATCTTCGCTGGTGGGCTGCGAGTGCGATTTCACATGCCTGGCGAGCCAAAGGGGATTGCTTACTGCCTCGATTAATCAGTCGCATTTCTTCTCCTTGAGGGAGGGATTCCCCTCCCGATCTCGTTAGCCCACATATTCCGGTTTCATATCCGCCAGGGTGATTCTGAACTGACCATGCAGCTCGTCGCCCAGATGGCGTTTCGACGATGCAAGAACGCGCTCTACTTCTGCGAACCGCGCAGCTGCATCAGGATCATCTGATGGTGGCAAGGAATTGATTGCGGCCTCAACCTTGTTGCGTGCGTCTACCAGGTAATAACGCTTCACGGCCTTGTTTTTCAGCTCAGTGAACAGGGCAGAACCCAGCGTTGCTTTAACTGTTTCAATATCTGCGCGCAGAGCTTTAGCGCTATCCACATCCTGAGCCGCCTCGATGCGGTCGCGGAAATCATCAGCAAGTGCATCAACATTTTGAGCTGTTTCCTGAGCCGTTTGAATCGTAGTGACGTTGTCACCTGAAATATCAGCGAGGCTAACGTGCTGCGCCGGTGCGGGGTTTACCTCTCGTTCTTCACGGCGATCATCGAGTTCATCCGGGGTATAAACGCCCAGAATCACATCCGGGCAGAACAGTCTCGCCCAGCGTTTGACAGCCAAATATGCCAACTGCTGGCGTGGGTCGTCAGCCCACAGGGTAGAGTTTCGGGTTCGGGCCTGAGCCAGCAGTAAATCAAGTTCTCTCGGCTGATCTTCACCTTTCAGAGTTGCGCGGATAATGATGCCGATCCCGGCTTCGTCAGCCAGGGTCCAGCCCGGGACGCGGTACTCGCCTTTATCGCCTTTACGGATGTGGAATTTTCCTACAACCTTTTCCCATGGACCGTACCACTCATAATCAAAACGACTGGCAAGCACGCCGCTGCGTGAAATGACGGCATTAACCAGTTGAGCTTCATACCCGAGCACACCGTTAATCAGGTGCGTCTTCTGCGCCACGGCAAAGGGATTCATCTGCCACTGTGCCGCTTGCATTGCTACCGCCATGCAGTCGGCCTGATTACCCTGTAAGTGTTTAGGAACAGTCGCGGTGCCTTGCGCCATGATCTGCGCGAACGTGCTGATGGCGTTCAGATACTGTGAATCGAACAAAGCCACGTTTGAGTTAACAACCATGTTTTGGTCAGTAACCGTAACATTAGTATTTTGCATAAATCCCCCTTAAGCCTGAGCGCGCAGCGCTTCAAGGCGGCGCAGGTCGAAGTCGTTCAGTTCATCGGTGTAATCGGTAGTGATCGGCGCTGGCCATTCGCCCGTGTCGAATCCGGTTGCTATGGCACGCATCGTTTTGCGGTACTCGAGCATGCCCAGTTCCAGCAGTTCGGTGGATGCCTCAATGATGGCGATCCAGTGGTAGTTCTCGTCTTTGTTGACGAATATCCAGAAGAACTGGTCCAGCCCCGCGGTCTCGCAATACATAGCTGCGCTGAGGTGGTAGTCCCGGTCAAAGATTTCCCGGTGTAGCCTGGCGCGCAGACTTTCTTGCTTCACATTCCACATGCTGATGGTTTTCAGGTCAGCACCGATGCGCACGCCGTCCAGTTCAATCTCAAGGTCAGGGCGTACACGCACTTCTAAACCTGTTTCGTCGTCAAAGCCGAAGTAACTCACTTCAACGGCGCGGCTTGGATGTGTCAGCAGCATGCCGGCGGTCGGGTGCGCCAGGAGTGCAGATTGAATTGCCCGCGCTGTGGCCAGTTGCTGGCGGGTAACCAGAATCTTTTCGCCAGGGTTGTCGCGCCAGGCATCCAGCAGTTCGTCGGCGAATATGGCATCGGGCTTAACCGACTTAACTGCCTGGATCATGTCTGCTTTAGTGCCGGACACTTTCAGCGGCGTCGGTTTCTGCGCTTCCTGTGCGACCAAATCAGGATTGATGATCGCTAATTGCTCGAGTAGCGCATCACGGCTGCCGTTGGTTTTAACCGGCACGGGCAGGGTGGCGTTGTACTCTTTAATGCATGCCTTCATTGCCGTTGCTGTCTGTTTATGGCCTTCTTCAATACGCTGGTAGTCAGCTGGGAGAGCCATATAGCTTTGAGCCGTTTCTTCCAAGCTCGCGCCAAGCGGCACTGGAGCGGGAAGGGATGCGTTATGTTGTTCAAGCAACGCTTTAATCTCGTCAGCACTCAGCAGCGCCGGCAGGCTGGCGTTGTACGCGTCGATGAACTCGCGCAGGGTTGCGGTGGTGGTGAAAGCATCCTCCGGGATCTCCGGTTCTAAGCTGAACTCTGCTTCGAGGTTTTCCGGCTGCAATGCAAGGGCATGCACCAGGTTTCCCATGTCCAGCACTTTTGATGCTATGCGAGGGATAGTTTTAGCTACATGGCGCGCATTGAAGTACATCAGGCTGACGCGGGCATCTTTCACCTGAGTTGAGCTGATGCCGTTTGCTGCGTGATAAACATCATTCGGCAGACCTTCGTAGCGGCCAGGTTCGAAGTAGGCCGGGTATTCGATTACTGGCTCTGACTGTTGCTCTTCCGGCGCTATGGAATCTGTCTGCGTATTAGCTGCATAAGCGCCTTCGCCTGGTTGTACCGAATCAACATCTTCGTCTTTCTCTGGCTTAGCCGTTTCCATCTGCACATCGCTGGTGGTCTCCGCTGTGTATTTCGTGTTTTCGACTTCATTTGAGGAGGTATTGACGACCGGTTCGGTATTTCCACCCATCAGGCCATCGATGGAGAACACGCCGCTGCCGAGATTTTCAACCTGCGGTTGTTCAGCTGGGGCTTCAGTCTCAACTACAGGAGTAGGCAACGGCAGTAATTTCACAGCAGAGTTAAATTCAGCCGTCATGGTTTTATTCACAAACTCAAGATGAGCCGCTGGCGTGTGGTGGATGTTTTCTGGCGCGATGCGGATCAAGTTAAAGATTGCCGCACGGTTAACCGCCAGTATGCCGGGCTGATTACGCAGGATGGCGCTCCATGATTTCCATGGTTCTTCTTTCTTCGCCACGATTTCTTTGGCACGTCGTAACACGCTCGAAGGAATTTCGAAGTGGTGGAAGTCCATAGGCAGTAGGGCGCATGCGATCTCAAGATCGAGAGTGTCCAGAGTGTGATGCGCGCCTGCGCCGCGATCCGTTACATAGCCGCCGTCGGCATTGGTACCAGAATCGGTGCGCTGAACATTACTGATGCGATTACCGGCAGCCCATTCGCGCGCCAGAATGCCACGGTCAATGTAATCAGTCGCAGCCCAGATTCGGGTAAAACGAAGTACCAGAGCGAGTTCGTGACGCTTCTCCTGGCTGAACACCTTGCGAATGGCATCGGTGTAGCGCCACAGGTCTTTAGTGCCGTAACCCTTCACCTCTTCGCAGTTTTCTGCCGCCAGCAGCAGGTTCTGGACATAGCTGTTGTCTGTGTCCATTTCCAGCGCGCTGATACCTTCGTATTCTTCGCGGGTTAAGTGGTGGCGCAGTTCGTCGGCGGTGAACTGAGCGAGTAGCTGCTTGCGAAATGGCATACGAACGACCGGATAACGTGTGGTTTCGTCATCATTCTCGTCAATCTGAATACCGTTTTCAGGTTCTGGAACCTGATCGGTTGTAAAATCGGCGTCGCTGGTTCTTTCTGATTTGAGCAGAGTAAGCTTTCCGTTCCTCCACTCTCTCACTACCTCATTACGGTCGCCGGCATCTACTCTCAACCAGTCGGCCATGAAAGCAGTAAGTAGCTTTACTTCGTGCTCTTCATCTGGCGCGAAGACCTGCTTAATCGCCTGAACCAGTTTCCACTCAGCGTTCAGGCTGAGTTCGGCAACTTCAGGGATGTCGTTCTTCGCCAGCAGCAGATTCTGGAGATAGGTGTTGCCTTCATCCAGAGACATTTCGCTGGCAGCCAGTTGCTGCTCTTTAGTGATGTGTGACTGGTATTTGTCGCTGATCAGGTGGACGGCATAACGAACCGCTGGAGTGCGGTTTTCAAGCGGGACACTCTCGACGGTAGTTTCGACTTTAACGGTCGTTTCCGGTGCGGCAGAGCTGTCCCCGGGTCCAGTCGACTCAGCACCAGACTTTGGCAGCCAGGTGCGTCCATCGTCCTGGAGTTCGTAGCGTTTGCACCAAGTGTAATCCACTGTGCTTTCTTCCGGGAGGTCGTTGGAGACCGGAAAATCGGTGCGAACCGGTTTGGCATAATCCTTACCGCGTCCGGTTTCAATACCAGCATCTTCCAGCTCAACATCGAGCTGTAGGTTTGCACGGGCTTCTGATTTAGCAGTGAACCAAATCACTGCGTCTTCTTTGCCAGATTTCTGCGTAGCCTTAACTACATAGAAAAATTCCATGTGAGATCCTCTTTTTTGGATGTAAGATCCCCGGGCCAGAGAAAGCGCCCATTGGGTGAACTTTGGTTTTTTAAGTAGTTTTCCGGTGTAACTTTGGTCGGAAGCACCGGACGTACGGGCCGCCTTGCGCGGCTTTTACGTTATGCCTCGTGGGCCATCTGGTCGTACGAAGCACAACGTTCAGAGCAGTATTCTTTTTCGTTGCGCGCCAGCTGTGCGCCGTTGCGATAGAGAAGGGTACTTTTGACTACTTCCTCCGGTTTAACCGGCTTGCCGCAGTACCCGCATTTTGTTGAGTTACACATCTGGATTCCCCTTTTGCGCCAGCAGGTAGCACAGGCGGCGAAGAATCACCTCGAAGATGTTCAGCTTTACGGCTTGCTGCCGTCCTGGTTTGCGTGCGAAATCAATCATTCTCACCCTCGTTTGCCTTATCGCCGGCCAGCGGAACGTTTACACCTGATGCGCGTTAATCTCTCCACCTCATCCGACTATTCGTATGCCGTCGGCGGCTACTTCGTGGGCGTCCTGCCTTGGTGGTTTGTAGTGCGTCTTGGTGATAATGATTAAATCACTGGTTTACAGTTATGTCAATCAAAAGTTTGTTTTGGGTGTAAATCTACAGTTTACATTTCGATTTTTGTGAAGATAACGATGTGAGGAAGGCAAAAGATATTGAGCTCAGGAGGGAGGAAATGAGTGATGGATTTTGCTTAGCGGTTCAGGGTAAAAAAAACCCGGCCTGGGCCGGGTTAGTAAATTATGCAGTGAGAATAAGAATACGGTCGGCTAACTTGTCGAACTGATAAGCAAATTGGTCACGGCTTTCCCGCATGGTGTTTAATGCATGACCAAATTGGCCTGCTTCGGCAATTTGTTGATTCGTTAACGAGAATACAGGTGTTGATAAACGTTGGCTAATAGCTATCAACGAGTTGAAGTCAGAAATATGGGCCAGATTATAGGCAGCTAATTCTGATTCAGTCTGAGTTAACGCCTCTTGTACTTTCTCTCTTGGCATAACACAGTTTAATTCTGTTAACTGAGGAACCAAAATATTATCTACGGCTTGGCTAATGTTATCAATCCATTTCTCAAAGGACTTCGCTGGAGAACCGTTACGAGGTCGATATCTTTGCTGGATCGTCCCTAAGAATTTAGGACTGTTTCCAATCGACCTGGCTGCACTTGCATGCGATTCATTTTGTTCTTTGAAATTACGGATTTCACGATACCATTTCAGTATATTAGTCGAAAGTGAACTTACAGCTTGCCAGCAGAAGAAGTCCGGAGCAGTAGGGACAATAAAGTAATCACTAGACATAAGCATTACTTCATTTAAACCGCCAACATTCGGGCTAAGGTCGTACAAAATATAATCAACTTCATTATGCGCAGCTACAAGTTGCAACAGTTTAGGAAGGTTGCCAGGAATATTTCTTGTTGCAGGGATACCTGCAGCGATCTTAAGGGAAACACTGATTTGCGAGTCAAGATCCGAGACGCTTAAATGCCCCGGTAAAAGGAAAAGATTATCATTTAATGTTGGAGTTAGCTTTCCTTTATCTTGGGAAAGATAAGTCTCCGGTTGACCACCATTTATGAGGTAATCGACAATTGGTCCCATCGTCAAGTTTTCACGACTCTCGTAAAAGCTTTCAAGGCCTTCGTCCATTTTCTCAAAACCCAGAACCATTCCACTTAGGTTGCACTGAGAATCCAAATCAACCATTAAGACTTTCTTGCCTTTGCTTGCAATGCTCCATCCTAGATTGAAGGTTGTAGTCGTTTTACTTACTCCACCCTTGTGGTTGAAAAAACAAATTGACTTAGGCAAAGTCACATCTCCAGAAGTACGCTGTGTAGCCATAATTAGTTCCTTAATTATATCACTAAACAATCTATTTTTCAGATGAAGCGATTCACTGCTCGGAATATCTCAACAACGTTGAAAGCAATGACATTCAAGTGTTTGTTTGTGTTGGAGTAATCAGTGACATCTACATAGAAGGTTGTTAATCATTCTCCATTATTTCTTAAACGGCCTTTCATATACTTCTCATACAATTCATCAAGTTCTTTAAGACGAAGCGCAAAGATGCGAAGCATATTTTGCTTTTCTTCTTCAGGAAGTTGGCGATAGAGCTCAAGCAATCGTTGTTCGTCAGGTTTGATGCCATTTTTTTCGCCGACGTCCTCACCGAGAAGCCAGGCAACCGATACTCCTACTGAATCTGCAATAGCAAGTGCGGATTTCTTACTAATTACGCCTTTTTTGAACCAGCCGTTAACGGCCTGAGGAGTGACTCCGGCTATGCGCGCCATATCTGCTTTGGTGATGCCTCGGTTAGTGATTTCTGTGAGGCGATCCACCAGTACTAAGTTGGGTTCTTCTTTTCTCATATCGGCATTGTAAATATTTGGTTTATACATGCAATACACTCAAGGTTTGCATTTAGTGTAAATCTGTGGTTTACTCTGGCTTTTAATATGAAGGTGAAGAAAATGTCCGCACTTGATAAAGCAATTAGAGCTGCTGGGTCTGCCAGGAAACTAAGCACTGCGCTTGGAGTAACAAGTATGTCCGTAAGCCACTGGAAGAATCGTGATCACGGGGTGGTACCTCCGCATTTCATTTTTCCCATTTTCAAAATGACAGGCGTAACTCCGCATGAACTACGTCCAGATCTCTATCCAAACCCCACAGACGGTTTACCTAAACAGGAGCCTTAACAATGCAAACTGTTTCATTTCAACAGAGTAGCAGAGCTTCCTCTAATCCCCTGATATTCCAGTGTCATCAAAGCGAATCGGCAGCGCGGGATATTGATCATCGCGATATCTGCTCTGCGGTCCGGGCTTGGGCTGCATCAGAAGGGCGAGTATCTGTTGCGCTTCAAATCCAAGAAGCGGCGGAAGAACTTCAACTTAATGGTGTGGATTTCTCAGGCCAGGCCGATGTCTGGAACGTGAAGCTGTTCCGCTGGCTCGACAACAAAGAAGATTCCGCTTCGTATCGAAAGAACGTCGAACAACTCGTGCCCGCGATCATGTCTGTCTTACCGCTTCGATACCGCGACCGTGTCGTTAAAAACGACTCGTTTGCCTACCGCATGGCCAGGTTGGAAAAAGAAGTCAGTGAGGCGAAGCAAGCCCTGATGCTCGATGCACCAAAGAAGGAAAAGCTGAAGGAGTTAGGCGAGGGGATTTTCGAAATGTTCAGAGTCGACCCTGACCTAACTGCGCCGTTAATGGCGATGGTCACAACCATGCTGGGGGCAATGTGAAGAATTCAGAAAAGGCGAAAGCCGGTCTGCGCTAACAGAACCGACTTTCAGGTGCAAAAGTGGCTAACGATTGCGGAGATAAGTATGTCAAACACAGCTGAAATTATCAATTTCCCCCACAGAACCGAACAACCGGGAGGTCGTATGGCCGACCTGTCGAACGGGTATACCAAGGTCGCTAACGAGATCCAACAGCTTAAGCCTCGTCTGAGAATGTCAGGCCGGGAATGGCAATGTTTTGAGGCGGTGATCTGGCTTACCTACGGCTGGAACAAGAAGCAGGACCGCGTTACGAACACGGTGATTGCTGAGCTTACAGGGCTGAGTGATTCGCATGTTTCTGATGTGCTCAAATCGCTCGCTGAACGCAAAATTATCTTTAGTCAAAAGCAGGGCGTGATGAAAACAGTTGGTATAAATACTGACCTTTCCGCCTGGATTTTAGACAAACCGAAAACGGGAAAAGTCTTCCCGAAATCGGGAAAAGTGTTACCGAAAACGGGAAAAACCTTCCCGGAAACGGTAGACACCCAAGACTATAACAAGAACAATATTAAAATATCCTCGTCTCGGAATTCTGACGAATCCCGAAACCAGAAAACTCAAAAGTTTCTCTCACGCCATCCAGAAGCTGCCGCCGGGATATACACCCCAGCAGGTAAATCATGGGGCTCCGCTGATGACCTCAAGGCCGCACGCTGGATTTACGACAGGCTTCTCACCGTCAACGCATCGCTATCCGAACCCAATTGGGCTGAATGGGCAAACACCATTAGGCTGATGCGTGTCCAGGACAAGCGTACTCACTACGAAATTTGTGACCTGTTCCAGTGGGCCAACCGGGATGAGTTCTGGAAAGACAACATCCTGAGCCCTTCGAGTCTGCGAAAGCAGTGGGATCAGCTAACCACCAAACGGCTGCGTGCAACCGGAGCGGTAAAACCTTACCGGGGCGGCATTGACCTGCATAACACCGACTGGATTGACGGGGTGCTGGAATGAAAAACCTTGCCGAGAGTATTCGTAATTTTGACCGGGAACAGGCCCGCCGCGTAGCGCACAACCTGCCTGAGAAGTACACCGAACGCGAACAAACGCAGCAGGTGGCGCAGATTATCAACGGCCTGTTTGTGCAGCTGGCGGCCGCGTTCCCGGCAAGCCTGGTTAATCGAAGCCAAGACGACGTTGACGAAATCCGCCGCCAGTGGGTGCTGGCCTTCAAAGAAAACGGGATCACCACTCTGGAGCAGGTTGAGGCCGGTATGCGCATGGTACGCCGTCAGGAGCGTCCATTCCTGCCTTCGCCAGGCCAGTTCATCAAGTGGTGCAGGGAAGGGCGCTGCGTACTGGGGATCACCACCACTGACGTAATGGCTGAATACTGGAAATGGCGCAAGCTGGTGTTTCGTTACCCGAGCAGCGAGCAGTATCCGTGGCCTAAGCCCATTTACTATCACATCTGCCTCGAGCTGCGGCGCCGGGGAACTGATGGCCAACTGAGCCATAAAGAACTCGAGCGTGAAGCCGGCGATATTCTGGATATGTGGGAAAAGCGGGTGCTGGCCGGTAAGCCGATCCCGCCGGTTCGTCGTGCGTTGGCAGCTCCAGTGGCTCCGAAGGGGCCGACACCGGCGGAGCTTTTGAAAGCTAAATATGCTCGCTTGAAAGCTGGTGGCAGGGCATAGAGATGCAATGGTGCGCTTTGAGCGAAGAGCGGACAAAGTAGCAGAGGGAAAGCATCAATGTTAATGTCCGGAAAGTTCATGTTAAAACTCTGTATGACATTTTTCATCGACGATTAAAAAGGGCTCTTAATGGCTACTGTTGAGGTATTAAAAGTAAAGTATCCAGGCGCAGATGCCTGGCAAATGGGAGACAGCCCGGAACTGGCCAGCGAGCTTGCGGACCTGATTAAAAAAGGGATTAAAACGGCCTCCTGCGGATCCTTTGCCTCTTACCAGCAAGAAAAGTCTGCCCCGAGGATTGGAAGCTATAACATTATCCTTGATGGCCTGAATACCCCGGTCTGCGTGACCCGGCTGGTTTCAATGCGACTGGTGCGTTTTTGTGATGTGACTGAGGAGTTTGCCCGCAAAGAAGGTGAAGGCGATTTAAGCCTTCAATACTGGCGAAATGAGCATCAGCGATTTTTTACCCGCGAAGGTCATTTTTCTAAAGATATGGAGTTGATCGCAGAAGAATTTGAAGTGGTTGAAGTGCTGTAAGACGAGAGAGTCCGGCTGGCGTCTGCTGCTATTAATAACAATGTCCGCTCCTGGCACAAAGCTGACATTCCAGCCTGTGTATGACCGTAAAAACTACCTTCACGTGATAAGCCGCTTCGGGTAATGACGAGGCGCTTTTGTGACATGCTGGAAAACCTACTTAGACGTTCACTGAAAGCCCGGTTACCCTGGCTAAACGACCCTTAGAAATTTCTAAGGCGAAATAGTCACATAAGTTTTCTCCACGTGTGTTATAACCGAGTTACAAATCGCCACCACTGGCGGTAAAGAGGCATCTCATGAAACTGCGCATCACAAGAGCAATCGGCCTCAGCAAGTTCTCGCCACGTTGGATTAAGGTTATCTGTTTACGATTGACTAAAAACGATATTGAGCGCTCTCTCAACGCACTTCTGGACACAATTGATGAATCTGAGCTCTCTTCGGAGCAAGTCAAAGCATTAAGGGAATGTGTTGATAAAATTAACCTTGCAAGGGGGAAGGGGATGAAGGCCTGATCCCCTAAAATGCTGACCTTATGATGATTTGAAGGCTTACTTCTTATTCTTTAATGATATTTGTCGAAATCTAAATTTTCTAAGCTACAGAATTTTATTGGCGGTAATGATGGAGAAGGGCTTAAAGCTAGAGCAAATCAAAAGCTGGAATGATTTTAATAAGAAAGACAAACACTCTATGCGTCATCGTTAGCGGTTTTTCTTAAGATTGAAGTATAAACTGAATAGGGATGACAGGGCACGGCATTTCTCCCGACAGAAAGAGTAGCGCGTGAATTTGGTACTCTTCTCAGGCAAATTTAAAACATCGTTGAATTGTAAATTTCCTCAGTAAATCGCTGACAAATCTAATCTTGCTTAATGTCTCATAAGGGTTCACTATGTGTCCTCGGTTTGGCATACAGACCTTATGAAAGCAGTTTTAGTAAAGCAGTCCTCATTTCAAGTGTTATCCTTAGATACTCTTCTGCATGAGCCTTCTCCAAATTGCCCAGTAAGTCCTCATTTGCAATCAGGCCATGTTCGCCACAAGTTGTGGCTCAAGAAAATTAAAGGACGTATCTATGTCAAATAAAATGACTGGTTTAGTAAAATGGTTTAACTCTGAAAAAGGCTTCGGTTTTATTAGCCCAACTGATGGTAGCAAAGATGTTTTTGTACATTTTTCTGCTATTCAGAGTAATGATTATAAAACGTTGGATGAAGGCCAAAAGGTTGAGTTCTCGATTGAGAATGGCGCCAAGGGGCCGGCTGCTGCTAACGTTATTGCGCTGTAATACCTGAGAGTGACCTGAACACTTACGACAGCGATGACGGCATAAGCCTGAGCAGATAAGTGAAAGTCATAAGAAACCCGCCTTGAGCGGGTTTTTTTACGTTTCGTGCATGGCATGCTAAAGAGAATGATCATACTCTTTACGTCAACTGCTGGAGTGAAAAAACGAAACCGAACAGTGCTAACCCAACGATTGCGACAAAAAGAAAGCCAATTAGTAATTTCCAGCCCAACATCTTTCCTCCATAGCTCTCCTTCATAGCCTTGAACGATATTATTAATGATTCAGAGATCAACCGACATGGATGAATTTCAGAGAAAGGGCCGTACAGAGCTTTTGAGCGGGAATCAAAGCCAGCCTATGCTCTTTTAGGCCCTTTGTTTAGACCTCAGGTTTGCATTTCTACTCTTAAAGCGTTGCAAAATCCGTGAGATACGTTTATAAATGTGCTGTATATGCATACAGTAATTCATTGCGGAGGGACAAATGAAAATCGAGTTAATCATTGATCGCATGAAGAAACTTCCTGATGGAGCTATACCTGCGCTCGAGTCAGAACTGCTGAAAAGGCTCAGTAAGCAGTTTGATGATTGCCAGCTTACGATTAAGCGTGCCAGCCATGATGGGCTGATTGTTTTCGGGGGTGACAAGAAAGAGGTCGAACATATCGTGCAGGAGACCTGGGAAAGCGCTGACGATTGGTTTAATTAATCGCGTGAATTTCACTGGAGCAGTTTCAAAGAGTATCGCTGTTTGCGTTCCCCTGGCTGTTCCCGATTACTGTTTACCGCGTCAATAAGTCGCTCTGGGGGAAATAGTGTGTAGTGCAGATGCCTTTAATGCAGATGATCAATGGTACGACGTGGTCAGAAGGGCCGATAAAGCAGTTATCTATAGCTTCCCTGCGGAAGGGAGATATCTGGTTTATCGAGTAAATGGAATAGTTTCATTACGACCGTTACTCGAAGAAGAAGAAATATTCACTCTCAACGGGTTTATGCAGTTTGCAAAAAGACTGGGGTACCGAGTTACACCACCGTCTGATATTATTCTTTCATAGGCCTGAACAACCTATACCTGATGCGCCACGGAGAGAACCATGGCGCTAGAATTACAACTTATAAAACACCACTCAGGAATACTGATCCCGGCTACGCCCGAGACCAGCGATATTCTACAATCTAAAACCCGGCTCGGCGATGTTCTTGTTGCCGAGTTCAGGCGGGTACGAAACCCGGCATTTCACCGGCGCTTTTTCGCGCTTCTCAATCTCGGTTTTGAATACTGGGAACCAACCGGCGGGGCTATCTCGAGTAACGAGCGGAAGCTGATCACCGGGTACGCCAAGTTCCTCGCTTCTTATGGTGGGAATGAAGGGGCGCTGATCGATGCTGCTGAGCAGTATCTGGAACAGGTTGCTTACCGGCGTGTCACGAATGGCATTAGCCTGTGCAAATCCTTTGATGCTTACCGCGCCTGGGTGATCGTCGAGGCAGGGCACTTTGATGCCATTCAGCTACCTGACGGAACACTTAAAAAGCATCCTCGCAGCATCTCATTCGCGAACATGGACGAAATCGAGTTCCAGCAGCTCTATAAAGCCGCGCTCGATGTCCTCTGGCGGTGGGTCCTGTCCCGTTCATTCCGCAGTCGCGATGAGGCCGAAAATGTCGCCGCGCAGCTGCTTGGCTTCGCGGGGTGATGGTATGAAGTATTCCTGGTTCCACCACACCGATTGCAGCACCGAACAGGCCGACGAACTGGTTAAGCGTTACAAGGCGCGCGGAGTTCGTGTTGAGCGCAGCCTAAACCCGGATTACGTGACCTGGATTGTAAGTGCATTCTTGCCGACCTCAAATACACCAGCGCGCCCGGACAGCCGCTGGCGAAACCGGATGTGGGGGTGAACGTGAAAACATATCAAATCACTTTGCCCTGGCCACCGAGTAACAACCGATATTACCGGCACAACCGGGGGCGTACACACATTAGCGCTGATGGCGTTGCGTACCGCTATGCCGTGGCCAGTGTCATTCAAAGCGCCAGGCTAAACATCCGAACGGCTGCACCACTCAAAATCCGAATTGAATGTCACATGCCCGACCGCCGGCGCCGCGATCTGGATAACCTGCAAAAAGCTGCATTCGACGCTTTAACCAAGGCGGGATTCTGGCTGGATGACTGCCAGGTAGTCGACTATCGAGTTGTGAAGATGCCTGTTGTTAAGGGCGGGAAATTAGAACTCACCATTACTGAGCTGGAGACCGCATGAATCTTGAAAATACCCTCAAATATCACTTCGCCAAATCGACAATGATTAGCGTCACTCCGCGTGCTACTGCGTCAGACTCATTAACCGGAACGGATATTATGGCCGCTATGGGCATGACGCAGGAACGGGCCGCCATGGGTTATAGCGCTTTTCTCGGGAAGATGGGGATCAGCAATAATGACCGGGAGAGGGCGATCGAATTGTTGGCCCAGTTCGCGCTGACAAAATGTGACCGGGTTGCGGCATTACAGAAGCTTGATGCAGAAATTAAACCAATGGTAATGCACCAGCTGGCCACCATCGCGTTCGAGGACTATTCCCGCAGCGCCGCCAGCGTGAAGCAGTGCGATGGCTGCAATGGGGAAGGGTTTGTTGATGCGGAGGTTTTCAGCACGAAGTCTCACACTCCGGCAAAAGAGAAGAAGTTTGTGAAGATGTCTTTGCTCATGGGCGTCAAAGATGTTCGACCTTCTGAGTTTGAGATTCGCAGACAGGTCAGGGAGATAGCGCGCGTTCTGTGCCCTCAGTGTAAGGGTAGGAAGGTAGTAAGTTGCGCCTGTAGAGATTGCCATGGACGCGGGAAAGCCGTTAATCAGGTCCTTACTGAACAGCAGGGTGTGCCGGTTATGGCTGACTGTAAGCGCTGCAGCGGGCGGGGGTATGAACGAATTCCTTCCACTGAGGCTTACGCCGCGGTGTGCCAGATAACGGATGCGATCAGCCTCGATACCTGGAAGAAGTCTGTTAAGCCATTCTACGACCAGCTCATCACCAAGTTTGATATCGAAGAGGCGTGGGCTGATGCGCAGCTGAAGCAGATAACAAAATAGGGCGTGAATTTATCGTGAGCTATTTACTTTTCCCTAAACTGTGGTAATTTTGGTCTAACGATGGGCTTTATATATCCATAGTTAAAAATTCTGAACCTCGCCTCGGCGGGGTTTTTATTATTTTGTAAATAGTAAATTAAATGTATCTTTTAAGCACTATGCCACGTAGAGTGCTCGGGTGGTGAATCCCCCTAAGCGGTGGGGCGGCTAGGCAAAACCAGTCGGGTTTATGGAACGCGGTTCTGTGGTCTAGCGCAGAGTCACCGGGAGGCACCCGGCACCACAACTTTAATTTCTTTATCTTTAGGCTGCCCAAAGGCAGCTTTTTTGCTTTATGACCTACCTCTTGCACAACCAGCTCAACCTAGAATGAGTTTGTGTTTACGGTTGGGCTAAGAACTTTCTTAAAAAATTCGGGAGGCACAAACCATTTGGCATATGTTTCATCAAAGGAACTATCTTTAATAGGCATTTGATAATGCTCTCGATACTGAAAACACTGGGTGGGGATACACCCGCTTCGCAGAGACAACTGCATGACCCATGACCAGCAGCTTATTGCTGGTCTTTTTTTTCGCCATCAGCTCAACTGGAAAGAACACGGAGCTGTGCTTATTGCTTGACACCTCGATGGCGGTCCAAGGAATTACTTAATTAACGATTTAGTATTTCTAACACCAACACTCACACCGCTGCCATATAATCAAATCCTCACACCGAGGAGATGGCAATGAAAGAAGGTTTCTACTGGATACAGCACAACGGCATAGTGCAGGTTGCTTACTACACCGCCGGTGTCACCGAGGACCTTGAAACGGGCCAGACAATAACTGGTGTCTGGCATCTGACTCGAGGTGATGATATTTGTCACAATGGTGAGGCAGAAATAATCAGCGGGCCGCTGCATGCCCCTTTAAGCACTGATTGCTAATTCCAAAAGCACTGACATCTATAATATTCCGCGCCACTGGCCTCGTCGCCAATGGACGGCGGTAAGTTGGAATTATCCGCGAGGTCAGTCCAAATCCCTCTAGCCCCGGCATAAAGCCGGGGCTTTTTTGTATCTGAGTCGTAGCTATGTGGACTTTGATGCGCTGATGCTGCGGCTTTTTTATTTCAGGCTCTTGGCCATCACACTCGACCATTCTTGTTGTTAGTACAAGCCCGAGAGCCTGATCGTCCCTATCAATAACACCTCGGGACTATCGGAGGTGAGAGATGTTACGAATGGATAAAATAACTACCGGCGCCGCTTACGGGGCTTCTGCGGGGAGCGTGTTAAACGGCATTCTGAACGCATACAGCCCTGAGCAGTGGAACGCCATAGGCGTGCTGGTGGGCATAGTTATCGCTGTACTTACGTATGTTACGAATTTGTATTTCAAGATCCGTGAAGAAAACCGCCGAAGCAGGAGCCGAGATGAACCCGACACTCAGAAATAAGCTGGTGGGTGCCATTGTTGGCGGATCCGGAGCTATCTCTATTGCAGCTGTCATGCTGGGCAATGCAGATGGCCTGGAAGGGCGACAATATTACGCCTATCAGGATGTCGTCGGCGTCTGGACTGTTTGCGATGGTCACACCGGCGCTGACGTTCGCCGCGGTCATCGCTACACCGATAAAGAATGTGACGCTTTGCTTCAATCCGACCTGCGTAAGGTGGCAAATGCTATCGACCCGCTGATCAAAGTTCGCATTCCTGAACCTACCCGCGCCGCGCTTTACACCTTCACCTACAACGTTGGCTCTGGTGCTTTCGCCAGCTCCACGCTGCTGAAGAAGCTGAACGCCGGTGACGTGTTGGGAGCATGCAAAGAACTGCAACGATGGACGTATGCGGGCGGCAAGCAGTGGAAGGGCCTGGTAACCCGGCGTGAGATTGAACGTGAAGTTTGCGAGTGGGGCCAGAAATGAGCCGATTTACAGCAATCATTTGCGCTGTCGTTATCTGTCTGATGATTTTCATGGTTTGGGCTATTAACCACTACCGTGGCAATGCGATTACCTATAGAGACCAGCGCGATAAAGCGACGGTCAGGGCAGATACATCAGAAGCGATCACCAACAACGTGATCATCGCAATGAACCTCATCCGTGACATTTCACAGGCAACTCAGAATGCAAAGAACGACTTGGCCCAAAAGGGCGAGACGCACATTGTCTATATCAGGCAGGAGCTTGAAGGTGATCTGTGCGCTAAGCAGCTTGTTCCTTCTGCCGCAGCTAACAGCCTGCGGGAATACGCAGACAGTGTACGTACCGGCGCCGCTGGTACCGATAAGCGCTGACCTGACCGCAGTGACCCCAATCCCCGGAATGGTGGTTCCGTTCACGTGGCAGGCGAGTCTGGAGTTAAACGCTCAGCTCATAACGGCGCTAGGGCAATGCAATCTTGATAAAGCAGCAATACGTAAAATTGAAAAGGAAAGGCAGCACGTAAAATAATCATTGTTCGCAGGGGGCGGCAACCCGACCGAATTCCAGGAGGGCTGGGATAAGCAGACCGATGTAAAATAGAACCTCATCCATGAGGCTCTGACACAGTCTCTCCTCTGGACTTTAACCGTAGCAAAGTCTCACAACTCCGCACTCGATCGCCATTCATGTGTTACAGTTAGACCGTGGTGAATCCCCCTCAGCGGCGGGGCTAATTAACCTGACGACTCTTCTTCATGAGGGCATCGTGAATTTCTGAAGCAAGCGGGTCATGGTTGGTTAACCTAAAGGCTCACCGGGAGGCACCCGGCACCACATCTAAACGAACCGCAGATCAACAACTGGTAGGCTGGATAATACTTATCGCGAATAAGTGATAAAAAATGCCCCCAACTAGGAGGGCAAAAGGAGTCTCAGTTCTACTTGCTCTTTTTATAGATGGTTCCCTGGAGATGGCAATCTCCTCATCAGAGTCTTGAAGAGCTTGGCAGTCAGCCAGTAATTAACAAGCATAAGCGCTAGTGATTAAGATAATCCTTACCTAACCATTTGTGCTGGGCAGTATCATTAAATACTCTGATTATCCATAAGGCTGACATAGCGACGGCAAAGGTATAGAGTTGAAGTGTTTTTATGGAACGAGGAATAACATGAAGGTTAAAGTGATTATCGCTGCTATAGCTTTGGTTTCGTTCAGTGCTGTTGCTGACGAGGGGCAGTATCTCTCTGACTTCGCCAGTGCAAAAAGCACCTCTAAAAGCTACTCCCAGCTTATTAGTAAAAACAAATTACCTGAATGGGTAAAAAGTGGTGGCACAAGCACGCCATCAACCGAAGTTACAGTTGCAGGCAAAAAGTATATTGCACTGTCAGGGTGTAAACCTCATAGTTGTCCAGAACAGAATATTGCTGTTCTCTACTCACCTGATAACGGTGATATCCATGGTGTGTTTTCTGATTTCAATGCAGAAAAGAACCAAGAGACATTGACCTGGTTAAACCTGGATCCGATTGATTCTGATGCGATGAAAAATGCGCTTTTCAATCGGATGTACGGCAATTAAATAGCCCAAGCTTCAAACTGCAATCCACCAGTTTGAAGCTTCAAAACACAAATCAATCGCCTCACAATGTGTTGGTCGCTCACATCGCACCCTCATTCCGCTTAACTTTAGCAATGAATTCTTCTGTGATTGATAGACCCGCTATGATTTCCGAATTTAAGGCGGAAGCACCAAATTTGCTTACAAGGTCCAGAAGAGTTTCATAAGTCTGGATGAGTTCCATTAGATCGGAAATCACTAATTGGTCATGCTCAGTGCGCAAATGTGACCGGGCAGAGGCATGATGCACTATCCACTCGAGATTGGCCTTGATTTTGTGAACATCATCATAGTTATACATATTTCATAAGCTTAAATCCTCATTTCAAGATTTCTTTGAGAAAAATACTTCCTTGCTTCAAACACTGAAGCTGTGAGTGACGTCTAAAGTTCATTTAGTTTAGAGGTGACAATGGCTAAGCCGGACTGGGGCGAGCTGCAGAAGCGGTTCCTGTCTGATCACGCTGCTACTGGCATATCCCCTAAGAAATGGTGCGAGACACATAATCTTAATTATGTAACTGCTCGCCGCTATATCAAGAAAACTGCTGCGCAAAATACAAAAAATTACCCGCAAAAGATAGTGCGCACTGCGCAGAATGATAAAAGCGCAGATGAGCTGGTGGCTATAAAGCTAAGCGCGAAGGTAAAGCACTTTATTGCTGAATACCTGAAGGATAATAACGCCACGGCAGCCGCTGCACGTGCTGGCTATAGTGACCCAAACTATGGTCGTCAGCTAATAGCGAATCCTAACGTTGCGCAGGCAATTGCGCAGCAGCAAAAAGCCTCCATTGAGCGCACGCTTGGCAGTGCCGATGAAGTCCTCGCACAGATGTGGCAGCTTGCCACCTTCGATGCAAACCAACTTTCGCAGTATCGCCGCGGCGCGTGTCGTTACTGCTGGGGCTTCGGTCACCATTACCAGTGGCGCGATATGGTGGAATTCGAAGAGAAGCGCCTCGAAGCTACAGAACGCGATAAGCGTGAGCCAGTCGATGTTGGAGGTTACGGCTACGATCACACCCGAGAGCCTAACCCTGGCTGTCCGCGCTGTAACGGTGACGGCATCGGCCAGCCTTATTTCCCGGATACACGCAAGCTCCCGGCAACTTCTCGGCTCGCTTACTCCGGCGTAAAGATCGGCAAGAATGGCGTCGAGATAACCACTATCAGCCGTGAGCGAATGTTCGAAGCGGTAATGAAGCGGCTCGGCCTGGCGGATAGCGAGTTCGCGCAGCGTCTCCAGCAGATCGAAATCGACCGCCGGCTGCTGGAGGTGGAAAAACTCCGCAAAGAGCTGGCCGGTGATGGTGATGATGACGAACCGACCCCAGTTCAGATCAATATCAACGTAGTGGACGCGAGGGCGGAAGATGGGGATCAGCCCGACACTTAACATTCCTCAGGCGCGTTTCCTCGCGATGCAGCACAAATTCAAAGCCTACGTTGCCGGGTTCGGTTCCGGTAAGACGTGGGTGGGGTGTGGGGGCATCTGTAAGGGGATGTGGGAGCACCCTAAAATCAACCAGGGTTATTTCGCGCCAACGTACCCGCAGATCCGTGACATCTTCTACCCGACGATTGAGGAAGTGGCCTTTGACTGGGGGCTGAGCGTCATAATCAATGAGGGGAACAAAGAGGTTCACTTCTACGAGGGGCGACGATACCGCGGGACCACAATCTGCCGCTCAATGGAGAAGCCCGGCTCGATAGTCGGTTTCAAAATCGGTAACGCGATGGTGGATGAACTGGACGTCATGGCGGCTGCCAAAGCGCAGCAGGCCTGGCGAAAAATCATTGCCCGTATGCGTTACAAATTCGACGGGTTGCGTAACGGCATCGATGTCACCACAACGCCGGAAGGCTTCAAATTCGTCTACCAGCAGTTCGTTAAGGCGGTGCGTGAAAAACCAGAGCTCTCGGCCCTGTACGGTCTGATACAGGCCAGCACCTTCGATAACGCGAAGAACCTGCCCGCGGATTACATCCCTTCGCTGCTGAGTTCTTATCCTGATGAACTGATTCAGGCTTACCTGCGCGGGAAGTTTACGAACCTTAACAGCGGGACCATTTACCACACCTTTAACCGTAAGCTGAACAACTGTTCTGACGAGATTCAGGATGGGGATCCGCTGTTTATCGGTATGGACTTCAACGTTGGAAAAATGGCCGCGATTGTTCACGTAAAGCGTAACGGGCTACCGCGCGCGGTTCGCGAGCTGGTGAAGGTCTACGACACGCCGGCGATGATTAAGCGTATACAGGAAGAGTTCTGGCGCTTCGAGGATGGTCGCTACGTAAAGAGCCGGGAGATTTACATCTATCCGGATGCCTCTGGCGACTCCCGCAAGTCCCAGAACGCCAGCAAGACCGATATCGCTCAGCTCAACGATGCCGGATTCAGCGTCATTGTTGATGATGCCAACCCGCCGGTTAAAGACCGCATCAACTCGATGAACGCCATGTTCTGTAACGCCAACGGCGAGCGCCGTTATCTGGTGAACGTCCAGAATTGCCCGGTCTACACCGAAAGCCTCGAACAACAGGTCTGGGCAGCGAACGGAGAGCCGGACAAAAAAGCTGATAACGATCACCCCAATGATGCTGGTGGGTACTTCATTGTGAAGGATTACCCCATCGTGAAACCCGCATACTCAATCACCATGGACACCACTTTCTGATATGGCAAACGACGACATCACCTGGGTTCGACCAGAACACCGGGCGGCTTCTGCTGCCTGGCGGAAATACAGAGATTTTTGCAAAGGCGCTGAGGCCGTAAAAGCGGCGGGCAATAAGTATTTGCCTTATCTCGATCCAACCGATAAATCCACGCGCAACCGTAAACGCAATGAAGATTATCTGCGCCGCGCTGTATTTTACGCCATTGCGGGTAATACGAAGATCGGCATGCTTGGCATGGCATATCGAAAGGATCCCACCTTTAACGGTCCTGAAAAGCTGAAATACTTGCTGGATAATGCTGACGGTGCTGGTACCAGCATCTATCAACAGTCGCAGCTGGTGGCCGAGAACGTGCTGGAGGTGGCGCGAGAGGGGCTTTATGTTGACTATGCAGAAGCATCCGACGAAGCGATCATCCTCCGCTATCCGGCAGAGAACATCATCAACTGGCGGACAAAGCGAATTAACGGGCGCGATCAGCTGGTGCTGGTGGTCCTGCGTGAATGCGTAGAAGAGCCGGATGGTTATGCTTACAAGGATGAAATACAGTACCGGGAGCTGGCGCTGGAAGAAGGGCGGTTCATATGCCGGGTATGGCGCCGGGCTGATGGCACAGCAAGCGGAACCTACACCGTCGACAGCGAATATCATCCGAAGCCTAAAGGAAAGGACTACTGGGATGAAATTCCGTTTACCTTTGTCGGCGCCCAGAACAACGATCCCACTATCGATGATTCACCGCTGGCCGCGCTGGTGGAGATAAACCATGGCCATTATCGAAACAGCGCTGACTATGAGGACAGCGTGTGGTTCTGTGGTCAGGTGCAGCCGTATATGACTGGGCTTGATACCAACTGGCGCGATTACCTTGAGAAGGCCGGAGTAAAAATTGGTTCCCGTTCACCGCTAATGCTTCCCAGAGAAGGCTCGTTTGGCTATGCCCAGGCGCAGCCGAACATGCTGGCTAAAGAGGCCATGGACAGCAAGCGCGATTACATGGTGCAGCTGGGCGCCCGACTGATTGAGCAGAACGCCACGGCCAAGACTGCCACCCAGGCGAGCGGTGAGCAGACATCATCAACATCGGTGCTAGGTATCTGCGTTTCGAACGTTTCTGAGGCTTACACGCTGGCGCTGGGCTGGTGTGCAAAGTACCTGGGCATTAATGGGGATGAGCCAGCTTACATCATCAACCAGGAATTTATAGCGAAGGTTGCCGAATCCGGGATGGTCACCGCCATTGTGAACGCCTGGCAGTCCGGCGCACTGCGCGATACTGACATGATCCGGGCACTTCAGAAACTCGACCTCATCAACCCGGCAGACAGCCCGGATGATGTGATTGATGCGCTCCGCAATCAGGCGCCCTCATTGACCGGGGGCTGATATGGCAACAGTCAACGAAAGTTTGCGGGATGAGGCCATTGCTCATTCCGTCTGGATTAGCCGCTATGCGACAGGTGTCGCTAACCGGATGGTGAAGCTGCTTAACGAGACTGACGCAGAGCTATCTGCCCGTCTGCTGGATGCACTGGATCGGCTTCCGGCTGATAGCTTCACGGTTAGACGTCTGGAAAGCTTGCTCGGCAGCGTACGCGAACTTAACCATCAGGCTGTCGCTTCAATGCAGTCCGGGCTGGAAGGGGAACTGCTTGCGCTTTCCAGGAATGAGGTCAGTTACCAGCTGAGCCTGTTCGATTCCCTTCTTCCCTCACAGGTGCTGGCACGCTACCCGCTACAGGGAATCACCGCCGATATGGTTTATGCCGCGGCGATGGCTCAGCCATTTCAGGGGCGCCTGCTGAGTGAGTGGGCGGAGAATCTGGAATCGGACAGGCTGGCGCGGGTCATAAACGCTGTACGCCGTGGCTACCTTGCTGGCGACACGGTTGAAACCATCGCCCGAAGCGTGCGCGGCCATGCCAATAAAGACTATCGCGACGGCGCGCTTCAGATGAGCAGGGCAAACGCCGCAAGCATCGCTAAAACTGCTGTTAATCATCTGGCTGCCACCGCGCGCAACAGCTTCACCAGCGCCAACAGCGACATCGTGAAGGGTAAGCAGTGGCTGTCTACGCTGGATAATAAAACCAGCCACGACTGCATCATTCGCGACCTGCTGCGCTACACCCTGGATAATAAACCGGTCGGGCATAAGGTACCTTACCTGCAAGGACCCGGGAAAATTCATTTCTGCTGCCGTTCTACCGAAACCCTGATTCTGAAGTCGTGGCGCGAACTCGGCATCGATATAGACGAGATGGACGAGGGGACCCGCGCCAGCATGGACGGACAGGTACCGGCGAAAACCACGTATCTGGAATGGCTGAGGCGACAATCGGCGCAGCGACAGGATCAGGTTCTGGGGGGTGAGCGTGGACGGATGTTCCGGGCGGGTAAAATCGACCTTGGCGAAATGTACACGGACAAGGGTGAATGGATAAGCCTCGAACAGCTTCAGGAGCGTTCCGGGGCAGCCCCGACACTTGAATCCTCCCGTACCCTGGATGAGCTGGTGGAGTGGATGACCGGGCGTGTGGCGCAGGATGTGAAGTTCCCGGATGGTGTATCACTGGATGAGGCGAAACAGGCGGCGCAGGCTGCCTTCGATGTGATCCATCGGTTTGGACTCCAACCCGTCTCGGCGTTCGGTAACACTCTGGATGTTCCGGCGTCTGCTGCTGGCGCTTATGAATCATCCTCACGAACCGTGCACCTTTCCAGGTGGGCGATGGACAGCGGTGAATGGGAAAATATTCTGAAGAACAGCGCAGGAATCGATATGACAATGATGGTCAGGCCATCAGTTGCGTCGTCCACGTTGTCTCAGGATGTACTGGATGTTTCGCCTGCGGAGTTGCCGTATGTTGCGGTGGCATCGGTGAAGGGCACCGTGTGGCATGAACTTGGACATCATCTGTATTATTCCCGGCCTGAAGTTGGTGCACTGGTTGAAAGTGCTTATGATGATGGCTGGTGGCGTGCTCTCAGCGCCTATGCCGCAGAATCACCGAAAGAACTTTTTGCTGAGATCGTATCGGCGTTTATGAGCGGCCAGAATGACACTATCAACCCCGAGATCCTTAAGTGGCTGAAACAACACTCCCGTTCCTGAAAAAAGCGTCAGAGCTGGCTCATATGGAGCCTTTACCGGATGACGTTATCGAACAACTGGATGCTATCTGCAAAGAGGCTGGCGAGGCTACGCCTGAAGGCAGGATGATTGGCGTCCTGATCGGCTCGGTTTACACCCGACTAAACAACCCTGATTAAGCGTTAAACAAACACTCTGAGCCCTGGCATCCGCCGGGGCTTTTTTTATGGGCGAGGCCCGAGAAAATCCCGAGGGGAAATTATGTTAATTCGAAACATGCTTCTGAAATATTACGCACCTGAAAACGACGGTGAGGGCAGTGGTGGCGGTGGTATCGAAATCACCCCCGAAATCCAGAAGCTGATTGATGAGCGTGTGACCAGTGAAGTCACAGGCCTGAAATCGAAAAACTCTGAGCTGCTGGGCACCATCAAGCAGCAAAAAGAAAATCTGTCGCGCTTTGACGGGATCGATCCAGACGCTGTACGCGGCATACTCCAGCGTTTTTCTGACGATGAAGAGGCGAAGCTTATCGCCGCCGGGAAAATTGATGAGGTGCTGGATAAGCGTACCGAGCGCCTGCGTGCTGACGTTGATAAGCAGATCAAAGCGGCAAACGAACGCGCGGAAAAAGCTGAAGCGTTCTCCAACAAATTCCGGGATCGGGTTCTCGGGGATGCAATCCGTGCAGCAGCCTCCAAAGCGGGCGCGCTGCCTGAAGCTTCTGACGATCTTATTCTGCGTGCCAAAGGCACATTCCAGCTCAACGACGAAGGCGAGGCCGTAGCGGTTGATGCAAATGGCGATGTTCTGTTCGGCAAAGATGGCAAAACCCCACTAAGCCCGCTTGAGTGGGCGGAGTCACTCAAGGAGACGGCTCCGCATCTGTTCCCGCGCGCAGAAGGCACGGGCGCGGGCGGACACAAGCCAAATGGTGGTGGAAGTCTGAAACGTTCCGAAATGAGCGCCAGCGACAAAGCGGACTACATCCGCAAACACGGCCAGCAGGCCTTCCTCAAACTTCCGAAATAAGGGATTCAAACCATGGCAACGACTGTTAATTCCGACCTGGTTATTTACGACGATCTGGCGCAGACCGCGTTTCTTGAGCGTCGCCAGGACAACCTGGAAGTGTTCAACGCTTCCTCCAACGGTGCGATTTTGCTGGATAATGAACTGATTGAAGGCGATTTCCGTAAACGCGCCTTCTACAAAGTTGGTGGTTCCATCGAATCGCGCAATGTGAACTCTGTCGATAAAGTCACAGGTAAAAAAATCGGTGCCGGTGAATCCGTATCCGTCAAAGCACCGTGGAAATACGGTCCGTATGAAACCACGGAAGAGGCCTTTAAACGCCGTGGCCGCTCCGTTGATGAGTTCTCCGAAGTGATCGGCGTTGATGTCGCAGATGCCACGCTGGAAGGCTATGTGAAATATGGCCTGAAAGCGCTGACTGCGGCGATTGCTGCTAACGCCGACATGGTCGTAACCGCCGACATTGAGACCGACGGTAAAAAGACCCTGACGCGTGGCCTGCGCAAATATGGCGACAAGTTTAACCGAGTGGTTCTGTTCGTGATGCACTCCGCGACCTACTTCGACATTGTGGATGAGGCGATTGCCAACAAAATTTACGAAGAAGCGGGCGTGGTGGTTTACGGCGGGCAGCCGGGCACGCTGGGTAAACCTGTGCTGGTGACCGACACCATGGATGCTGATGCGATCCTTGGGCTGGTAGCCGGCGCAGTGACCGTTACTGAGTCTCAGGCGCCGGGCTTCCGTTCCTACGATATCAACGATCAGGAAAACCTTGCGGTTGGCTATCGCGCTGAAGGCGTGGTGAACGTTGATCTGCTGGGCTACAGCTGGGATACCGCCAAAGGTGATAACCCTGACCTGACCGCCATCGGCACTGCGGGCAACTGGAAGAAACACTTCACCAGCAACAAATCTACGGCAGGCGTGCTGATTAAACTGGAATCCGCTGTGGGGGAGTAACGCTGTCAGCGGATAAAACCTCCGCAACTGCTGACAGCACAGACGCGGTAACTGTTTCTCTGAAGTACACGCTGAATGGCTCCGGTGTATCCGGTAAAACCGTCGCGTGGACGTCCACAGGTGGCACGCTCAGCACGGCCAGTTCTCAGACTGGATCAGCTGGTGGTGCAACGGTGAAACTCACATCAGACGCAGCTGGAACCTTCACGGTAACCGGTACTGTAGATGGAGTGGCGAAAACCACTGAAGAGATCACCTTCACTGCTCCTTCCGGGGAATAACGAATGGGGCGAAAGCCCCATAAACAGGATGATTCGATGGTCAATACCGATATCACCTCTCCTGATGCCAACAGCTACGCCAGTGAAGAGGATCTTGCCTCATTTGCGGAAATACGCGGCATTGAACTGCCTGACAAGCTCACACCTTTGTTGATTAAGGCCATGGATTATCTGGAAGGTCTGGACTGGGTTGGCTCAAAAGCTGACCCGAGACAGGCTCTGGCCTGGCCACGCGTGAATGTCGTTCTGGATGAGCATGATTTCCCGCCGGATGAAGTTCCACGGCAGGTTATAACCGCACAGTGCATGCTGGCGGTAGAGGCAATCGACGGCGATTTACTCTCCAGCGTGCGCGAAGCCGCTGTGAAAACTGAACGTGTGGAAGGTGCTGTAACCATGACCTATGCGGTCGCAGAAGGTGAAGTCTTCACGCCGTCCTATCCTGCCGTGATGGCGCTGCTGGGTGACCTTGCTGGTGGTCGTGGCTACGCAATCAATGCATTTGCAGAGAGGGCATGATATGGCGATTGAATACCAACGTATGCAGGCCAGAACAACGCGCATGCTCAGGCAGAACGGAGCGTTATACAACGTCATCCGCAAGGGTTCAGTAACGGTTATCGGTGGAGTCGAGCATAAAAGGGATGATGTTCAGTTCACTGCGATCGGCGTTAAAACGGAATACACGCCAGGCGAAATTGATGGAACGGTCATCGTAAACGGTGATGTTCGAATCGTCTTTACCGCAGAGCAGGAAATTAAAATCGGCGATGTGGTTGATATAGACGGCACAGCCTACCGCGTTGTGAACCCCAACCCTGCAAAACCTGCCTCGCTGGTACTCTGCTACAAAGCGCAACTGAGGGCTTAACATGGGCGAGAACACGGCATTCCTCGCTGAAATCACAGCCTTCGTCAATAAGGTCAAAGCGAATCAAGAAGCTGTGGTGCGCACGGTTGGTATTAAAATACTTAACCAACTGGTGATGATGTCTCCGGTGGGCAACCCGGAGTTGTGGGAGGTTAACCAGACAGCTGTTTCCTATAATCGCGCTGTTTACGACCATAACGAAGCGCAGCGGGCCAATCCCGACAACCTGACCAAAACCGGGCGGCTTAAGAAAAAAGCCCGGCTGGTGGATGGGATGGATATCAAAGCACCGCCAGGGTATACGGGCGGACGCTTTCGTGGTAACTGGCAGGTATCGTTTGATGCTCCGACAACTGATGAAACAGGAAGAGTAGATAAAACCGGTGATCTGACAAAAGCAGCCGGGAACTACACGCTGTCATTGTTCAAAGTCGGGATGAAGGCCATTTATTTCTGCAACAACGTGCCCTATGCCTACCCGCTTGAAATGGGGCATTCCACACAGGCACCGGGCGGAATGGTCCGTATAACCGCTGCTGAGTTTCAACGCTTCTTTGAGGAAGCTGTCAGGGAGGTGTCCAGGTGATTCCTGATATTGCATCTGCACTGGCCGCCAGACTGGGTACCTGGGCCGATGCTGAGGGCATTTTGGTTGCATGGGAGAACGTGCCGTTTACACCTCCTGCTAACGAGATGTACCTGGCCGTTCACGATATGCCTGTTACGCCGAGAACAATCGATCTCGGATTGCGCTGCCGGACTTATTCAGGCGTGTACCAGATTAATGTCGTGGCGCCAGCCGGCTCCGGCCGTACCTCCGTCGTTGCCCTGGCGGGCAGAGTAGCGGAATTGTTCCCCGAGGGGCTGGAAATTGCAGGCAAAGATTTTACCTGCTGTATTGGCAGCGCGCCTGGCATATTCCGCGGGGTCCCTACACCTGTGTCCTACTCCGTTCCTGTCAGCCTGAATTATAGGGCAGACATTACCAACTGATTCCCTCTGTGATGTCCCACAACTGACCGGCCTTGAGCCGGTTTTCCCGTTTCTAAAGGAGTAACCATTATGGGCTTTGCACTGCCTAACGGCTCTCACGTCTATTTGGCATCGGGCTACGGCCCGGCCATTACTTTCACCGGCGCGACGAATGCTGAGCACGCGGTGATCACCGTTAGCGCCGCAGACGATATCGCGGTCGGCGATATCGTTCACGTGAACTGCAACTGGTCGGGTATTGATAACGTTATCGCGAAAATCGACGCGATTGCGGAGAAGGCTGTAACTCTTCGCAACATCAACACCACCAACAAAAACAAATACGCGGCTGGTGGCGGTTCAGGCTCTATTCGCAAAATTGAAGAATGGACCGAGCTGCCACAAATCACTGAGGTATCGAAATCTGGTGGTGATCAGAACACCACGCAGATTCAGTTCCTCAGCGATGATCGCCAGCGCAACCTGAATACCTATAAATCCGCTGTCTCTCAGACTTACTCGATTGCTCACGACTCAACTCTGCCGGTTTATCCGCTGCTGCGCCAGCTGGACGAAGACGAAGAGACTGTGGCGGCGTACATGTACGTGCCGAAGGCGAAGGAGAACCGTTACTGGGCGGCCACGGCATCTTTTGACGACACGCCGACCACGGCGGTGAACGAAGTCGAAACGGTAAGCGTCGTGCTGAACCTGCAATCGCCTGCAATGACCTTCTACAAGGTCGACTCGGGAAAAACTGAGACAGTAGCGGTAACCGGCGTCAGCCTGGATCGGCCTACCCTGAGCATTAAACAAGGGGCAACCGCCACGCTGATCGCTACTGTCGAACCATCTAACGCCACCAATAAAACGGTGATCTGGACATCTTCGGATGAATCGATCGCAACGGTTGATGCCTCTGGCAAGGTCAGTGGTGTTGCGGAAGGCAATGCCACTGTCACAGGTACGACCGCCGATGGCGCGAAAACCGCGACCTGTGATGTCACCGTTACTTCTGCAAATTAATCCCGGCCCCACTCGGGGCCACAACTCTACGGGAAAAATATGGCTACCAAATTCACCCTCCAGCCCAAACCAACTTTTAAGGCCAACGTCTCGATCCCGCGCGCCGGCGATGAGGATGGCGTGCTGACCTTCACGTTTAATCATAAGCCACTCAAAGAGCTGGCTGATCTGGAAAAACTGGAAGGCAAAACCGCCACTGATTTTCTGATGGAAATTATTTCTGGCTGGGCGCTCCCCGATACATTCAACGCGGAAAATCTCTCGGTGCTGCTGGAAAACTATCCGGCTGCAATGAAGGCTATCCCTGAAACCTACTATCGCGAACTGATGGGGCAGCGCGAAAAAAACTGATAGCGGTTGCCTCGGCGTTTTATACGCCTGAGCCCACTGCGGAAGAGCTGGCACCATATGGGCTCACGCCGGATGATTACGACGATCAATACATCGATGTCTGGCCAGATGTCTGGCCTTCATTTCTGGTATTTCAGTCCGTCAGTACGCAGTGGCGCACGGGGATGGGCGGCACAACAGGGCTTGATTACAACGTCCTTCCCTGGGTAATGCGTCTGCATAACGTACACGACGAGGTAACCGCATTTTCCGATCTCCAGATAATGGAGCGAACCGCGCTAAAAATTATGCATAAAGAGGGTGCTGGATGAGTAACGACATCGCTACTATTTCGCTGCGCGTAAATACCAGTGAACTGGAGCGCGGCAACCAGGCGCTGGATCGCTTTCAGGAGTCTGCGTCCGCCGCGGCAGGTAAAGCGGATGACCTGAACAGTACGTTCCGCACCGGGATCGACAACCAGAAAAAAAACAGCGAAAGCCTGAAACAGCAACGGCAGGAACTGCAAAACTTGCTGAATAAAATCAGCCCTGTTAACAAGGCGCTGGACGAGCTGGATACCATTCAGGAAAGCCTGGCTAAATTCCGGAGCAAAGGTCTGGTGGGTGACGAGGACTTTACTCGTTACAACAGCGTGCTTGAGACGACCCGCGCGAAACTAGCGCAGGTCATGGAATCTGAAACAGCGGAGGGCCGTGCTCGCATTGAGCAGGCTCAGGCAGCACAACGGGCAGCTGCCGCAGGCAAAACTTTTATCGACTCACTTGAGGACCAGGTTTCAGCTATCGGAAAAACCCGTGCAGAGTTACTCGAACTGAAGGCGGCCCAGCTTGGCGTGTCGGACCGCGCTGCGCCAATGATTGCCCGACTAAAAGAGCAGGAAGAGTCCTGGAAATCTGGAGCTATCAGTGCGGGGCAGTACCGTAATGCCATGCGTTACCTGCCAATGCAAATGACGGATATTGTGACCTCACTGGCCTCCGGTATGCCGGTTTATATGGTTGCTATCCAGCAGGGGGGGCAACTGCGTGATTCCTTTGGTGGGGTGGGGAACGCGCTAAAAGCGATGTTATCCATGGTCACCCCGGCGCGTGTAGCGATTGGTGGTCTGGCCGGTGCAGTTCTCCTTGCCGCGAAGGCAGGATCTGATTACTTCACTGCCTATGACGAAATCAATAAAGCTATCATCCGCACCGGAAACATTGCCGGTACGTCAGCGCTACAGATTATGGCATCCTCCCAGTCAATCTCTGCTTCAACCGGGGCGACGGTGGGCACTGTCCAGAGTCTGATGACAGAGTTGGTTGGTATCGGCTCAATGTCTCAGCAACAGCTTGAGAAAGCTACCAAAGCGACGGCGCTGGCAGTTGAAACTGGCATTGTTTCGGCTCAGGACATTACCAAGGCTTATAAGGATATTGAAAAGGATCCGGTTAAGGCTCTTCAGAATCTTAATGAGCAATTCAACTTTCTCACCGTTTCACAGCTTAAGCACATTGACGAGTTAGTTAAGCAGAAAGACCAGACCGCTGCCGTTACTCAAGCTATGGATTTGTTTGGCGACACGATGGCAGAGCGCGGAGAGCAGGCTTACGACTCGCTGACACCATTTGGCCGCCTGTGGCTTGATATCAAGGGATGGGCATCTGAGGCTATGCAGAGCATCGGTCAGTGGGTGGCTGAACTGGCATCAAACACGCTAAAGGAATTTAACGCAATTTATTACAGCGTCGCGATAGTTTTCCAGAAGCTGAACCAGATTATTTCTTCTTCTATCGCGGCTGCGATTAATCTCGTTCCTGACTGGGCGAAAACTGATACTTTGCAGGGATGGCAGGACTATAACGAACAAATGGCCGTCGCTTATGGTAACAGCGTGTCTCAGCTGAAAAAGGACTGGGACGCGGCTGACATTAGCGCAGGCAAGTACCTCGATACATCCCGCAAGATAAGCGCCGCGACCACTCAGAAGGATCGGGAAGCAGTCGCTTCGTTTGGCAAAAAAACGAAAACAGGAAAGCAGGGCACTGTATCTGCTGGCGACCGCAGTACTGACGCTGCTCAGACCGAATTGCTGGCGCTTCAGGCGCAGTTGCGTGCTCTTCAGCAGCATAAAGGACTGAACGACACTATCAGCCAGCAGCGCAAAGATCTGTGGACGACTGAAGCAAAATTTCAGGTGCTGGAGGAGGCCTCGCGTTCACGTTCCCTGACAAAGCAGGAACGATCCCTGCTGGCGAGTAAAGACCAGGTGCTTCAGTTGGCACGGCAGAAAGCCCTGTTAGGTGATCAGATTACCGAACAGGATCAGCTGAACAAGCGAATGGATACCTCGCAGAAATACGTCACGCAGATGGCAGAGAAGCAGGCTGCTTTGGTCGGTGGAGCTGGAATGAGCGATCGGTTAGCTCAGCGTGAACTCGCGAAAAGTCAGCTTGCCGCAGGTTGGGTGAACGCCGGCGGTTCTCTGGAGGACGTTGGTTATCAGAAGCAGCTCAAAGCGGCGAATAATTACTATGCCGCAGAGGACAGGTTGCGTGGCGACTGGTTGACCGGCGCGAAAAAGGGCTGGACTGAATTTGAGGACTCCGCAACCAATGTTTACTCACAAGTGCAGACACTTACCAACAATACATTCACCGGTATGGCCAGCACTCTTACAGACTTTTTTACCACTGGAAAAGCTAACTTCTCAGATTTCCTGACAACCTTTTTGAAAGGAACAGCCCAGATGCTGACACAGTTGGCGCTGGTTAACGGAATGAAGTCTGCGTTTGGGGGGACATCATTTGGTTCATTTTTCGGATTTTCTAGTGGCGGCGCAGTTCCGGAATTCGATACTGGCGGCTACACAGGGGATGGAGGAAAGTATCAGCCAAAAGGCGTGGTGCATGGTGGCGAATTCGTCTTCACCAAAGAGGCAACAAGTGCGCTGGGAGTTGGAAACCTCTATTCACTTATGCGAAGCGCACAGGGTTATGCAAATGGCGGTTATGTTGGCCACGCTCCGATGTATGGGCTTCAGTCATCATCGGCCGGTGGGGTAAGTATTCAAACGTCCGTAGTTGTTCAAAACCAGAACTCTCAGCAGCAGACTTCTGCAAATAACGATGCTGTTTCTCGCGCTTACAAGCAGACTATTGATCAATCTGTTCGGGCAGGTATTGCGAAACAACTTCAGCCTGGTGGGCTCATCTGGAATGCAACAAAATCAAGATAAGAGACATGGTGTTTGTTTTATCACATTATTCATCATGTTAAGATGTTTCCGATTGCAATCAAAGGAAACTTAAAATGAAGAAGGTAGTGGCTTTAGCTCTTGGGGCTTTAATGTTGTCTGGCTGTACTGTTCGTGTTGCTGATATGACCGTTGGTAGTACTAAAAATTACAACTTGAACGCAGCTAAGTTTGAAAAAGGTCAACGTGTGACTGGTGAAGACAAAGCTCCAATTGTTATTTTCCCGCTGGGCATTCCAAGCGTTAAAACTGCAATGGATCGGGCTATTGAAAAAGACAAGTGTTCCGTAGGCCTAAGCGATGTTGTTATTTATCAATTAAACCACGCATTTCTGTTCGGCACATATGGTTACCGTGTTGAAGGCACGCAGATTATCGACAAGTCTCAGCTTGGTTGTGAAACCCGCTAATTTCCTTCTCATATTGTCACAAGCCACCTTCGGGTGGCTTTTTTTATGGAGCAAACATGGCACTGGAAACGTTCACCTGGCGAACGCAGATACAGGCGGGAATGGAAGGAACGTTTAGCCATAAAACCCGCTCTGCAACCTTTGGCGATGGCTATGAGCAGATTGCAGGGGAAGGCATCAACTCTGAAAAGCAGTCATGGCCTGTAACCCTAACGGGCAAAAAAACGGACATGCTCCAGGCCCTTAAATTCTTTCGTTCTCACGTTATAAAGTCATTCATCTGGACATCGCCAGTTGGCGAAACTGGGCTCTACCGGATTGAGGCCGAATCAATCAAGTCACAGCCCTTATCCAGCAACGTTCTGACCATTTCCGCAACATTCAAACAGGCGTACGCACCATGATCACAGCAGACTATCAAAGCCTTGAGCCCGGTAATAAAGTCCGGCTTATCGAAGTTGATGGCTCTACGTTCGGCGTGGATGATGTACTGCGATTTCACGCGTACAACCTCCCGCACACAGAAGAGGAAATCGCCGCCGCTGGTGGTGATGAATCAAAGCTGAAGGCAAAAAGTATCTGGTGGCAGGGGGAAGAATATGCCGCCTGGCCGTATCAAATTGAAGGCCTTGAAGCCTCCACAGACGGCAACAGCGCCCAGCCAACGCTGACGGTTGCAGATATCGAAAGCAAGATTACAGCGCTGTGCCTGGCTTATGACGATATGCTTCAGGCGAAAGTCACTATCCATGACACTTTTTCACATTATCTCGATGCGAAGAACTTCCCAGCAGGTAACGCAACAGCTGATCCGCAACAGGTCAGAAAACGAGTTTTTTACATCGATGGCAAAAGCAGCGAAATTCCGGGCGAAAGTATCGAATTCGTACTCGATAGCCCGATGTCGTTGCAGGGTAAGATGATCCCCACGCGCCAGCTTCATTCCCTGTGCACCTGGTGCATGCGCAATAAGTACCGCACCGGCGACGGCTGCGACTATGCCGGTACCCGCTATTTCGATAAAAACAACAACCCGGTGAGTGATCCGTCGCTGGATGAATGCCCCGGCACGCTTACGGCCTGTAAGCTCCGGCATGGAGACGGCAACGAACTGCCGTTCGGTGGATTCCCGGGCACGTCGTTGATTAGGAGTTGATATGCGCCAGAAAACCATTGATGCGATTATGGCGCACGCTGCCGCTGAATATCCTCGTGAGTGCTGTGGTGTGGTGGGGCAAAAAAGTCGTGTTGAACGTTATTTCCCGTGCCGGAACCTTGCCGCGGCACCGGAGGAAAATTTTGTCCTCTGCCCGGAAGATTACGCAGTTGCTGAGGACTGGGGTACGGTGATCGCCATCGTTCACAGCCACCCTGACGCCACTACGCAGCCGAGCGAACTGGATAAAGCGCAATGCGACTCAACGCTTTTACCCTGGCATATCGTGAGCTGGCCAGAGGGGGATTTACGCACCATTCAGCCGCGCGGAGAGCTGCCGCTGCTGGAGCGTCCTTTTGTGCTTGGTCACTTCGACTGCTGGGGGCTGGTAATGAGCTATTTCCGGCAAACGCATGGTATCGAACTCCACGATTACCGGGTCGATTATCCCTGGTGGGAAAACGACTACCCGGACAACTTCTATCAGGATTGCTGGTATGAGTGCGGATTCCGTGAATTCGACGGGCCGCCAAAACCTGGCGATTTGGTGATCATGCAGGTTCAGGCTGATAAGTGGAATCATGCGGGGATTCTGCTGGAAGGCAACATGCTACTGCATCACCTTTATGGGCATCTGAGCCAGCGCGTACCTTATGGCGGTTACTGGCGTGAGCGCACAATGAAAATACTGCGCTTTAAAGACTGTTTCTGAGAACCGCCTGTGACAGTATTTATGGGGGAAAAATGGCTGCATTACTCAATGTTGAGCCGGTCCGCACAATTCGATTGTACGGCGTGCTAGGCGCCACCTTCGGGCGTGAATATCGTTTATCAGTAGCCTCACCAAAGGAGGCCATCCGCGCCCTAAGCGTTATCGTGCCGGGTTTTGAACGTTTCCTGAATACCAGTAAGCAACGAGGTTTAACTTATGCGGTATTCAGCGGGAAACGAAACCTCTTAAACGATGAGCTCAGTATGGACAGGAGCACAGAGGAAATCCGCATCGCGCCGGTGATCATCGGCAGTAAGCGAGCCGGGGTGTTTCAGACAATCCTCGGGGTTGCCCTTGTCGCTGTTGCTGCGTTCGTCACGGGAGGGGCCGCGATTGGGATTGGTGGTACTGCTTTCGCTGGTGGATGGGGCGCTGTGGCGGGGATTGGGGCATCAATGGCGATCGGCGGCGTAGTCCAGATGCTTTCTCCCCAGACTACCGGGCTAGCCAGCAAGCAATCAGCAGATAACCGCGCCAGCTATGCATTTGGTGGCGTGACGAACACAACCTCTCAGGGAAACCCTGTCCCCATTCTCTATGGTAAACGGCGAATCGGCGGCGCTGTTGCCTCTGCCGGGATTTACGTAGAAGACCAGCAATAACAAATATTTGTCAATCAGGCCACCTTCGGGTGGTTTTTTTATGGGCGCGATATGGCTAAAACAATTACCGGACGTAAAGGCGGCAGTTCGAGTTCCCGCACCCCTGTCGAGCAGCCCGATGATCTCCAGTCCGTTGCGAAAGCGAAAATCCTGATGGTTCTCGGTGAAGGGGAGTTTGCTGGTGGGCTGACCGTGAGGGATATCTATCTTGACGGCACACCTTTACAAAACGCTGATGGTTCCGAGAACTTCAGCGGTGTCGTGTGGGAGTTTCGCCCAGGGACACAGGCTCAGGATTACATTCAGGGGATACCTGGCACAGAAAATGAAATCAGCGTCGGTACCGAAGTATCCAGCGAAACAGCCTGGACGCATACCTTCACCAATACGCAGCTTTCAGCGGTTCGCCTGCGCCTGAAGTGGCCATCTCTTTTCAAACAGCAAGATAACGGGGATTTGGTAGGGTATTCCATCAACTATGTGGTGGAGCTTCAGACGGACGGTGGTAGCTGGCAAAAGGTCCTTGATACTAATGTGACCGGGAAAACCACATCCGGTTATGAACGCAGCCATCGCATCGATTTACCGAAAGCTGGCAGCACCTGGACCATCAGACTGCGCAAAATTACCGCTGACGCAAACAGTGCCAAAATTGGCGACACGATGACGCTCCAAAGTTATACAGAGGTCATCGATGCCAAACTGCGCTATCCAAACACAGCTCTGTTGTACATCGAGTTTGATTCCAGCCAGTTCAATGGCTCTATTCCCCAAATTGCCTGTGAACCACGTGGTCGTGTCATCCGCGTACCGGATACTTACGATCCGGAAACAAGAACTTATAGCGGTACGTGGCTTGGGACATTCAAATGGGCCTGGACAGATAACCCTGCGTGGATATTCTACGACCTGGTGGTTAGCGACCGTTTCGGGCTTGGGGATCGTCTCACAACAGCGAACATAGACAAATGGACACTTTACCAGGTTGCACAGTATTGCGATCAGATGGTGCCGGATGGCAAAGGCGGAAGTGGCACCGAACCACGTTATACCTGCAACGTCTACATTCAGGAACGCAACGACGCTTATACGGTCCTGCGTGATTTTGCTGCTATCTTCCGCGGGATGACCTACTGGGGCGACGACCAGATTGTTGCGCTGGCGGACATGCCGAGGGATGTTGATTTTACATACACGCATGCGAACGTTATCGATGGCCGGTTTACCTATTCCAGCAGCACCACAAAGAACCGTTATACCAATGCGCTCGTATCCTGGTCTGATCCTGATAACGCCTATTCTGATGCGATGGAACCTGTTTTTGAACAGGCGCTGGTTTCGCGTTATGGTTTTAATCAACTTGAGATAACAGCTATTGGTTGTACCCGGCAATCGGAGGCGAACCGAAAGGGGCGATGGGGGATCCTCACCAATAACAAAGATCGCGTTGTTACTTTCAATGTAGGGGAAGACGGTAACATTCCACAGCCTGGCTATGTAATTGCTGTAGCCGACCGAAATCTTTCCGGACGTGACCTTGGCGGCCGTGTTTCTGCGGTGAATGGTCGTGTTTTGACGCTGGACAGGGCACCGGATGCATCTTCGGGCGACAGGATGATTGTCAATCTGCCATCAGGGGTTTCGCAGTCACGCACCATCCAGTCGATAAGGGGCAATAAAGTAACCGTTACGACTGCTTACAGCGAAACGCCTGTGGCTGAGGCCGTATGGGTCATTGAGTCTGATGAGCTCTACGCACAGCAGTATCGCGTTATTACGGTAACTGATAATAATGACGGCACGTTCACAATCGTCGGTGCAAATCACGATCCGGATAAATTCGATCGCATTGATACGGGAGCCATCATTGACCAGCGCCCGGTGAGCGTGATCCCGCCGGGCAACCAGTCGCCGCCTGCGAACATCGTGATCAGCTCGTTTTCTGTGGTACAGCAAAATATCAGCGTCGAAACGATGCGCGTGAGCTGGGACCAAGCGCAGAACGCTATCGCCTATGAAGCGCAATGGCGCCGCAATGATGGGAACTGGGTTAACGTGCCGCGCAGCTCCACCACGTCATTCGACGTCCCCGGGATTTATGCCGGGCGCTACCTGGTGCGCGTACGCGCAATCAATGCCGCAGAAATCTCGTCCGGATGGGGCTATTCAGAAGAGAAAACGCTGACGGGGAAAGTGGGCAATCCG
>NZ_JADBRA010000006.1:0-213199 GCF_014896205.1 Enterobacter cloacae complex sp. I2
TAGCTCAGTTGGTAGAGCAGTTGACTTTTAATCAATTGGTCGCAGGTTCGAATCCTGCACGACCCACCAATTTTAATGTCTTACTCAGATGTTAAACGTGAAGGATAACGTTGCTGTAGCAACGGCCCGAAGGGCGAGGCGAAGCCGAGTCATCCTGCACGACCCACCAATGTAAAAAGGCGCCCTAAAGGCGCCTTTTTGCTATCTGTCGTTCCCCAGTGCTTTGTAGGTCGGGTGAGGCGAAGCCGCCACCCGACAAATGCTGCCGGCACCAATTCCCGATGACATTCCACCTGATATTCGCTATCTTGTTTAGTATATAAAACACCATTGCCGTCATTTTTGCTATCTACCGCAAAACAAAGGCAATATTGTTAAGCCAGTAAAACGAGAAGCCATAATGAGTGTGATGTTTGATCCCGAAGCCGCAATTTATCCCTTCCCGCCGAAGCCAGCGCCGCTAAGCCGGGATGAGAAGCAGTTCTATCGTGAGAAAATTAAGCGCCTTCTTAAAGAGCGTGATGCGGTGATGGTGGCGCATTACTACACTGACCCGGAAATTCAGCAGCTGGCAGAAGAGACGGGCGGCTGTATCTCAGACTCGCTGGAGATGGCGCGTTTCGGCGCTAAACATCCTGCCTCTACGCTTCTCGTTGCGGGCGTTCGTTTTATGGGCGAAACGGCAAAAATCCTCAGCCCGGAAAAAACGATTCTGATGCCGACGCTGAATGCCGAATGCTCCCTCGATCTCGGCTGCCCGATTGATGAGTTCACCGCCTTCTGTGATGCTCACCCCGACCGTACCGTCGTGGTCTACGCCAACACCTCCGCTGCCGTCAAAGCCCGGGCAGACTGGGTAGTGACGTCCAGTATCGCCGTTGAGCTGATTGAACATCTGGACAGCATGGGTGAAAAAATCATCTGGGCGCCCGATCGCCATCTGGGAAACTACGTGCAAAAACAGACTGGTGCGGATGTGCTGTGCTGGCAGGGTGCCTGTATCGTCCACGATGAGTTCAAGACCCAGGCGCTGACCCGGATGAAAGCCTTATACCCGCAGGCCGCGATTCTGGTGCACCCGGAATCCCCGCAGTCGATCGTCGAGATGGCGGACGCCGTCGGCTCAACCAGCCAGTTAATTAACGCGGCAAAAACGCTGCCACACAAGCAGCTCATCGTGGCGACCGATCGCGGTATCTTCTACAAAATGCAGCAGGCCGTGCCGGAAAAAGAGCTGCTTGAAGCGCCAACCGCCGGAGAAGGGGCGACCTGCCGTAGCTGCGCGCACTGCCCGTGGATGGCGATGAATGGCCTCAAAGCCATTGCGGAGGGGCTGGAGAACGGTGGCGCTGCGCATGAGATCCACGTGGATGCTGCCCTGCGTGAAGGCGCGTTAATTCCGCTTAACCGCATGCTGGATTTTGCGGCTACACTACGTACTTAACTTATTACGCCCCGGAGAAAAAATGGATTTTTTTAGTACACAGAACATCCTGGTTCACATCCCCATCGGTGCGGGCGGCTATGACCTGTCGTGGATTGAAGCGGTAGGTACGCTGGCCGGTTTACTCTGTATCTGGCTGGCTAGCCTTGAGAAGATCAGCAACTATGCGTTCGGGCTGATTAACGTTACGCTGTTTGCGATCATCTTCTTTCAGATCCAGCTCTACGCCAGCCTGCTACTACAGCTGTTCTTCTTTGCGGCCAACATCTACGGCTGGTATGTCTGGTCACGGCAAAACAGCCAGCAGGAGGCGGAGCTGCAAATCCGCTGGCTGCCGTTGCCCAAAGCCCTCGCCTGGCTCGCGGCCTGCGTGGTGGCTATCGGGCTGATGACCGTCTTTATCGATCCGGTATTTGCCTTCCTGACGCGCGTGGCGGTCGCGGTGATGTCGGGGCTGGGATTGAACGTCACCCTGCCAGAGCTTCAGCCGGACGCCTTCCCGTTCTGGGATTCCTGCATGATGGTGCTGTCGATTGCGGCGATGATCCTGATGACGCGTAAATACGTTGAGAACTGGCTGTTGTGGGTGGTGATTAACGTGATTAGCGTGGTGATTTTTGCCCTTCAGGGCGTTTATGCCATGTCGCTGGAGTACATGCTGCTGACCTTCATTGCTCTCAACGGCAGCCGCATGTGGATTAACAGCGCGCGTGAGCGTGGCTCTCGCGCGCTTTCCCGTTAATGGTGATGTGCGTGTGAGTGGCCCGACTGCGCCTCGTTAAGGTGGCAGTCTGGCCCGCTGCAAGGCTGGTACTCCATCTGGATAGTGGAGTGCGCGATCTCATAGTGATGCTCAAGGAAATGCTGAATACGTTCAAGGAGCGCGTCGTGATCGTGGGGCGGAACAACCTGAACGTGCAGCGTCATAAGCGGTTTTTCGCCAACCAGCCAGACGTGAACGTGATGAACGTTACGAACCTCAGGAATGGAGCGACTCAGGTTGCGCTTCAGTTCGCCAATATCCAGTGACGTGGGCGCGCCTTCCAGCAGCTCATTTACGCTCTCCTTCAACAGCCGCCAGGCGCTGCGCAATACCAGGCACGATACCAGCACGGAAAGAATCGGGTCGATAGGGGTCCAGCCCGTGCCCATAATGATCAGCGCTGCCACAATCGCACCAACAGAACCCAGCAAATCACCGAGCACGTGGAGCGCCGCGGCCCGCACGTTCAGATTTTTTTCGCTGCTGCCGCGGTGCAATATCCAGAACGCCAGAATATTGGCAATCAGGCCGGCAATGGCAATCACCATCATCGTTGTCCCGGCTACCGGTTGAGGATGCCGAAAGCGCTGAAAAGCCTCCCAGACGATGAGTATGGTAATCACCACTAAGGCAATCGCATTCACAAAGGCGGCAAGCGTGGTCAGCCTGAGCCAGCCAAACGTGTGGCGGGCATTGGGCGGGCGACGGGCAAACTGCACGGCCAGCAGCGCGAAAAGCAGCGCCGCGGCATCGGTAAGCATGTGACCTGCATCGGCCAGCAGCGCCAGCGAGCCGGATATAAGGCCACCGATGACCTCAATAACCATAAACGTGGCGGTGACCGCAAATGCCAGCAGAAGCCGTTTGGCGTTTTCATCGCCGGAAGAGGGAGAATGGGAGTGGGAATGCGCCATGATATCTTTCCTGATTTATTATTATTTTTAGTGTAGCGTTTTTAAGTGCTTAAATAAAAAAGGAGAGCATGCGCTCTCCTTATTTCTTCTTAGACAGGCTTACTGAGTGGTGCCGTCCGTTTTGGTATTGGCATCGCTACCCACTTTGTCATTGGGGTCCGGACATTTACCGTCTTTACACATCGAGTTTTTATGAACCTCATCGTTGGTCATGCCGTCGTGGTTCATGGTGCCGGTATTCGTACCGCCGGTGTTAGTATTGCCCGTGTTGATATTGCTGTTATCAACATTATTTGGCGCAATATTCTGTTTTGCATCCGGCGCAACCTGGCCTGCTTCGGCAGCAGCATTCGCGTCACCGTTGCTGCCGGATGAACCTGCATCGGCTGCCAGCACGCTGCCGCTTGCCAGGGTAAGGGTTGCCGTCAGGAAAAGCGTAGTCAGTTTCGTCATTTTCATCATGGTGCTCCTGTTCTTATCGTTACGCTGGATAACATTCTCCAACAGTGCATCTTGTTCAGTGGCGAAAGATCCCGGATTTCTGCGTGAGGGCAGAATGGAATCGCGTATAAATATTTAAATTCAGCTGTTACAAGTAAAAAGTTTAGGCCAGATCTCATTTTTCGCTATTTTGTGGTGAATTTTAGGCGAATTCCAGGAATTATCTGCGTGAAGTGTAAAAGCCCGTTTACACTTCAAGGCCGACAAGTTAGATTGAAAGCATTGCTTTCATTACTAAAGATATGGCAGAGCCGGAAAGAAGATGAATTATCAGAACGACGATTTACGCATTAAAGAGATCAATGAGTTATTACCTCCCGTAGCGCTCCTTGAAAAATTCCCCGCCACTGAAAATGCCGCTAACACGGTGTCTCATGCCCGCAAGGCGATCCACAAGATCCTCAAAGGTAGCGACGATCGTCTTCTGGTGGTGATCGGGCCGTGCTCTATTCACGATCCTGCTGCGGCCAAAGAGTACGCGTCACGACTGCTCACCCTGCGTGAAGAGCTGAAGGACGAACTGGAAATCGTGATGCGCGTCTATTTCGAAAAACCGCGTACCACCGTGGGCTGGAAAGGGCTGATTAACGATCCGCACATGGACAACAGCTTCCAGATTAACGATGGTCTGCGCATTGCGCGTAAGCTGCTGCTGGAAATTAACGACAGCGGGCTGCCGGCGGCGGGAGAATTCCTGGATATGATCACGCCGCAGTATCTGGCTGACCTGATGAGCTGGGGCGCCATCGGCGCGCGCACCACGGAATCTCAGGTTCACCGCGAGCTGGCGTCTGGCCTCTCATGCCCGGTGGGCTTCAAAAACGGCACGGATGGCACCATCAAGGTCGCGATTGATGCCATCAATGCGGCTGGCGCGCCGCACTGCTTCCTGTCGGTGACCAAGTGGGGCCACTCGGCGATTGTGAATACCAGCGGTAACGGCGACTGCCATATCATTCTGCGCGGCGGTAAAGAGCCTAACTACAGCGCAAAACACGTGGCGGAAGTGAAGGCGGGTCTGGAGAAAGCGGGACTGGCGCCGCAGGTGATGATCGATTTCAGCCATGCGAACTCCAGCAAACAGTTCAAAAAGCAGATGGAAGTCGGGGCGGATGTTTGTCAGCAAATCGCCAACGGTGAACGCGCGGTGATTGGGGTGATGATCGAGAGCCATCTGGTGGAAGGTAACCAGAATCTTGAGGGCAGCGAACCGCTGGTCTACGGCAAGAGCGTGACGGATGCCTGCATTGGCTGGGACGATACCGATGCGATCCTGCGCCAGCTGGCGGATGCGGTAAAAGCGCGTCGCGGCTGAGTCTATCGCGGGCAATAAAAAAGCGTGGATGGCTCCACGCTTTTTTTATGTCCGGCGAAAATTACTTCGCTTTACCCTGGTTCGCCACTGCCGCCGCTTTTGCAGCGATTTCGTCGGCGTTACCCAGATAGTAATGTTTAACAGGTTTGAAGTTCTCGTCGAACTCGTACACCAGCGGTACGCCGGTAGGGATGTTCAGCTCGAGGATCTCATCTTCACCCATGTTGTCCAGGTATTTCACCAGCGCGCGCAGGGAGTTACCGTGAGCAGCGATAATAACGCGCTCGCCGCTTTTCAGGCGCGGCAGAATGGTTTCGTTCCAGTAAGGCACCACGCGGTCGATGGTCAGCGCCAGGCTTTCGGTCTGTGGCAGTTCAGCCTCAGTCAGCTTCGCGTAGCGCGGATCGTGACCCGGGTAGCGCTCGTCATCTTTGCTCAGCTCTGGAGGCGTTACCGCGAAACCGCGACGCCACTGCTTAACCTGCTCGTCACCGTATTTCTCTGCGGTTTCCGCTTTGTTCAGACCTTGCAGCGCACCGTAGTGACGCTCGTTCAGTTTCCAGGATTTCTCAACCGGCAGCCAGGCCTGATCCAGCTCGTCCAGAACGTTCCACAGGGTATGGATGGCACGTTTCAGCACAGAGGTGTAAGCAAAGTCAAAGGTGAAGCCTTCTTCTTTCAGCAGTTTACCTGCCGCTTTTGCTTCGCTCACGCCTTTCTCGGACAGATCAACGTCATACCAGCCGGTGAAGCGGTTTTCATTGTTCCACTGGCTTTCGCCGTGGCGCACCAGGACAAGCTTAGTATTAGCCATTTCTTACTCCTCAAGCATTTTGAATGATAACAATTCTCATTATATTGCCGTGACTGTGCCAGCAGCAACGCTTAACCCTAACCATAGCGAAAATAGTTCGAGAGTGTAAGATGCATGTGAATCCAGGGTTATGATTTTGTCTGCGATCGCCGCTATTTTCAGCAAGCGGAGATAAAAAAGCCCTCGCGGTGAGGGCCTGGCTTTTTTGCCGGACGGCGCTTCGCTTATCCGGCCTACATTCAAAGGCCCGTGCAGGCGCAGCGCCGCCGGGCGTTAAGCGCGCGGAATGAAATGATACTCGGTGACGCTCGTGTACTCTTCACCCGGACGCAGTACGCAGTCCGGCTGCGGCCATTCTGGATGGTTAGGGCTGTCCGGCAGGAATTCGCTCTCCAGCGCCAGACCTTGCCAGGCGGCGTAGTCGTTATATTCACGCGCCGTGGTGCCCTCCAGGTAGTTGCCGGAGTAGAACTGAAGGGCAGGGGCGGTGGTGTAGACCGTCATCTGTAACTTCTCATCCGCGGACCAGACCTGTGCGGCAGGTTGAGAAAGATCGCCTTTCGCCTGCAACAGGAAAGCGTGGTCGTAGCCTTTCACCTTGCGCTGATCGTCATCACTCAGAAAATCCTGGGCGATGGTTTTCGGCTGACGGAAATCAAAGCTATTGCCGCTTACCGGTTTCAGCCCCTGGTACGGGATACCCATCTCATCGACCGGCAGATACGCGTCCGCCAGGATCTGGAGTTTGTGGTTACGGACATCGGTCTGGTTGCCGTCAAGGTTGAAGTAAGCGTGGTTAGTCAGGTTAACCGGGCACGGCTTGTCGACCGTCGCGCGGTACTCAATAGCGATGCGATTATCCCCGGTCAGGGTGAAGCGCGCGGTTGCGGTCAGATTGCCCGGGAAGCCCTGGTCACCGTCGAGGGAGTCCAGAGAGAACCAGACCTCACCGTCATTTTGCTGCACAATCTTCCAGCGGCGTTTATCAAACCCTTCCGGACCGCCGTGCAGCTGATTTTCCCCCTGGCTTGAAAGCAGGGAATATTCTACGCCGTCCAGCTCAAACCGGCTTCTGGCGATGCGGTTGGCGTAGCGGCCTATGGACGCGCCAAGAAAAGCGTTCTGCTCAATATACTGCTCGGGGGATGCGCAGCCGAGCAGGGTTTCGCGCACGCTGCCGTCAGGCATGGGGACGCGGGCAGAAAGTAGGGTTGCGCCCCAGTCCATCAGCGTAACCACCATCCCGGCGCTGTTGCGCAGGGTTAACAGGCGATACGGCAGACCATCCGGTGCGAGTGTAGGTATTTCGTTTAGCACTGTCCGGCTCCTTGTGATGCTTTGCAGACATAGAAAGTTTCTTTGATGCCCGTTTTGGCTTCGTACTGTTTCGCCACGGCGTCCTGAACGGCAGGAACCAGCTCTTCCGGCACCAGGGCGACGACGCAGCCGCCAAACCCACCGCCGGTCATACGCACGCCGCCTTTGTCGCCAATCGTGGCTTTTACAATTTCAACCAGGGTGTCGATTTGCGGCACGGTGATTTCGAAATCGTCGCGCATGGAGGCATGCGATTCTGCCATCAGTTCGCCCATGCGCTTCAGGTCACCTTTCGCCAGCGCGGAGGCGGCTTCTACGGTACGGGCATTTTCCGTCAGCACGTGACGCACGCGCTTCGTTACGACCGGATCCAGCTCGTGGGCAACCTTGTTAAATTCATCGAGAGAAACATCACGCAGGGCCGGCTGCTGGAAGAAGCGCGCGCCGGTTTCACACTGCTCGCGGCGGGTGTTGTACTCGCTGCCCACCAGGGTGCGTTTGAAGTTACTGTTGATGATCACCACCGCCGCACCTTTTGGCAGCGGAACCGCTTTGGTGCCGAGCGAGCGGCAGTCAATCAGCAACGCATGCTCTTTCTTGCCCAGCGCGGAAATAAGCTGATCCATAATGCCGCAGTTGCATCCCACGAACTGGTTTTCCGCTTCCTGACCGTTGAGGGCGATCTGCGCGCCGTCCAGCGGCAGATGATAAAGCTGCTGGAAGACGGTGCCGACCGCCACTTCCAGTGATGCAGAAGAGCTTAATCCTGCTCCCTGCGGCACGTTGCCGCTGATAACCATGTCGGCCCCGCCGAAATCCTTGTTACGCTTCAGAAGATGCTTCACCACGCCGCGCACATAGTTCGACCACTGCTGGCTGTCGTGGGTCACGATCGGCGCGTCGAGGGAAAATTCGTCCATTTCGTTGCCGTAATCCGCGGCGATCACCCGCACCATACGATCTGAACGTTTCGCGCAGCCGATCACCGTCTGGTAGTCAATGGCACAGGGCAGCACAAAACCGTCGTTATAGTCGGTGTGCTCGCCAATTAAATTAACGCGGCCTGGCGCCTGAATAACGTGGGTGGCAGGGTAGCCAAATTTTTCAGCAAACAGGGATTGTGTTTTATCTTTCAGATTCATTTTTAGACTCCTGATTCGCGGTAATGGACGTCGCTAACGGCACGCAGACGTTCTGCCGCCTGTTCCGCCGTCAGGTCGCGCTGGGTTTCCGCCAGCATTTCATAGCCCACCATGAATTTACGTACCGTTGCTGAGCGCAGCAGCGGCGGGTAGAAATGCGCATGTAGCTGCCAGTGTTGATTCTCTTCGCCGTTGAACGGCGCGCCGTGCCAGCCCATGGAGTAAGGGAAGGAGCACTGGAAGAGGTTATCGTAACGGCTGGTCAGTTTTTTCAGCGCCAGGGCAAGGTCGTCTTTCTGCGCGTCGCTGAGATCGGTAATGCGCTGGACGTGGGCTTTTGGCAGCAGCAGCGTTTCAAACGGCCACGCCGCCCAGTACGGCACCACGGCAAGCCAGTGCTCGGTTTCCACCACGGTGCGGCTGCCGTCCGCCAGCTCACGCTGGGTGTAATCCACCAGCATCGGCGACCCGTTCTCTGCGAAATAGGCTTTTTGCAGCCGGTCTTCACGTTCGGCTTCGTTCGGCAGGAAGCTGTTCGCCCAGATCTGGCCGTGCGGGTGCGGGTTAGAGCAGCCCATCGCCGCGCCTTTGTTTTCAAACACCTGCACCCACGGATAGGTCTGGCCCAGCTCCGCCGTTTGCGCCTGCCAGGTGCTGACAACCTCTTTCAGCGCCTCAACGCTCAGCTCCGGCAGCGTTTTGCTGTGGTCGGGTGAGAAGCAGATCACGCGGCTGGTGCCGCGGGCGCTTTCGCAGCGCATCAGCGGGTCGCGGTTTTCCGGCGCGTCCGGCGTGTCGGTCATCAGCGCCGCGAAATCGTTTGTGAAAACGAAGGTGCCCTTGTAGTCCGGGTTTTTATCGCCCGTCACGCGCGTGTTGACCGGACAGAGGAAGCAGTCCGGATCGTGCTGTGGCAGCGTCTGTTTTGCAGGCGTCTCTTGCGCCCCCTGCCAGGGGCGCTTGGCGCGATGCGGTGAAACTAAAATCCATTGCCCGCTGAGCGGGTTAAAACGACGATGCGGGTGATCGACGGGATTAAATTGCGTCATGACAAATCCTTAGTCCGGATAGCCCTGCGGATGGCGTGACTGCCAGTGCCAGGTATCCTGTGCCATTTCATCGAGCGTGCGTGTGACACGCCAGTTAAGCTCTTTATCCGCTTTGGAGGCATCGGCCCAGTAAGCCGGAAGATCGCCATCGCGGCGCGGCGCGAAGTGGTAGTTCACCGGCTTGCCGCAGGCTTTGCTGAAGGCATTCACCACATCCAGCACGCTGCTGCCGACGCCGGCGCCGAGGTTGTAAATATGCACGCCCGGTTTATCTGCCAGCTGCTGCATCGCCGCCACGTGGCCGTCGGCCAGATCCATCACGTGAATGTAATCGCGCACGCCGGTGCCGTCTTCGGTGGGATAGTCGTTACCAAAAATCGCCAGGGAGTCGCGACGCCCCACGGCAACCTGCGCGATATACGGCATCAGGTTATTAGGAATGCCCTGCGGATCTTCGCCCATGTCGCCTGACGGATGCGCGCCAACCGGGTTGAAGTAGCGCAGCAGCGCAATGCTCCACTCAGGCTGGGCTTTTTGCAGGTCGGTCAGGATCTGCTCCACCATCAGCTTGCTTTTGCCATACGGGCTTTGCGGCGTACCGGTCGGGAAGCTTTCAACGTAAGGAATTTTTGGCTGGTCGCCGTAGACGGTCGCGGAGGAGCTGAAGATAAAGTTTTTCACGTTTGCCGCACGCATGGCGGAGATCAGACGCAGGGTACCGTTGACGTTGTTGTCGTAGTACTCAAGCGGTTTTGCTACCGATTCGCCCACCGCTTTCAGGCCGGCGAAGTGGATAACGGTTTCAATCGCGTGATCGTGAAGGATTTCAGTCATCAATGCTTCATTGCGAATATCGCCTTCCACGAAAGTCGGCTGTTTTCCCGCAAGGCGTTCAATGACCGGCAGCACGCTGCGCTTACTGTTGCACAGGTTATCAAGAATGACGACGTCGTGACCGCTTTGCAGCAGTTGCACACAGGTATGACTACCTATGTAACCGCTACCACCTGTTACCAGAACTCGCATATTTCGCTCCATTAGGCTTATGGTATGAATTAACCATAGCATATCAGAGACGCGAAAAGTGTGACATGGGATAAAATAGTGGTATCGTTTACACAGGGTTTCACACGCGCTTTTTCACAGACTTCGTGCATTTTAGATCAAAGAGATAGAGAAGTATTGTTGCGGGTTGTCTGAAAAGCGGAGGGCGGCGCCCTCCATGGGTTAATCGATTTTGCTTAGCAGGTAGCGGTAATGCTCGCCGTCAGGCACAAATTCCAGCCGATGGGTCATGCAGGACGGGGCGTCTTCAGCATGGTGGGAGACAAACAGCAGCTGGGTTTCACCTTCGCTAATCAGTACATCCACAAAGCGTCGGATCAGCTGGCGGTTAAGCGGATCCAGTCCCTGCAACGGTTCGTCCAGAATCAGCAGCGTAGGGTGTTTGACCAGCGCGCGGACGATCAACGCCAGCCGCTGCTGCCCCCACGACAGGCTGTGGAAGGGCGCATCGGCTACCCGATGGTCCATGCCCAGAATATTCAGCCACTCCTGCGCCAGCTTGTGCTGCTTGTCCGATACCGCCTGATAAATACCGATAGAATCAAAGAAGCCGGACAGGATCACGTTGCGCACCGTAGTGCTGACGCGGTAGTCCAGATGCAGGCTGCTGCTGACATAGCCGATGTGCTTTTTGATGTCCCAGATGGTTTCCCCGCTGCCGCGACGACGACCGAAGAGGGTCAGATCGTTGCTGTATCCCTGGGGGTGATCCCCGGTGATCAGGCTCAGCAGCGTGGATTTACCCGCCCCGTTGGGGCCGACGATCTGCCAGTGCTCACCGGGATTAACCGTCCAGCTGAGGTGATTAAGAACAGGGCGATCGTCGTAGGCAACCACACCATCGCGCAGCACGATGCGCGGCTGATCGGGATCAAGCCCGTGTCGCGCCGATGGCGCATCCGGCTCCGGCAGGGCGATACCGTCCAGCTTTTCGCTGTGCGCCAGCTGCGCAATCAGCGCCTGCCGGAGCAGTCCGGCTTTCTCGCCGGTTTCGGTCAGGCTACAGTCAGCCAGCACGCCCGCATAATGAACGAAATCAGGGATCTCATCAAAGCGGTTAAGGACCAGCACAAGCGTGTATCCCTGCTGGTTAAGCGTTGACAGCAACGCGGCCAGCTGCGCGCGGGACTGCACATCCAGCCCGTCAAACGGTTCATCCAGAATCAGGAGTTCCGGCTCGCTCATCAGCGCCTGGCACAGCAGCGTTTTGCGCGTCTCGCCGGTAGAAAGGTATTTGAAACGGCGGTTAAGCAGGGCGGTAATGCCAAATTGCTCCGCAAGCTGCTGACAGCGGGCAGGGTCTTTAATTTCATCCTGGATAATCTCCGCCGTCGTGCGGCCGGTATCTTCTTCACCGGGGCTGAGCAAATCGGTATTGTTACGCTGCCACTCATCGCTGACCAGCTTTTGCAGCTGTTCGAAGGAAAGGCGCGTCAGCCGGGTAAACGTGCACCGACGCTCACCCTCCAGCTGGGTTAATTCACCCGCCAGGGCGCGGGCCAGCGCCGATTTTCCGCTGCCGTTCGTACCCACAAACGCCCAGCTTTCTCCGGCGCGCAAGGTTAACTCTGGCAGCGATAAGGTACGGGTATCGCCAAGACGAAACGTGCCTTGCGAAATATGCAATGATGACATGTGTTATCCCATTTTTTGCAGCAACAGATGTCAGGGATACCCAGAGTCGTCAGGGTTGTCAATGCGCTTAGCATAATGTGGCGATAATTACCCGGTCGGCATTGAAATATGCGGTCACCACAGCACCTTCGACTAATTCAGCCGCGTTGTTCACCGGAACGGTGGCGCAGAGCGACTGTCCATCCGGCAGGGTCATCAGCACTTCACACTGTTCTGCGCCGCGTTCAATGTGGCTGATTTCACCGCGTAGCTGGTTGTCGGCCTCTGCGGCCTGCTCAGGGTTCAGCGCGATGCCGATCCAGGGCGCTTTAAGTAATACCAGCACCTCCTGACCTTCATTCAGCCCGAGGCGCTGACCGCTTTGCGCGGTGATGGCGGCTTTAAGGCGCGTCGTACCGTCCGCCAGCAGGATCTCAATATGCTCCTGCACCTGCGAATGGTCGCGTCCCGTCACCGTACCAAACCACTGGTTGCGGGCGCTGGTCTGTAATGAAAAACGGGAGATGGCGCCCAGCAGGCTGTCCAGCGGCAGATTGTCGTCATCGCTCAACACATCAAATGCTTTTTGCTGGATCTGCGCCAGTAAATCGTAGAGCTGGATCAGACGTTGCCCGTAACGCGTCAACACGGCGCCGCCGCCGCCTTTTCCGCCTGTGGCGCGCTCAACCAGCGTTTGTTCGCTCAGGGTGTTCATGTCGTTAATCGCATCCCAGGCGCTTTTATAGCTGATGCCGGCGTTTTTGGCGCCCTGGCTAATCGAGCCAGTTTGTTCTATTTGTTTTAACAGGGCGATGCGTCGCGGATCGGCGAAAAGCTTCTGCTGAAGGCGTAGGGTGAGGAGAATTTCAGCCTGCATAACGGGGTCCCGGCAAAAAGGCTATTGTGACCCAAATGCCCTGATGCGAAAAGCGCACCGCACAAAAGGGGATGTTTTTCTTACTTTTCAGGGTAGAATAAGCCGTTCACAAGATCTGGAGAAAACCATGTTAGAGTTGTTGAAAAGTCTGGTATTCGCGGTAATCATGGTGCCAGTAGTGATGGCTATCATCCTCGGTGCCATCTACGGCCTGGGTGAAGTGTTCAACGTCTTTTCGAACATTGGTCATCGTCGTGACCAGCCTAAAAAGCAGCAATGATTTCCTCCAAAACGCCCGGTCAGTCCGGGCGTTTTGCTCTCAAGTTTATTTCTCTCCCGCCGATATCTTTTACAACGTTCCTTGAGTTTACGCACTAATGGGTACGATTTAACGCTATGAACGCCTGTGATATATCGTTATATTTATTTGTATATAACGAAACGCACAGGAGCTTCAAATGGCACGTTCATGGGTACGCCTTTTCGCAGGGGCAACGCTGACACTCTCGCTCACCGGCCACGCGCTGGCGGATGAAGGAAAAATCACGGTCTTTGCGGCGGCGTCGCTGACTAACGCGATGCAGGATATTGCTGCGGAATACAAAAAAGAGAAAAACGTCGAGGTTGTCTCGTCATTTGCTTCCTCTTCCACGCTGGCCCGCCAGATCGAGGCGGGGGCGCCTGCGGATCTGTTCATCTCTGCCGATCAGAAATGGATGGATTACGCGGTGGACAAGAAGTCTGTTGAAACGGCTACCCGCGAAACGCTGCTGGGCAATAGCCTGGTGGTGGTCGCGCCCGCAAACAGCAAGCAGGGCGACATTGCCATTAACAAACAGACGGACTGGACCCGTCTGTTGAACGGTGGCCGTCTGGCGGTGGGCGATCCGGAGCATGTTCCTGCCGGAATTTATGCGAAGGAAGCGCTGCAAAAGCTGGGCGCATGGGAGACCTTATCGCCTAAGCTGGCACCCGCAGAAGATGTGCGTGGCGCGCTGGCGCTGGTGGAGCGTAACGAAGCCCCGCTCGGGATTGTTTACGGCTCCGATGCCGTTGCCAGTAAAGGCGTGAAGGTAGTGGGTACCTTCCCGGAAGACTCGCATAAGAAAGTGGAATATCCTGTTGCGATAGTTGATGGACATAAAAATGCGACCGTGACGGCCTTCGTTGACTACCTGAAGGGGCCGGAAGCGTCCGCTATCTTTAAACGTTACGGATTTACGACTCACGAATGATATTGACCGAACCTGAATGGCAGGCCGTGCTGCTGAGCCTGAAAGTCTCTTCCCTGGCGGTTGCGCTGAGTTTGCCCTTTGGGGTGTTCTTTGCCTGGTTACTGGTTCGCGTGAAGTTTCCAGGCAAAGCCCTGCTCGACAGTGTTCTTCATCTTCCGCTCGTCTTGCCGCCTGTGGTGGTCGGCTATCTGCTGCTGATCTCCATGGGGCGACGCGGCGTTATCGGCGAGTGGCTGTACGACTGGTTTGGCCTGACCTTTGCTTTCAGCTGGCGCGGCGCGGTGCTTGCCGCGGCGGTGATGTCTTTCCCGCTGATGGTGCGCGCTATCCGTCTGGCGCTGGAAGCGGTGGATATCCGGCTGGAACAGGCCGCCCGCACGCTGGGCGCAGGCCGCTGGCGGGTATTTCTGACCATCACCCTGCCGCTCACGTTACCGGGCATTATCGTCGGTACGGTGCTGGCCTTCGCCCGCTCGCTGGGCGAGTTTGGTGCGACTATTACTTTTGTATCAAACATTCCGGGCGAGACGCGGACCATCCCGTCGGCGATGTATACCCTGATTCAGACGCCGGGCGGCGAAGGTGCGGCGGCCCGGCTGTGTATTATTTCGATTGTGCTCGCCCTGGTCTCGCTGCTGGTGTCGGAGTGGCTGGCGCGCCTCAGCCGTGAACGGATGGGGAAACCGTGATGCTGGAACTCAACTTTACGCAAACCCTGGGCAACCACACCCTGACGCTGAACGAAACGCTGCCTGCCAGCGGTATCACCGCGATTTTTGGCGTTTCCGGGGCGGGAAAAACGTCGCTGATAAATGCGATTAGCGGCCTGACGCGCCCCCAGTCTGGCCGCATTGTGTTAAATAATCGCGTCTTAAACGACGCGGAAAAGAAGGTTTGCTTGTCACCGGACAAGCGCCGCATCGGCTATGTGTTTCAGGATGCGCGCCTGTTTCCACACTACAGCGTGCGCGGTAACCTGCGCTACGGCATGGCAAAAAGCATGGCCGGACAGTTCGATAAGCTGGTGGCGCTGCTGGGTATCGAATCGCTGCTGGATCGTCTGCCGTCTTCGCTGTCGGGGGGCGAAAAACAGCGCGTGGCGATTGGCCGCGCCCTGTTAACCGCGCCGGAGCTGCTGCTGCTGGATGAGCCGCTGGCCTCGCTGGATATTCCGCGCAAGCGCGAGCTGCTGCCGTACCTGCAACGTCTGGCGCGGGAAATCAACGTGCCCATGCTGTACGTCAGCCATTCGCTGGATGAGATCTTACATCTGGCCGATAAAGTGCTGGTACTGGAAGCGGGGAGGGTGAAGGCCTTCGGTAATCTCGAAGAGGTGTGGGGCAGCAGCGTTATGCACCCGTGGCTGCCAAAGGAGCAGCAGAGCAGCATTCTGAAGGTGAGCGTACTGGAGCACCATCCGCACTATGCGATGACCGCCCTGGCGCTGGGCGATCAGCATCTGTGGGTTAACAAAATCGACACGCCGATTCAGTCGACGTTACGCATCCGCATTCAGGCGTCAGATGTCTCACTGGTCCTGCAACCGCCGCTGCAAACCAGTATCCGCAATGTGTTGCGCGCAAAAGTGGCGCAGTGTTTTGATGATAACGGCCAGGTGGAAGTGCAGCTGGAAGTGGGCAGCAGAACGCTGTGGGCGCGCATCAGCCCGTGGGCCAGGGATGAGTTAGGCATCAGGCCTGGCCTGTGGCTTTACGCGCAAATCAAGAGCGTCTCCATCACCGCCTGATTACAGCAGGTGGGTGTAGATAAACTGCGCGATGCTGTCGGTGGTGTTATCGCCAATTACTACGTCAGCACGCGCTTTCACCGCGTCATCGGCGTTGCCCATCGCCACGCCCGTGCCGGCGGCTTCCAGCATGCTGATGTCGTTATAGTTATCGCCAAAGGCAATCACGTCGCGCATCGATCCGCCCTGAGATTCAACGAACTGGGTCAGACGTTTGCCTTTGCTGTTGCCTTTGCGGGCGATATCCACCTGATCGTGCCAGGACCATTCACATTCCAGACCCAGCGTATGCTCAACATGCTTCGCGAAGGTATTGAGTTTGCTGGTGTCCTCATCGGTCAGGGCAAATTTCCAGATGGCCTCAACGTCTTCCGCCGCCCGGCGCAGGGAGGCAACCTGAGTGAACACCGGACGCTGCGCTTCCGGCAGGGACAGAGCCCAGTTGCTGGTGCGGATCACATGACCGGTAGGGCGTTCATACAGCATGGCGTTATCCACATACATCAGGCCGTGAATTGCGTGCTCATCCAGTAAATCAATTAATTGCAGCGCCTGAGAAACAGGAAGCGGATCGGAGGTTAAAACCTTTTTTGCCTGATAATCATACAAATAGGTGCCATTACAGCAAATTGCAGGTGTATCTAAGCCCAGTGCCTGATAAAAAGGATGAATGGCAACGTGATGTCGACCCGTTACGATGAGGAGTTGATACCCCGCTTCCTGGGCTCGTTTGAGGGCTTCAAGGGAAGAGGGGAGCAGGGTTTTCTGCGGGGTAAGCAGTGTTCCGTCTAAATCCAGTGCAATCACTCGCGAGGTCATTTTTTCTTCCGGGTTAACGTTGAATTTAAGGTCTGTCGGGATGGTACACCGAGAGCGGAACCCTGCAAAATCCCGGACTACAATTCAGCATTCACCGTTAAAAAATAATCAGGAGTATTCATGAAACAAACCGTTTATACCGCCAGTCCTGAAAGTCAGCAGATCCATGTCTGGCGTTTGAATACAGAAGGTTCGCTTACGCTGGTTCAGGTTGTTGATGTGCCAGGCCAGGTTCAGCCGATGGTCGTCAGCCCGGATAAACGTTTTCTGTATGTCGGCGTGCGCCCGGAATTCCGCGTGCTGGCCTACCGCATCTCCCCGGATGATGGCGCCCTGACCTATACCGCAGAAGCCCCGCTGCCGGGCAGCCCGACCCATATTTCTACCGACCACAAAGGCAACTTTATCTTCAGCGGCTCCTACAATGCAGGCTGCGTGAGCGTTACCCGCCTGGAAGACGGTATTCCCGTTGAAACCGTCGACGTGGTCGAAGGGCTCGAAGGATGCCACTCCGCCAACATCTCGCCGGATAACCGTACGCTGTGGGTGCCCGCGCTCAAGCAGGATCGCATCTGCCTGTTTACCCTGAGCGATGACGGCCATCTGGTCGCGCAAAGCCCGGCGGAAGTCACCACCGTGGAAGGGGCAGGCCCGCGCCACATGGTCTTCCACCCGAATCAGCAGTATGCCTATGTCGTTAACGAGCTGAACAGCTCGGTAGACGTGTGGGAACTGAAAGATCCTAACGGGCAGATCGAGTGCGTACAGACGCTGGATATGATGCCATCTGACTTCTCCGACACGCGTTGGGCGGCAGACATTCATATCACGCCGGATGGCCGTCACCTGTATGCCTGCGACCGTACCTCCAGCCTGATCACCGTGTTCAGCGTTTCAGAAGACGGCAGCGTCCTGGCAGTTGAAGGCTTCCAGCCGACAGAAACCCAGCCGCGCGGCTTTAACGTCGACCACAGCGGCAAATATCTGATTGCTGCGGGGCAGAAATCCCACCACATCGCGCTGTATGAAATCACAGGCGTGCAGGGGCTGCTGGAAGAGAAAGGCCGCTACGCGGTCGGACAAGGTCCAATGTGGGTTGTGATTAACGCGCACTGATCCGCAGACATAAAAAAACCTCGCCCATGCGAGGTTTTTTTATGTCTGGAGTAGGCCGGGTAAGGCGAAGCCGCCACCCGGCAAAACAGCTTACTGCTTCGGCTCAGCAACCACTTTACTGCCCAGACCGCGGTTGTTGTATTCCCACATGCGGTTAAAGTTAGCGTCGTTCAGGTTGCGCTGCACGTTCTCTTTATCATCCACCGTGCCCGTGTTGCCGGAGAATGGACGTTTCGAGATCGCCGCATCCGCCCACGGTTTCGCCATGTTAAAGCCTTCATTAATCACGCTGTCGCGGATCACGACCTGGCCATTGGTGGCAGAGTCTACGTCCAGAGAGCGACCAAGCTGGGCAACGCCATCGCCAGCCGCAGTAAAGCGGCTATTCACGGCCAGGAAACCATAGAACAGGTTGGACTGCGTGGCCGGTGCGAACACGTAACCTTCCTGCTGAGTACGTGAATTCACCACGCGGAAATCGGTGTTCTCAAACACCACCGCACCACGGCCAGAGACCATATCCACGTCGCCTTCAACGTAGCTGTTGGTCACCAGAGTACGCGTCAGACGGTTGTTCTGAAGGGTGTTCTGCACGCCGCTGTTGGTCACGAAGAAGGTGTTCTGGCGGCCCAGAATATTGACGTTGTTAATCTGTACCTTGTCGCCATCGCTGCGCAGCGCCACGGCCTGGTGATTACCCGCGTCAACGCTGTCCCCCAGGGTGTTCTGAATGGTCAGGTTCTGCAATTGCAGGCCGTTGTTCTGTGACCAGAATACCGCAGAGCACATCACGCCAATGGTGGCGGCACGCTTGCTCTGGCAGTTATCAAACATATACCACGCCGGTTTACCTGGCATGTATTTACCGGCCGGGTTCACCAGATGACGCCAGGTGGTACTGTCGATTTCGGAATCAATCGCCAGGCCAATTTTCACGTCGACCGCTTTTTCACCCAGGCCGTAAAGCGTAATGCTTCCCGGCGCGGCAGGAACGTAAACGGTTCCTTCGTATTCACCCGGCAGGATGGCAATGTACTGCCGAGATGCGCTGTGTTTGGTGATGGCAGCATCAACGGCTGCCTGAATGGAGGTGTGCGTCACGCCCTGCGCCCCGGCCGGACCCACGACGAAGTCTGGCTGTTTCGGCAGATTAATAGAAGAAGGCGTCCACGGGGCTGCATTAGGATCCATCGCCGAGAAGTAGTGCGCACGGGTGAAGTTCTTCGCTTCATCCGCTGACAGGATCGGACGGGAAGCGGTGCCCGGAGCAACCTGCTCAGAAGGTTGCTGATCCGGTGGAGTTGAACTGCAAGCGGATAAAGTCACGCCAAAGGCAAGTGCCAACGCCAGACGGGAAATCCTGGATATAGTCAAGGTAATGCTCCTGGGTATGCAAGTCTTATCTGGATAGACGAAATAGCCTGCTTTTTTATACTAAGTTGAGCGAAACGGGAAGATAAAAAGGGCAAAAGTTGCATTTTTGCCCTGAGGCGACGGGAAAGTCATCACAAATAAATAACATTTTCCCACAAGGCGGTTGACAGCAGGCGACAGATGAAAATAAATGTCTATACAACCCATGACAAGTGGAAGGCACATGCAGCAGCTTCATCCCGACGATGTGATATGGCGAAATGCGCGACTGGCAACCCTGGCCGCAGGCGAGCCGGAACCCTATGGCCTGAAGGCGCATCATGCCCTCGTCGTGCGCGGCCAGACGATCCTGGCCGTTATCCCTGATTCAGAGGTTCCCTCCGGGCATTCCCAGTGTATCGATCTCCATGGACGTCTGGTGACACCCGGCCTGATTGACTGCCACACCCATCTGGTGTTCGGCGGCGATCGCGCAGCGGAATGGGAGCAACGGCTTAACGGCGTGTCGTATCAGCGTATCAGCGAGCAGGGCGGCGGCATTAACGCCACGGTCACGGCCACCCGCAACAGTTCGCCGGAAACGCTGCTGACCGTGGCACAGCAGCGGCTCCAGCGGCTGATGAATGAAGGCGTAACGACCATTGAAATCAAATCGGGATACGGACTGAATGCCGAAGCCGAAGAGAAAATGCTGCGGGTTGCCCGTCAGCTCAGCCTGAACAATCAGGTCGATATAAGCCCGACGCTGCTGGCCGCGCACGCCGTCCCCGCGGAGTACCGACAGGATCCGGATGCGTATCTGACGCTGGTCTGTGAGCAGATCGTGCCCGCGCTGTGGCAAAAAGAGTTGTTTGAAGCGGTGGACGTGTTTTGTGAAAACGTTGGCTTTACGCCGGCGCAAACCGAGCGCCTGTTCCGGGCCGCTACCGCGCTCGGTATTCCGGTAAAAGGGCATGTGGAGCAACTGTCGAATCTGGGCGGTGCAGCGCTGGTCAGCCAGTATAAAGGGCTGTCGGCCGATCATATTGAGTATCTTGATGACGCGGGTATTCAGGCAATGGCGCAAAGCGGTACGGTGGCGGTATTGCTCCCCGGCGCGTTCTATTTTCTTCAGGAGCGCCAGCGTCCACCGGTGGCGCAGCTCAGAAAGCAGGGCGTGCCGATGGCCGTCGCCACCGACTACAACCCCGGCACCAGTCCGTTTGCCAGCCTGCATCTGGCGATGAACATGGCCTGCGTCCAGTTTGGCCTCACGCCGGAAGAGGCCTGGGCTGGCGTGACGCATCATGCGGCGCAGGCGTTAGGACGTGGTGAGACGCACGGGCAGTTAAGGGCGGGTTATGTGGCTGATTTCGTCGTCTGGGAGGCGGACCATCCGGTTGAGATGGTTTATGAGCCGGGGCGGAACCCTTTATATCAACGCGTGTTTCGGGGGCAGGTAGCATGAAATTGTGGCATCCCGTTTCCCCGCAGGTGTGGCAGGGACGTGACGACAGCGCCGAGTCCAGCACCGCAAAACGTCTCTTCCAGACCATACAGCAGCGCGAACGCTTTTCACCCGTACCGTCGGGCATCGCCCTGATGGGCTTTGAATGTGATGAAGGGGTAAAGCGTAACCAGGGCAGGCCCGGCGCTGCACGGGCGCCCGATGCGTTGCGCGGTGCGCTGGCGAATATGGCAAGCCATCAGGGACATGCGCGTCTCGTGGATATGGGCTCCATTTACGTTGAGGGCAATGATCTGGAGGCGGCGCAGCAGGCGCTGAGCGAGGCCATAACCACGTGCCAGCAATCCGGGATGCGTACTCTTGTTTTCGGCGGTGGACATGAAACCGCCTGGGCGCACGGGCGCGGCGTACTGGACGCTTTTCCACAGGATCGCGTTGCGGTGATTAACCTGGATGCGCACCTCGATTTGCGCAAGGCCGAGCGGGCCACCTCCGGTACGCCGTTCCGCCAGCTGGCGCAGTACTGCGCGTCGCAGTCGCGGGACTTTCTCTACGCCTGCCTGGGGGTCAGCCGCGCGGCGAATACTCAGGCGCTGTGGGAGGAAGCCGGGCGGCGGAACGTTACGCTGGTTGAAGATCTTGATTTTCGCCGCGACGCGTTATCCGCGCTGGACAGCGTGCTTGCGCAGGCAGATCGGGTTTATCTCACCGTTGACCTTGATGTGCTGCCCGCCGCAGAAATGCCCGCCGTGTCGGCCCCTGCGGCGTTGGGGATCCCGGCGCTGGATCTGTTACCGGTGATTGAGCGTATCTGCCGAAGCGGTAAACTACAGGCGGCGGATCTGGTGGAATATAATCCGCACTACGACCGGGACGGTCAGGGGGCGAAGCTTGCTGCCCGACTGGCCTGGCAAATTGCTCACTGGTGGGCATAACACATTACAGGAGTCAGCATGTTTTCACGCTCACCGCAGCAACCCTCCAGCCCACCCGCACCTTTTTATGAGAAGGTGAAAAAGGCGATCAGCGAAAAAATTGCTGCCGGCGTCTGGCGTCCGCACGATCGTATTCCCTCAGAAGCCGAGCTGGTCGCACAGTTTGGCTTTAGCCGGATGACCATCAACCGGGCGCTGCGGGAACTTACCGATGAGGGATTGCTGGTGCGTTTGCAGGGCGTCGGGACCTTCGTGGCCGAGCCTAAAGGGCAGTCGGCGCTGTTTGAAATCCGCAGCATTGCCGATGAGATTGCCGCCCGTAACCATCAGCACCACTGCGAGGTGCTGGTGCTTGAAGAGACGCAGGCCAGCGGCGAGCAGGCCATCGAGCTGAACGTTAAAGAGGGCACGCGAATTTTTCATTCGGTGATGGTGCATTATGAGAACGACATTCCTGTCCAGATTGAGGATCGCTGCGTCAACGCGGAGCGGATACCGGAGTACCTGAATCAGGATTACACCCAAACCACGCCGCACGCGTATCTCTCGCTCGTCGCCCCGCTGACGGAAGGGGAGCATATCGTGGAGGCCGTGCGCGCGACCCCGCAGGAGTGCGAGCTGTTGCGCATTAAAGAGCACGATCCCTGCCTGCTGATCCGCCGTCGGACCTGGTCGTCCACGCACATTGTGTCGCATGCGAAGCTGCTGTTCCCGGGGGATCGCTACCGGTTACAGGGCCATTTTATGTCATAAGTTTTATAAGCGTGATCGCTAACGCAATATAGCAAAATTGTATCTTTTTTGTTAAATCCGGCCTTGTGTGTGCTTGTCTATACAAGTATATCTAAATGCATCACCTGTCCCTTATGAGGAACACACAATGTCGTCAGATAAATACCGCAAGCAGGATGTCCGCGCCCCGCGCGGCACCACGCTCACTGCAAAAAGCTGGCTCACCGAAGCACCGCTGCGCATGTTGATGAACAACCTCGATCCTGAGGTGGCTGAAAATCCCCACGAGCTGGTGGTCTACGGCGGTATTGGCCGCGCCGCGCGCAACTGGGCGTGCTATGACGCCATTGTCGACTCTTTGACGAATCTCGAAAACGACGAAACGCTGCTGGTGCAGTCCGGTAAGCCGGTCGGCGTATTCAAAACCCATAAAAATGCGCCACGGGTGCTGATTGCCAACTCCAACCTGGTGCCGCACTGGGCGACGTGGGAGCACTTTAACGAGCTGGACGCGAAAGGGCTGGCCATGTACGGCCAGATGACCGCCGGTAGCTGGATCTACATCGGCAGCCAGGGGATTGTGCAGGGCACCTATGAAACCTTCGTGGAAGCGGGGCGTCAGCACTACAGCGGCTCGCTGAAAGGCCGCTGGGTGCTTACCGCCGGACTGGGCGGCATGGGCGGTGCCCAGCCGCTGGCCGCGACGCTGGCGGGCGCGTGCTCGCTGAACATTGAATGCCAGCAGAGCCGCATTGATTTCCGTCTGCGTACCCGTTACGTCGATGAACAGGCCGACAACCTCGATGACGCACTGGCGCGCATCAAACGCTACATCGCCGAAGGAAAAGCGGTGTCGGTTGCCCTGTGCGGCAACGCGGCGGATATCCTTCCTGAACTGGTCGCGCGCGGCGTGCGTCCGGATCTGGTTACCGACCAGACCAGCGCCCACGATCCGCTCCACGGCTATCTGCCAAAAGGCTGGACGTGGGAAGACTACCAGCAAAAAGCAGAAACCGACCCTGAAGGTACGGTGCTGGCGGCGAAGCGTTCGATGGCGGAACACGTCTCCGCGATGCTGGCCTTCAGCCAGATGGGTATTCCAACCTTTGATTACGGGAATAACATCCGCCAGATGGCGAAAGAGATGGGTGTGAATAACGCCTTTGACTTCCCCGGCTTCGTGCCCGCCTATATTCGTCCGCTGTTCTGTCGCGGCATCGGGCCGTTCCGCTGGGTTGCCCTGTCCGGCGACCCGGAAGATATCTACAAAACCGATGCCAAAGTGAAGGAAATTGTTGCCGACGACGAACACCTGCACCGCTGGCTGGATATGGCGCGCGAGCGCATTAATTTCCAGGGCTTACCGGCGCGTATCTGCTGGGTCGGGCTGGAGTGGCGGCAAAAACTCGGCCTGGCCTTTAACGAAATGGTGCGCAGCGGTGAGGTCTCCGCGCCGATTGTTATTGGTCGCGATCACCTGGACTCCGGCTCCGTCGCCAGTCCGAACCGTGAAACCGAAGCCATGCGCGACGGCTCGGATGCGGTTTCCGACTGGCCGCTGCTGAATGCTTTACTGAATACCGCCAGCGGTGCGACCTGGGTGTCGCTGCACCACGGCGGCGGCGTCGGGATGGGCTTCTCCCAGCACTCGGGGATGGTTATTGTCTGTGACGGTACCGACGAAGCGGCGGCGCGTATTGCCCGCGTACTGCATAACGACCCGGCAACCGGCGTGATGCGCCATGCGGATGCGGGTTACGAGATTGCCATTGATTGTGCCAAAGAGCAGGGTCTGAACCTGCCGATGATCCACGCCACACAAGGAAAGCCTGCATGAACGCCTTAACACTGACTCCCGGCTCTCTGACGCTCAAACAGCTGCATAACGTCTGGCGTAAGCCGGTCACGCTCTCCCTTGACGAAAGCGCCCACCGTGCCATTAACGACAGCGTGGCCTGCGTAGAGGCGATTGTGGCAGAGGGACGCACCGCCTACGGCATCAATACCGGTTTTGGCCTGCTGGCGCAGACCCGCATCGCTACGCACGATCTGGAGAATCTACAGCGCTCGCTGGTGCTGTCGCACGCGGCGGGGGTTGGCCAGCCGCTGGATGATGAGATCGTCCGCCTGATGATGGTATTGAAAATCAATAGCCTGGCGCGCGGTTTTTCCGGCATTCGCCTGAGCGTGATCCAGGCGCTGATGGCGCTGGTCAATGCGGAAGTTTACCCGTGGATCCCGGCGAAAGGTTCTGTCGGGGCCTCCGGCGATCTGGCGCCGCTGGCGCATATGTCGCTGCTGCTGCTGGGTGAAGGCAAAGCGCGCTGGCAGGGCGAGTGGCTGCCTGCGAAAGAGGCGCTGGCAAAAGCCGGCTTAACCCCAATCACCCTCGCGGCAAAAGAGGGGCTTGCGCTGCTTAACGGCACCCAGGCGTCGACCGCTTTCGCGCTGCGCGGCCTGTTTGAAGCGGAAGATCTGTTCGCCTCCGCGGTGGTCTGCGGTGCGCTGACCACCGAAGCCGTGCTCGGCTCACGTCGTCCGTTTGACGCGCGTATTCACGCGGTGCGCGGCCAGCGCGGGCAGATTGATGCCGCCGCCATGTACCGCCACGTGCTTACCGACACGAGTGAGATTGCGGATTCACACCATAACTGTGAGAAGGTGCAGGATCCGTATTCCCTGCGCTGTCAGCCGCAGGTGATGGGCGCATGCCTGACGCAGCTGCGCCAGGCGGCAGAGGTGCTGCTGGTGGAGGCCAATGCGGTCTCCGACAACCCGCTGGTGTTTGCACAGGAAAATGAGGTGGTTTCCGGCGGCAACTTCCACGCCGAGCCGGTGGCAATGGCGGCGGATAATATCGCGCTGGCGATTGCCGAAGTGGGCGCGTTGTCCGAACGTCGCATCGCGCTGATGATGGATAAACATATGTCCCAGCTGCCGCCGTTCCTGGTGCGCAACGGCGGGGTGAACTCGGGCTTTATGATCGCCCAGGTGACCGCCGCGGCGCTGGCAAGCGAGAACAAAGCGCTGTCGCATCCGCACAGCGTGGATAGCCTGCCAACCTCCGCGAACCAGGAGGATCACGTGTCGATGGCCCCGGCTGCCGGGCGTCGACTGTGGGAGATGGCCTCTAACACCCGTGGTGTGCTGGCAGTAGAATGGCTGGCGGCGTGTCAGGGTATCGATCTGCGCGAAGGGCTTAAATCCAGCCCGCTGCTGGAGCAGGCGCGTCATACGCTGCGCGAGCACGTTACGCACTACGATGATGACCGCTTCTTTGCGCCGGATATTGATAAGGCGATGCAGCTTCTGGAAGAAGGAACCCTTGCTGGACTGCTACCTTCCGTGCTGTGATTTTTTGCCCGGTGGCGCTGCGCTTACCGGGCCTGCGAATGCGAAATGTAGGCCGGGTAAGGCGTAGCCGCCACCCGGCTTTTTTTATGAATACATCGCCGTAATCGACGCGCTGCCCAGCGTATGGAAATGGACGTTGAAACCGACCATCGCGCCGCTTGCCTCTTCGTCGACCTCAATCTTGTCCACGTCCAGCGCGTGCACCGTGAAGATATAGCGGTGGGTTTCCCCTTTTGGCGGCGCCGCGCCGCCGTAGCCCGCTTTACCAAAGTCCGTGCGCGTCTGTATCGCGCCGTCCGGCAGGGCGACCAGGTCGGAGCCCGACCCCTGCGGCAGCACGCGCGTATCCGCAGGCAGGTTTGCCACCACCCAGTGCCACCAGCCGGAGCCGGTCGGGGCGTCCGGATCGTAGCAGGTCACCACAAAGCTTTTGGTTCCCGGCGGCACGTCGTCCCACGCCAGATGGGGAGAGATGTTATCCCCCTGATAGCCCATCCCGTTAAACACATGACGTTCCGGCAGCTTTTCACCGTCGCGCAAATCTTTACTGATGATTTTCATCCGATTTCCCTCGTTACTGACTCATTCAGAAAGTGTAACGCATGGGGCTAAATCGTGAAATGCGCTGGCATGTGAACGGCTTTGACCACTGCGTCGGTCAGTTTGCGTAACTGCTCCGGAGAAATGGTGTACGGCGGCATGAGGTAAATCAGCTTGCCGAAGGGCCGCACCCACACGCCCTGGTCAACGAAGAAGCGCTGCAATGCGGCCATGTTTACCGGATGCGTTGTCTCGATCACGCCGATGGCGCCCAGCACGCGGACGTCCGCAACGTATTCCGCTTCCGCCGCCGCGCTCAGCTGCTGCTTCAGCTGCGCCTCAATCGCCGCCACCTGCGCCTGCCACTCGCCGCTTTCCAGAATGGCGAGGCTTTCGCTTGCCACGGCGCAGGCCAGCGGGTTGCCCATAAACGTCGGGCCGTGCATAAAGCAGCCCGCGTCGCCGTCGCTGATGGTGTCGGCAACATGCCGGGTGGTGAGCGTGGCGGAGAGCGTCATGGTGCCGCCGGTCAGCGCTTTACCCAGGCACAAAATATCCGGTGCGATCCCCGCATGTTCGCAGGCGAAAAGCTTCCCGGTGCGGCCAAAGCCGGTGGCAATCTCATCGGCAATCAGCAGAATACCTTCGCGGTCGCACATCTTGCGAATGCGCTTCAGCCACTCGGGGTGGTACATCCGCATTCCGCCCGCGCCCTGCACAATCGGTTCGAGAATAACGGCGGCAATTTCATGGCGATGGGCCGCCAGCAGCCGCGCGAAGCCCACCATGTCCCTCTCGTCCCATTCGCCGTCAAAGCGGCTTTGCGGAGCCGGCGCAAACAGGTTTTCCGGCAGATAGCCTTTCCACAGGCTGTGCATGGAGTTGTCCGGATCGCACACCGACATCGCCCCGAAGGTGTCGCCGTGATAGCCGTTGCGGAAGGTGAGAAACCGCTGGCGCGTTTCGCCCTTCGCATGCCAGTACTGCAACGCCATTTTCATCGCCACCTCCACGGCCACCGAGCCGGAATCGGCAAGGAACACGCACTCCAGCGCGTCGGGGGTCATTGCGACCAGGCGGCGACACAGATCGACCGCAGGCTGATGGGTGATCCCGCCAAACATCACGTGTGACATCCGGTCAATCTGCGCCTTCATCGCCGCGTTCAGCCGCGGGTGGTTGTAGCCATGGATCGCCGCCCACCAGGAGGACATTCCGTCAACCAGCCGCTCGCCGCTGGCGAGATGCAGCTCGCAGCCGTGGGCTGAGGCCACCGGATAGACGGGAAGGGGGCGGGTCGTGGAGGTGTAAGGGTGCCAGATATGCTGCTTGTCGAAGGCGAGATCGTCCTGGGTCATAATCGACTTGTAAACCATTTTGAAAAGTTTTAGGTTTACAAGTATAAACCGAACCGACAATTAACAAAACCCTTTGGAGAAGCCCGATGGCTCACCACGCACGCTGGACGATGTCGCAAGTCACTGAATTGTTCAATAAACCTTTCCTGGAGCTGATGTTTGAAGCGCAACAGGTGCACCGCCAGCACTTCGATCCTCGCCATGTGCAGGTCAGCACGCTGCTGTCGATCAAAACCGGGGCCTGCCCGGAAGACTGCAAATATTGCCCGCAAAGCGCGCGCTACAAAACCGGTCTCGAATCCGAACGCCTGATGGAAGTCGAGCAGGTACTCGACTCCGCGCGTAAGGCCAAAAACGCCGGCTCGACCCGCTTCTGCATGGGCGCCGCGTGGAAGAATCCACATGACCGCGACATGCCCTATCTGGAGCAGATGGTGAAGGGCGTGAAGGAGATGGGGCTTGAGGCCTGCATGACCCTCGGCACGCTGAACGAGGAGCAGGCGCAGCGCCTCTCGGCGGCGGGGCTGGATTACTACAACCACAACCTTGATACCTCGCCAGAATTTTACGGCAATATCATCACCACGCGCACCTATCAGGAGCGTCTGGACACGCTGGATAAAGTGCGCGATGCGGGGATCAAGGTCTGTTCAGGCGGCATCGTGGGGCTGGGCGAGACGGTAAAAGATCGTGCCGGCCTGCTGTTACAACTGGCGAACCTGCCGACCCCGCCGGAAAGCGTGCCCATCAACATGCTGGTGAAGGTAAAAGGCACGCCGCTGGCGGATAACGAGGACGTGGATGCCTTCGATTTTATCCGCACCATCGCGGTGGCGCGCATCATGATGCCGACCTCCTACGTGCGCCTCTCTGCCGGTCGCGAGCAGATGAGCGAGCAGACCCAGGCGATGTGCTTTATGGCCGGGGCCAACTCTATTTTCTACGGCTGCAAGCTCCTGACCACGCCGAACCCGGAAGAGGACAAAGACGTCCAGCTGTTCCGCAAGCTGGGGCTGAACCCGCACCAGACAGAGGTGCTGGCGGGGGATAACGAGCAACAGCAGGAGCTGGAGCAGCAGATTTTCAACGCCGACACCGACCAGTTCTACAACGCGGCAGCCGTATGACCTGGCAGGCACGTATCAATTCCGCGCTCGACGAGCGTCGGGCAGCGGATGCGTTTCGGGTACGCGGGGTAGTGGAAAACGGCGCAGGCCGTTTTCTCACCCGGGAAAGCCGGCGGTTCTGTAATTTCTCCAGCAATGATTATCTTGGCCTGAGCCAGCACCCGCAGATCGTTCGCGCCTGGCAGCAGGGCGCGGAACGATACGGCGTGGGCAGCGGTGGCTCCGGGCACATCAGCGGCTATACCACGGCGCATCAGGCGCTGGAGGAGGCGCTGGCAGACTGGCTGGGTTACCCGCGAGCGCTGCTGTTTATCTCCGGTTTTGCCGCGAATCAGTCGGTCATTGCCGCCCTGATGGGCAAAGACGACCGCATTGTCGCGGACCGCCTGAGCCATGCCTCCCTGCTTGAAGCGGCACACCTCAGCCCGGCACAGCTGCGGCGTTTTGCCCATAACGATGCCGCTCAGCTGAACGTCCTGCTGGGGAAACCCTGCGCAGGACTTCAGCTGGCGGTAACGGAAGGGATCTTTAGCATGGATGGCGACAGCGCGCCCCTTGCCGCGCTGCACGACGCCGCAAAGCAGCAGAACGCCTGGCTGCTGGTTGACGATGCCCACGGCATTGGCGTTACCGGCGAGGAGGGACGCGGAAGCGCTTATCAGCAGAGCGTCAGGCCGGAACTGCTGGTGGTCACCTTTGGAAAAGGCTTTGGCGTCAGCGGCGCTGCGGTGTTATGCAGCGAGCCGGTGGCCGACTACCTGATGCAGTTCGCCCGACACCTGATCTACAGCACCAGCATGCCCCCGGCGCAGGCCGTGGCGCTGTCTGCCTCGCTGGACGTGATCCGCGGCGAGGATGGCGCTGAACGCCGCGCGCGTCTGGCTGAACATATTCAGCGTTTTCGTCGGGGAGTCAGCGAGCTTTCTTTCCGGCTAACCGACTCCCGCAGCGCCATTCAGCCCGTAATGGTGGGTGAAAACCCGCGCGCGCTGGCGCTGGCACAGATGCTGCGAGAACGCGGGCAGTGGGTAACGGCGATCCGTCCGCCTACCGTGCCGCCGGGTACGGCGCGTTTGCGTCTGACGCTCACGGCAGCGCACGAGCCGCAGGATATCGATACGCTTCTGGAGGCTCTGCATGTCTCCTGTCAATAAACAGGCCGTTGCCGCCGCGTTTGGCCGCGCAGCGCAAAGCTATTCCCGGCACGATGAGCTGCAACGCCTGAGCGCGCGCGGGCTGCTGGCCGCGCTCGGTGAGAGCCGGTTTGCGCAGGTGCTGGACGCTGGCTGCGGGCCAGGAGGCAACAGCCGCTACTGGCGCGCAGCGGACAGCCACGTGACGGCGCTGGATTTATCCGCGCAGATGCTGGATGAAGCCCGCCAGCAGCAGTCAGCAGACCGCTATCTGGTGGCTGACATCGAGGCCATCCCGCTGGAGGATGCCCAGTTTGACCTCGTCTGGAGCCATCTGGCGGTGCAGTGGTGCGCCAGCCTGCCGCAGGCGCTACGCGAGCTTTACCGCGTGGCGCGTCCCGGCGGAACGGTGGCCTTTACCACCCTGCTGGAAAGTTCGTTGCCGGAGCTGAATCAGGCGTGGAAGGCGGTGGACGAGCAGCCGCACGCCAACCGGTTTCTCGCTCACGAGCAGGTCATTCAGGCCCTGGCTGGCTGGCGCTATCGCAGCGTGGTCCAGACCGTCACCCTCGAATTTAGCGATGCGTTAAGCGCCATGCGCTCTCTTAAGGGCATAGGCGCTACGCACCTGCACGCCGGGCGGGAGAAGAAACCCCTTACCCGCGGGCAGCTCCAGCGTCTGGAGCTGGCGTGGCCGCAGGAACGGGGCCAGTTCCCGCTCTCTTATCATCTTTTTCATGGGATTATTGAACGTGACTGAACGTTATTTTGTTACCGGCACGGACACCGAAGTCGGTAAAACCGTTGCCAGCGCCGCGCTGTTACAGGCGGCGCGTCTGCTGGGGAAAACGACGGCGGGGTACAAGCCCGTGGCCTCCGGCAGCGAGATGACGCCGGAAGGCTTACGCAATACCGATGCGCTGGCGCTACAGCGTAACAGCAGCCTTGCGCTGGCCTATTCTGCGGTAAATCCTTATACCTTTGCTGAACCCACCTCGCCGCACATCGTCAGCGCTGATGAAGATCGGCCGATTGATTTTTCGGTTCTCTCTTCCGGGTTACGCGCACTGGAAACGCAGGCCAGCTGGGTGCTGGTGGAAGGGGCCGGTGGCTGGTTCACCCCGCTGTCTGACGAGCAGACGTTTGCTGACTGGGTGCAGGCCGAACAGCTTCCGGTCATTCTGGTGGTGGGCGTGAAGCTTGGCTGCATCAACCACGCCATGCTGACCGCGCAGGCGGTGCAGCAGGCCGGGTTGCGTCTGGCTGGGTGGATTGCCAACGACGTGGTTGCGCCGGGCAAACGTCATGCTGAGTATCTGGCGACGCTGAAGCGAATGCTGCCTGCGCCGTTCCTCGGGGAGATTCCATGGCTTGCTGACGGCGCAGAGCAGGCGGAAACCGGACGCTATCTTGACCTCAGCGCCTTATGTCCCGCGCCATCCAGTGGGCAATAAGATCGTCATCCAGCTCGTTAACGTGGCCCTGCGCCACGTTACGCCCGCGATAAAGCATGCAGAAACGATCCGCGACCCGGCGGATGAACGACAGCTGTTGCTCCGCTAACAGCACCGTCATGCCCAGCTCCCGATTTAGCCGCACCAGCAGTTGCCCGAGCCTGCGGGCAAAACGATGTCCTGCGCCATGCATAGGCTCGTCCAGGATCAGCACGCGCGGGCGATTAACCAGCGCGCTGGCGAGGGCGAGCTGATACTGGTCGTCAGGGGACAGCGTAGAGGCCCTGATCTGTCGCAGCGTATAAAGCTCCGGAAACAGGGCGTATACCTCATTTTTTAATGCCGGATCGGGTTTCCCCGTCGCCCGCATGGCGATATGCAAATTTTCATCGACGGTCAGTTGGGAAAATATCCGCCGGTCCTGCGGGACGTAGCCTATCGTTGGCGTCGCAGGACATTCTGAGGCAGGGCTGAGCAAATTTCGCGGCGGTGCACCGGCCTCGTGCCAGATGATGGTGCCGCTCTCGACGGGCACTTTCCCGGTAATGCAGTTCATGAGCGTGGACTTACCCATACCCGGCAGGCCAACGATGCCTGTACAGATGCCTTGCGGGAAATCGATATTCACGTTCCATAGCGTATGTTGGCTTCCGTAAAACTGATTTACAGCACGCAGACTCAACATCTTTCTCTCCTTAAAAATGTGTGGGGTGATGCTCAGATTGATATCTGCAAAACGCCTGCCAGGAACTTCATAATGATTAAAAAAAGGCCATTTTTAGGAATAACTCACTGCTAAAAGCGCAACGTTTGTTCGAAATGCACGCTTCCGGTGCCGTGCATGTCGGGTTGTGGTGCAGTGAAAATGACGGAAATGTGATTAAGATCTCGCCAGGTGCTTATGAAAAAATGAACGTTTTCCAGGCAAAAAAGAGTGATAAAAATATTTTATTGCCGCTTCGTGGGAAAAACCGGGAATTTGCGGGAGTGCATGCTGTACGGGCTGGAGGCAGTTATCCACTATTCCTGTGGATAACCTTGTGCATTAGAGTTAGAAAACACGCGATAAGCGAGAGAATACGCGGGTTACGCCCAAATTGATGCGAAACGCGGCTTTAGGAAATAGTCTATATTTTTTAACGAATTAGATAAAAGCAATTCCCTCAACCCCGGCGAGACCTGTTGCCATAAAACTTTCATAACCGCCCTTGACAAATGTTAAAAAAGTAATAGTTCTGGGGATAACCCCCTGAGGCTGGTGTTTTATAGGGTCACAGTCGAAATTTGGCTCGCGAAGGCACTCATCCTCTCCGTGCTACGCTAAATATCCTGACACGCTACTGGTTTTTCATCCAGTGTTTTTTACTGGCAATCCTGGCCACAACGAGTAAAATTACTCACCTGCCGCTTATTCTGTCATCAGGTCGTCGCCAATGAGTAAACCGTTCAAACTGAATTCTGCTTTCCGTCCTTCCGGGGATCAGCCCGAGGCCATTCGTCGCCTGGAAGAGGGGCTGGAAGACGGGCTGGCGCACCAGACCCTGCTGGGGGTAACCGGTTCGGGTAAAACCTTCACCATTGCCAACGTCATTGCCGATCTCCAGCGTCCGACGATGGTCCTCGCGCCGAACAAAACGTTGGCGGCGCAGCTGTATGGTGAGATGAAAGAGTTCTTCCCGGAGAACGCGGTGGAATATTTCGTCTCTTACTACGACTACTACCAGCCGGAAGCCTACGTTCCCAGCTCTGACACGTTTATCGAGAAAGATGCCTCGGTGAACGAACATATCGAGCAGATGCGTTTGTCTGCGACCAAGGCGCTGCTTGAGCGTCGCGATGTGGTGGTGGTGGCCTCGGTGTCGGCGATCTACGGCCTGGGCGATCCGGATCTCTATCTCAAGATGATGCTGCACCTGACGCAGGGGATGATCATCGATCAGCGGGCGATTTTGCGCCGTCTGGCGGAGTTGCAGTACACCCGTAACGATCAGGCGTTCCAGCGCGGGACCTTCCGCGTGCGCGGTGAGGTGATTGATATCTTCCCGGCGGAATCGGACGACATGGCGCTGCGCGTTGAGCTGTTCGACGAAGAGGTTGAACGCCTGTCGCTGTTCGATCCGCTGACCGGTCACGTCGAGTCGGTGATCCAGCGCTTCACCATCTACCCCAAAACGCACTACGTGACGCCACGCGAGCGTATCGTGCAGGCGATGGAAGAGATCAAAGGCGAGCTGGCGGACCGCCGCAAGGTGCTGCTGGCGAACAACAAGCTGCTGGAAGAGCAACGCCTGAGCCAGCGTACCCAGTTCGATCTGGAGATGATGAACGAGCTGGGCTACTGCTCCGGCATTGAAAACTACTCGCGCTACCTCTCCGGGCGCGGGCCAGGTGAAGCGCCGCCAACGCTGTTCGACTACCTTCCGGCGGACGGCCTGCTGGTGATCGACGAATCTCACGTTACGATCCCGCAGATCGGCGGGATGTATCGCGGTGACCGGGCGCGTAAAGAGACGCTCGTGGAGTACGGCTTCCGTCTGCCGTCGGCGCTGGACAACCGTCCGATGAAGTTTGAAGAATTTGAGGCGCTCGCCCCTCAGACCATCTACGTATCGGCAACGCCGGGCAACTACGAACTGGAAAAATCCGGTGATGACGTGGTGGACCAGGTGGTGCGTCCGACCGGGCTGCTGGATCCGATTATCGAGGTGCGGCCCGTGGCGACGCAGGTGGACGATCTGCTCTCGGAAATCCGTGCCCGTTCCGCCATCAACGAGCGCGTGCTGGTGACCACGCTCACCAAACGTATGGCGGAAGATTTGACGGAGTATCTGGAAGAACACGGCGAGAAGGTGCGGTATCTGCACTCTGATATCGATACCGTGGAGCGTATGGAGATCATCCGCGACCTGCGCCTGGGCGAGTTCGACGTGCTGGTGGGTATCAACCTGCTGCGAGAAGGTCTGGATATGCCGGAAGTGTCGCTGGTGGCGATTCTGGACGCCGACAAAGAGGGTTTCCTGCGTTCTGAGCGCTCGCTGATCCAGACCATTGGCCGCGCCGCGCGTAACGTCAACGGGAAGGCGATTCTGTACGGGGATAAAATTACCCCGTCGATGGCCAAAGCCATTGGCGAAACGGAGCGCCGTCGCGAGAAGCAGCAGCGCTACAACGAAGAGCACGGCATCACGCCGCAAGGGCTGAACAAGAAGGTGGTGGATATCCTGGCGCTGGGTCAGAACATAGCGAAGACCAAAGCGAAAGGCCGCGGCAAGGCCCGTTCAGTGGTGGAAGAGGATACCGTTGCGCTGACGCCAAAAGCGTTGCAGCAGAAGATCCACGAGCTGGAAGGGCAGATGATGCAGCACGCGCAGAACCTGGAGTTCGAAGAGGCTGCGCAAATCCGCGATCAGCTGCATCAGCTGCGGGATCTGTTTATTGCGGCATCGTGAGTTTTTTGCCCGGTGGCGCTGCGCTTACCGGGCCTACAGGTTTCGCGTCTTTTGTAGCCCCGATAAGCGCAGCGCCACCGGGGTTTTTGTTAACCCAATTCCTGAATCGCTTTCTCCAGCGCCTCGCGCAGCAGGTGGCGGTCGTGACGATATTTAATATCGCTGGCTTCCAGCGGCTCCTGCACCACCACGCGATCGCCAATCCCTGACACATCCACTTTCGGCCCAACCACGACACCGTCGATAATTTTCTTACCGACGTACTGTTCCATCAGGTTCAGCTTGTCCGCCAGCGACAGGCTCGCCGCCGCCGGGCTAAGTTCGCGGCCTAAATTACCGATATAGACCATGGGTGCAGGCGTTCTGCGCAGCGCCTGCGCCAGCTCTTTGACCAGCAGGAGCGGCATCAGGCTGGTGTAGAAACTCCCCGGCCCAATCAGGATCAGATCGGCCTCACCAATCGCTTCAACCGCTTCCCGCGTCGCGGGTACGCTGGGGTAGGTCATCAGCTCTTTCGGCGGCAGGAGAAGCTGGTCGATATTCACTTCACCATACACTTCGTGATCGTCGGCATCGATCGCCATCAAATCTACCGGCTGTTCGGACATCGGGATCAGAAACGCATCCACCTTAAGCAGGTTACGAATTAAATTGATCGCTTCCAGAGGGCGCACGCTCAGGTGGTCCAGGGCCTTTAACATCAGATTTCCAAGGTTATGGCCGGAAAGTTCGCCATTACCGCCAAAACGGTACTCAAACATCGCTGAAGCCACGCTGGGCTCCGTAATGAGCTGGTTAAGGCAGTTGCGCATGTCACCCCAGGCGATCCCGCCTTCAGCACGTCGGATCCGCCCGGTCGAGCCGCCGTTATCCGTTGTTGTCACAATGCCCGTCAGGCGTGAGCCCAGTGACGATAACGACGACATGACCCGTCCCAGACCGTGACCCCCGCCAAGAGCGACCACGCGGTCCAGATCCGCAAAAGTGCGATTGCGCATACCCATTCCTTATCCTGTTTAGCTTGCGTCACAGTAACGCAACTACTCCTAAAAGACGATGCCTCTCACAATCCATAATGACGTATATCAATGCGAAAGCGCGGTTTTTGCGTATTCTGTAGGGAAAATGCACGATAACATCGTTATGTATAAGATTATATAGCGAAAAGCGACAATGGCGAAGTGGCGATTTCCACGCTACTATCGCCATAACCACGTTTTCAAAACTGAAAACATACACTCTAGCCCTGGCGCCTGTGTCGAGAGATATGGCGCCCTGGCCGTGGCGGATTTGCCACCAGGGTACAGAAAGAAATGACTGTGCCTCCCGATCTGGAAAGGTGTACATGGCTTCACAACTTACTGATGCTTTCGCGCGTAAGTTTTTCTACTTACGTTTGTCGATTACCGACGTGTGCAACTTCCGTTGCACCTACTGCCTGCCCGATGGCTACAAGCCCGGCAGCGTCACCAACAACGGCTTTCTCTCCGTGGATGAAGTACGCCGCGTCACGCGTGCGTTCTCGGAACTCGGTACGGAAAAAGTGCGTCTGACCGGGGGAGAGCCTTCCCTGCGTCGTGATTTCCCTGACATCATCGCCGCCGTGCGTGAAAACGAACGTATCCGCCAGATTGCGGTGACCACCAACGGTTACCGCATGGCGCGTGACGTAGCGAACTGGCGCGATGCGGGTCTGACGGCGATTAACGTCAGCGTTGATAGCCTTGACGCCCGTCAGTTCCACGCGATTACCGGCCAGGACAAGTTCCGCCAGGTGATGGACGGCATCGATGCCGCGTTCACCGCCGGTTTCGATAAGGTCAAAGTCAATACCGTGTTGATGCGTGACGTGAACCATCATCAGCTGGACACCTTCCTGGCGTGGATCAAACCACGCCGCATTCAACTGCGTTTTATTGAGCTGATGGAGACCGGTGAGGGCAGCGATCTGTTCCGTCGGCATCACATCTCCGGCATGGTGCTGCGCGACGAGCTGCTGAAACGCGGCTGGATCCACCAGATCCGCCAGCGCAGCGATGGCCCGGCGCAGGTCTTTTGTCACCCGGACTACGAAGGCGAAATCGGCCTGATCATGCCCTATGAGAAAGACTTCTGTGCCAGCTGCAACCGCCTGCGCGTCTCATCGGTTGGTAAGCTGCACCTCTGCCTGTTCGGGGATGGCGGCGTAGAACTGCGCGATTTGCTGGAAGACGATGCCCAACAGGGCGCACTTGAAGCACGCATTTCCGAGGCGCTGACGCACAAAAAGCAGACCCATTTCCTGCATCAGGGCAACACCGGCATTACTCAGAACCTGTCCTATATCGGCGGGTAATCAGGCTTTAGAAGGAACCAGAAGATGAGTCAGGTAAGCGCGGAATTTATCCCGACACGCATTGCTATTCTTACCGTTTCCGATCGTCGTGGTGAAGAGGATGATACCTCCGGCCACTGGCTGCGCGAGGCGGCACACGAAGCCGGACACCAGATTGTTGATAAAGCGATCGTCAAAGAGAACCGTTACGCCATTCGCGCGCAGGTTTCCCAGTGGATTGCGAGTGACGACGTCCAGGTGGTGCTGATCACCGGCGGCACCGGCTTTACCGCAGGCGACCAGGCGCCAGAAGCGCTGCTTCCGCTGTTCGATCGCGAAGTGGAAGGCTTCGGCGAAGTGTTCCGCATGCTCTCGTTTGAAGAGATTGGCACCTCTACGCTCCAGTCCCGTGCCGTAGCGGGGATGGCGAACAATACGCTGATTTTCGCCATGCCGGGCTCGACCAAAGCCTGCCGCACCGCGTGGGAAAATATTATTGCCCCGCAGCTGGATGCCCGCACCCGTCCGTGTAATTTCCATCCTCATTTAAAGAAATAAGCTATGTCACAACTGACCCACATTAACGCCGCTGGCGAAGCGCATATGGTGGATGTCTCCGCCAAGGCCGAAACGGTGCGCGAGGCGCGTGCTGAAGCATTCGTCACCATGCTGCCGGAGACGCTGGCGATGATTATCGACGGCAGCCATCACAAGGGTGATGTGTTTGCGACCGCCCGCATCGCCGGTATTCAGGCCGCGAAGCGTACCTGGGACCTCATCCCGCTCTGTCATCCGCTGATGCTCAGCAAGGTTGAAGTGAATTTGCAGGCGCAGCCGGAGCATCACCGCGTGCGCATCGAGTCTCTGTGCCGCTTAACCGGGAAAACCGGCGTGGAGATGGAGGCGTTGACGGCAGCCTCCGTGGCGGCGCTCACCATCTACGACATGTGTAAAGCGGTACAGAAAGATATGGTGATTGGCCCGGTGCGTCTGCTGGCAAAAAGCGGCGGCAAATCCGGTGATTTTAAGGTGGAAAACCATGATTAAGGTGCTCTTTTTTGCCCATGTCCGTGAGCTGGTCAATACCGACAGCCTGACGCTGGACGGCGCTTTTGCAGACGTCGCCGCCCTGCGTGCGCACCTGGCGGCGCAGGGCGACCGCTGGGCGCTGGCGCTGGATGAAGGCAAGCTGCTGGCCGCCGTGAATCAGACGCTGGTTGAATTTACGCACCCGCTGGCTGACGGCGATGAAGTGGCGTTCTTCCCGCCGGTCACAGGGGGTTAAGATGACGGACACCCGAATTCTGGTCGGCCCTGAACGCTTTAGCGTCGGTACCGAATACAGCTGGCTGGCAGAGCGCGATGAAGACGGCGCGGTCGTGACGTTTACCGGGAAAGTGCGCAATCATAATCTCGGCGACAGCGTAAAAGCGCTGACGCTGGAGCACTATCCGGGGATGACCGAAAAATCGCTGGCGGCCATTGTCGAAGAGGCGCGAGGCCGCTGGCCGCTGGGGCGCGTGACGGTTATCCATCGCATCGGCGAAATGTGGCCCGGTGAAGAGATTGTGTTTGTCGGCGTCACCAGCGCACACCGCACAAGCGCCTTTGCGGCGGGGGAGTTCATCATGGATTACCTCAAAACCAAAGCGCCGTTCTGGAAGCGTGAAGCGACGCCGGAAGGCGAGCGCTGGGTGGAATCGCGGGACAGCGACAAACAGGCTGCCAGCCGCTGGTAACAGGTTTATGAGGATGTGTTAGTCTTAACGTGTGTGTTTACTTAATCAGGAGTGAATCATGGACCGATTTCCGCGTTCCGATTCGATAGTACAGCAGACCCGTAGCGGGCTGCAAACCTACATGGCTCAGGTGTATGGCTGGATGACGGTCGGCTTGCTGCTTACCGCGTTTATCGCGTGGTATGCGGCAAACACGCCTGAACTGATGATGTTCGTCTTCTCCAGCAAAATCACCTTCTTTGGGCTGATCATTGCGCAGCTGGCGCTGGTGTTCGTTCTCTCCGGGCTGGTGCACAAGCTCAGCGCGGGCATGGCGACTACGCTGTTTATGCTCTATTCAGCGCTGACCGGGCTGACGCTCTCCAGTATTTTCATCGTCTACACCTACTCCTCCATTGCCAGCACGTTTGTGGTAACCGGCGGGATGTTTGGCGTGATGAGCCTGTACGGCTACACCACGAAACGCGATCTGAGCGGTTTCGGCAGCATGCTGTTCATGGGGCTGATCGGGATTGTGCTGGCGTCGCTGGTGAATCTGTGGCTGAAGAGTGAAGCGCTGATGTGGGCGGTGACCTATATCGGGGTGGTGATCTTCGTTGGCTTAACCGCCTACGACACCCAGAAGCTGAAAAACATTGGTGAACAAATTGATGTTCGCGACAGTTCAAACCTGCGCAAACACGCCATTCTGGGCGCGCTGACGCTTTATCTGGACTTCATCAACCTGTTCCTGATGCTGCTGCGTATTTTCGGCAACCGTCGCTAGGATTGTTATGCCGGGTGGCGGCTTCGCCTTACCCGGCCTACGAAAGGCGAACCGTAGGTCGGGTAAGGCGAAGCCGCCACCCGGCTTATTCACTTCGCTAACATCCTCTCATTCTTCGCGCGCAACTTCTTCGCCCGACTCTCCAGCACCAGATAACAGACCGTTGCCAGCGCCAGCGGCAGGAAATAGTAGATCATGCGGTACGCGAGCAGGGCGGCGATAATCGTTCCCTGAGAGACATGCTCACCCGCAAGCAGCGCGATAAACACCGCTTCCAGTACGCCAATCCCCGCCGGAATGTGCACAATCACGCCGGCAATACTGCTTACCAGCAGCACGCCCAGCACGAAGAAGTAATTCACATCTTCCCCAATCAGCAACCAGATAATGGCTCCCATCGCCATCCAGTTGGCGCTGGATACCACCATTTGCAGAACGGCAAACTTCCATGAAGGCAGCACCAGCTTCTGCCCTTTAATGGTCATATGGCGACGTTTGGCAAAGGCGCAGGCCCACAGGTAGGCCGCGATAATCAACAGCAGCACGATGCCAAGAATGCGCAGCGTCGCTTCATCGATGTACCAGTGCGCAGGCAGCTGTACCACGCCAATGGTGAAAATCACCCCGCCCAGCAGGATATACCCCAGCCAGTTGGTGGTAATACTCAGCGAGAAAATGCGCGTGATGGTGCCGCCCGGCAATCCGAGGCGGGAGTACAGGCGATAGCGCATGCCAATCCCGCCCACCCAGGTGCTCAGCGTCAGGTTAAAGGCGTAGCAGATGAACGACACCAGCATGACCTGCCGCTTTGCCAGCTTGTGCCCGCAGTAGGCGCGCCCTAACAGGTCATAGCAGCCGTACATCAGGTAACTTACTATCACCAGCCCAATGGCGCCCAGCAGCACCGTCCGGTTGTAGTTGCGGATAACTTTCCACACCTCTTCCCAGTCTACCTTTTGCGCGTACACCACCAGCAGTACCGCGACGGCGATGAAGAACAGCCACGTCAGGATTTTTTTCGCCAGCCGCCAGCGAGGATGAGATTTCGACATCAGGTTTTCCCTCCATCTTCCGCCTCTACGCGGTCCTGGGTTTCCATTTCGGGTTGCACGGGCGGATCCACCAGCGCCAGTTTCGGCGTATGCGCCGGTAGCCAGCCCACCATGGCCGGGAAGTGGCGCAGGAAGTGGAACACCACCACGCCGATGCCCACGTTCCACCAGCTGCGTTTCGGCACCATGGATTCATCCACCCGCACGCAATCTTTATTGATCAGACCCTGAAGGTTATCGCGCAGGGTCTGATTAAACTGACGATCGTGGATAATCAGGTTCGCTTCCAGGTTGAGCGATAAGCTCAGCGGATCGAGGTTACTGGAGCCGACGGTCGCCCAGTGGTCATCCATCACCGCCACTTTGCCGTGCAGCGGGCGGCGGCGATATTCATAGATCTGCACGCCGCTTTTAACCAGATAGCGATAGAGCAGACGCGCGCCCACCTTCACAATCGGCATATCGGGCTCGCCCTGGACGATGAGCTTCACGCTCACGCCGCGTCGGGCCGCGTTGCGCATGGCGTGCAAAATCCGGTAGCCGGGGAAGAAATAGGCGTTGGCGATAATCACCTCGCGCTTCGCGTTCGCCAGCATCTTCAGGTAATGACGTTCGATATCGTCCCGGTGCTCCTCGTTATCCCGCCAGACAAACAGCGCCTGCGCCTCGCCGGGCTTGCGGTTCTCTTCCGGGCGATGACGGCGTCGCCACCAGCGGCGAGCGGCCTCTTTGCCGGGTAAGTTTTCCAGCACGAACAGCTGGATGTCCTGTACCACCGGTCCCTCAATGCGGATCGCATAATCCTGCTTGGCCTCAGGGCCGTAATCCGACATATGCTCGGCGGAGTAGTTGATGCCGCCCACGAAGGCCACCGTTTCGTCCACCACCACAATTTTGCGGTGCATTCGGCGGAACAGGTTGGTGCGCATGCCGAACAGACGCGGGCCGGGATCGTAATAGCGGAACACTACCCCTGCGGCGGTGAGTTCGTTAACAAATTCGTCGCTCAGATCCGGCGAACCATACCCGTCGAGCAGAACCTCAATTTTTATACCGCGACGGGCGGCATGCAGCAGCGCGCTGTGCAACTGCCTGCCCACGTCGTCTTCAAACCAGATGAACGTTTCCAGGAATACTTTCTGCTGTGCGTGTCTTATTGCCTCAAAGACCGCCGGATAAAAGTTATCGCCATTTTCCAGCAGCGTAATACGGTTACCTTCCTGCCATGTGCATTTCATAAGTGGATCTCCGCGCTGAGTGGGGCATGGTCGGAGAGATGTCGCCAGTTGAGCAAGGCCAGCGCCGTCGGGCTACTGGCGTGGGCATTTTTTACGTAGATGCGGTCAAGGCGCAGCAGGGGGAAGCGCACCGGAAACGTCCGCGCGGGCCGACCGCGGGCGCGGGTAAAAATCTCCTCCAGCCCCGCATTGACCTTCAGCGGATGGTTGGCGCGCTGACGCCAGTCGTTAAAATCACCGGCCACCACCACGGGTTCGCCCTCGGGCAGCGCATTCGTCCACTCGGCCAGCATCTGAAGCTGAGCCTGACGGTGGGCTTCACGCAGGCCGAGGTGAACGCAGCCCACGTGAATGGGAAAATCAAGATCCGGCGGCGCGATGCGGCAGTAAAGCAACCCGCGCTTTTCGCTCTCGCCGACCGACACGTCGCGATTTTCATAATGTTCAATCGGATAGCGCGACAACACCGCGTTACCGTGATGCCCCTCCGGGTAGACCGCATTGCGCCCGTACGCGTAATCGCTCCACATCGTGTCCGCCAGAAATTCGTAGTGTGGCGTGTCGGGCCAGTTTTCGAAATGCATCGGGTGCACCTCGTGCGCGCCCATGACCTCTTGAAGGCAGACAATATCGGCGCTAACGGTGCGTACCGCGTCGCGCAGCTCCGGTAAAATGAAGCGGCGGTTAAATGCTGTGAAGCCCTTATGAATGTTAATCGTCAGCACCTTGAGTGAGAAATGCTGCGTTTTTTTGCTCATAAACACCTTCCTGGGTGACTATCCCGATGAAAATAAAGTGTAGTAGGCGTCACAAAAAGATGCGGCGTTACGGAATTTTCCGTAAAGTGCGGTAGTCTGAACTAGCAGAGAAAAATCCTTCAGGAGAGAAGCCATGAAGTGGCAACAACGCGTTCGTGTCGCAACCGGTTTAAGTTGCTGGCAGATAATGTTGCATTTACTGGTCGTGGCCGTACTTGTAATGGGCTGGATGAGCGGCACGCTGGTGCGTGTGGGCTTAGGGCTATGTGTGCTTTACGGCGTGACCGTGCTGTCGATGCTGTTTTTACAGCGTCACCACGACGCGCGCTGGCGTGAAGTGGGTGATGTGCTCGAAGAGCTCACCACGACCTGGTATTTTGGTGCGGCAATGATCGTCCTGTGGCTGCTGTCACGCGTGCTGCAAAATAACCTGCTGCTGGCCCTGGCGGGTCTGGCTATCCTCGCAGGGCCGGCAGTGGTGTCGTTGCTCACCAAAGAGAAAAAGCTACGCGATGTTTCGTCTAAACATCGCATAGGCCACTGAGCCCGTTGTGGCCGCGATGACCAGTAGCGGCCACAAACTTCCCCACACAATATCCAGACTCGCATCCTTCAGATAGATTTGCTTGGTGATATCCGTGAAGTGACGAATCGGGTTTACCCACGTCAAATCCTGTAACCACACCGGCATGTTCTCAACAGGCGAAACGTACCCTGAAAGTAAAATCGCCGGCATCATAAAGACAAACACCCCGATAAACGCCTGCTGCTGGGTTGAGCAGAGCGCGGAAATCAGCAGCCCAAACCCGACCAGCGACAGGCCGTAAATCACCATCGTGAAGTAAAACAGCGCCAGCGATCCGGCAAACGGGATCTGGTAGGCCCAAATCCCGACGCCCAGCACGATGGTGGCCTGGAAGGTGGCGACGATCAGCGCCGGCACCGCCTTGCCGACAAATATTTGCCAGGTGGCGAGCGGAGAGACCAGCAGCTGATCCAGCGTGCCCTGTTCACGTTCGCGCGCTACGGACAGCGAGGTGACGATCATCACGCCAATGGTGGTGATCATGGCGATAAGCGACGGGACCACAAACCATTTGTAGTCCAGATTCGGGTTGTACCAGTTGCGCACCACCAGTTCGCTGTTGTTGGGCTTCGGTTTGCCCGTCATCAGCTCCTGCTGATAATCCTTCACCACCTGTTGCAGGTAGTTTGCCGCAATCTGGGCGCTGTTGGAGTTGCGCCCGTCGAGGATAAGCTGCATCGGCGCGGTCTGGAAGGTGTCCAGGTTACGAGAGAAATCCGCCGGGAAGCGCACCAGCAGTAACGCTTTCTGCGTGTCGATGGTGGGCTGGATCGCCTGCGGGCTTTTCAGCAACAGGACATGAGTAAAGGCCTTAGCACGGGCGAAACGCTGGGTCAGCTCGACGGAATGCTTGCCGTTGTCTTCGTTGTAAATCGCGATGGTGGCGTTGGTGACCTCCAGCGTGGCGGCAAACGGAAACAGTACAACCTGAAGCAGCACCGGCAGCACCAGAATGGCGCGGGTCTGCGGCTCACGCAGCAGCGATTGCAGCTCTTTGCGGATCAATGTCCATAAACGGTGAAACATCGCGTCGTCCTCCTGTCGGGTGGCGCTTGCGCTTACCCGACCTACAAAATCCGATGGCTAATCTAATCTTCTTTTCGTTTTCATCCACGTCAGGCCGATAAACATCACCGCCGACGCCAGCAAAAACAGGGTGTTGATAATCAGTACCACCGGGATATTCCCCGCCAGAAACAGGCTTTGCAGGGTGCTGACAAAGTAGCGCGCCGGAATGATGTAGGTCACGGCGCGGATCACCGCCGGCATGCTGTCTATCTGGAAGATAAACCCGGAGAGCATAATCGACGGCAGAAAAGCCGCGTTCAGCGCCACCTGCGCGGCGTTAAACTGGTTGCGGGTGATGGTGGAAATTAACAGGCCCATTCCCAGCGTGCTGAGTAAAAACAGGCTGGTAATAAAGAACAGCACCACCAGCGAGCCGCGGTACGGCACGCCAAGGATAAAGACGGCGACCAGCATGCACAGCAGCATCGCCAGCATGCCGAGAAAGTAGTAGGGGATGAGCTTACAGAGCAAAAGCTCGACGCGCGTCACTTCGGTTGAAAGCAGCGCCTCCATGGTGCCGCGCTCCCACTCGCGGGCGATGACCAGCGAGGTGAGGATCGCGCCAATCACCGTCATGATGATGGTCACCGCCCCCGGAATAATAAAGTGCTGGCTGATGGCGGCGGGGTTAAACCAGTAGCGCGTCTGCACGTCAATCAGCGGTTCAAACGTCTCCCCCCGGTCTTCGGCGCGCTGCATCTGCCACAGCTGCCAGATCCCCTCCGCATAGCCCTGCACAAAGTTGGCGGTGTTCGGCTCGCTGCCGTCGGTAATTACCTGGATCGGCGCATCGGCGCCCGGGCGCGCCATGTTGGCGGCGAAATCCACCGGGATGACGATCAGGCCGCGAATTTTCCCGGCCTGCATTTTCTGGATCAGTTCCTGCCGGCTGTCGCTGATGGTGGCGTCGATATAAGGCGAGCCGGTCATGGCGTGGGTGAAGTCCAGCGCCTCTTCGCTCTGCTGCTCCAGCAAAATCCCGATCCGCAGCTTGCTGGAGTCGAGGTTAATCCCGTAGCCAAAGATAAACAGCAGCAGCAGGGGGATCACCACCGCAATCAGCCAGCTGCTGGGATCGCGCACGATCTGCCGCGTCTCTTTGATGCACAGGGCGCGCACCCGGCGCCAGGAAAGGGCGTTACTGCGCATGAGCATTCTCCTTATCCCAGTCGTGGATGAGGGTGATAAACGCCTGCTCCATGGTCGGGTCTGGCTGTGCGTCGTCGGCGGCCTGCGCTTTCAGGTCGTCCGGCGTGCCGTGGGCAATCAGCTTGCCGCGATAGACCAGCCCGATGCGGTCGCAGTATTCCGCCTCATCCATAAAGTGGGTGGTGACCATCACGGTCACGCCTTTTTCCACCATGCTGTTGATATGCAGCCAGAACTCGCGGCGGGTGAGGGGGTCCACGCCTGACGTGGGTTCATCAAGAAACAGGATATCCGGCTCGTGCATCAGTGAGCAGGCCAGCGCCAGCCGCTGCTTGAAGCCAAGCGGCAGCGCGTCGGTAGCGTGTGACGCGATATCGGTCAGGCCGAAGGCCTCGCACATGCGGTCGATTTTCTCGTTCTGCGCCCGCCCCCGCAGGCCGTAGACGCCGGAGAAAAAGCGCAGATTTTGCTCAACCGTCAGGTTGCCGTAGAGCGAAAACTTCTGCGCCATATAGCCCAGGTGCTGGCGCGCCTTGCCGGAGCTGACTTTAAGATCCATGTCCAGCACCAGCGCCTTGCCAGACGTCGGCACCAGCAGGCCGCACATCATTTTAAAGGTGGTGGATTTTCCCGCCCCGTTCGGCCCGAGCAGGCCGAAAATCTCGCCGCGCTTCACGGCAAAATTGACGTTATCGGTGGCGGCGAAATCGCCGAATTTTTTGGTCAGCGATTTCGCTTCGATGACCGTTTCGCCCGGCGTGCCTTCCACCGTATGCAGAATGGCGCCAAGCGGTGATTCTGAGGTTCCCGCGCCGCCCAGAAGGTCGATAAACGCATCTTCAAAGCGCGGGGCGGTTTCCTGCATCTCAATCTCAGGCATCCCCTGCGCCTGGCGGATACTCTCGGCGGTCGCCTCTTTGCTGAGGATCACGCGCACCGAGCGGCCCTGAATCATGCCGTCGCTGATCTGCGGCAGCTTCAGCACCCGTTGCAGCAGCGTGCGGTTGGACTCCTGCGGACTATGCAGCAGAAAACTGCGCCCGGCCATGGTGTGCGTCAGCTCGGTGGGCTCGCCCTGATAGAGCAGTTCGCCTTCGTTCATCAGCAGCACGTCGCGGCACTGCTCCGCTTCATCAAGGTAAGAGGTGCTCCAGAGGATCAGCATGCCGTCACCCGCCAGCTCGTGCACCATCTGCCACAGCTCGCGGCGGGAAATTGGGTCCACGCCCACGCCGGGTTCATCCAGCAGCAGCACTTTTGGCTCGCCCACCAGCGTACAGGCCAGCCCCAGCTTCTGCTTCATCCCGCCGGAAAGCTTGCCCGCCAGCCGGTCGGTGAACGGGCCGAGGGAGGTAAATTCGAGCAGTCGGGCGAAGGTTTTCTGCCGGGTTTCGCCGGTGACGCTGCGCAGATCGGCATACAGATTGAGGTTTTCCATTACCGTCAGATCTTCGTACAGGCCAAACTTCTGCGGCATATAGCCGAGTATGCCGTGGAGCGCCGCGTCGTCTTTGATCGGATCTAGGCCAAGCACGCGGGCCGATCCCTCGTCCGGCTTCAGTAAGCCCGCCAGCATCCGCATCAGCGTGGTTTTACCCGCGCCGTCCGGCCCCACCAGCCCGGTCACATAGCCTTTCTGAATGGTGCAGTTCAGCGGCGCGACCGCCGGTTTGTCCATTCCCGGGAAACGTTTGACCAGATTATTGAGCTGGATAACCGCATCATTCATGTCGTTCCCCGTCGTTTAAGGTCACGGTAACAGGCATGCCCTGACGCAGCGCGTCGTCCGCATCGGTGACGATGATGCGCAGGCGGTACACCAGGTCGGTGCGCAGGTCCGGCGTTTCAACGGTCTTCGGCGTGAATTCGGCGGTAGGGGAGACGAAGCCCACTTTACCGTGATACGGCTTGTCCGGGCGACCGTCGGTATAGAGCAGCAGCTCGCGGCCCGGCTGCATCTGGCCGAGATTCGGTTCATCAATGTAGGCCCGCACCCAGACCGGACGGGTTAAGGACAGCGTCAACACGGTGCTGCCTGCGCTGAGCATGCTGCCAGGCTCCACGGCGCGGGTCATCAGCGTGCCGTCAGACGGGGCGATGAGCGTGGTATCGTGCAGATCCAGCTCCGCCTGAGCCAGCTGCGCCTGCGCCTGCTCGAGGCTGGCCTTCGCCTGGGCGATGTCTTGCGCGCGGTTACCGGAGCGGTACTGGCTGAGTTTATCCTGTGCCGATTTCAGCGTCGCCTGCGCCTGGTCACGGGATGAACGCGCGTTTTCCAGGTCGTTGGCGGAAATGGTGCGGCTTTTCCACAACCCCTGCTGGCGGTTGTAGAAGTTCTGCGCGTAGTCATAGGCGGCTTTGGCCTGCTTAACGGCAGCCGCCGCCTGGGAGATCTCTTCGTCACGATAGCCCGCCAGCATCAGGTCGTACTGCGCCTGGGCGACGGAGACGCCTGCTTTTGCCTGCATCAGCGCGTTCTCAAACGGGGCTTTGTCCAGCATTCCCAGCGTCTGCCCGGCTTTGATGGCGTCGCCCTCGTCAACGCTCAGCGAGGCGAGACGCCCGCCAACGCGGAAGCTCATATTCACGGTGCGGATATCCACGTTGCCGTACAGCGTCAGGCCGCGATCCTGCTGGCTCTGATACCACAGCCAGCCGCCGATTCCCGCAGCAAGCAAAACAACAACCACCAGTATGATGGCGACAGGTTTTTTCATGACTTATGGCTCCTTTGCGTTAAGCCTTGCAGGATGAGATCAACGTGACAGGTAATGACCTGGCTGATTTGCCCGGCTTTATCCTCATCGAACTGTGTCCAGCCCGTACGTAAGAGGATGGTCTCGCGCCCCAGACGGAAGGCGAGCACTTCGCCCAGCAGGGCGTGGGTATGCAATATGGTGTCGGTATCGCCGGCGTCCCGTCCGGTATAGGCGGCGATCAGCCGGGTCAGATGGCTATGCATCGGGGCGATCACCTGATCGTGCATCAGCTGGTAGGCGGCGGTGGGGGAGAGCTGCTCGCGGGAGATAAATTTGCTCAGGCTCAGCGTATCGTCGTGCGTCAGCAGGCGGATCATATTGTGGCAGGCGTTAAGGATCAGCTGGCGGATGGCCGCCCGGTCCGGCTCTGGCTGGCTGAATAACGCGGTGGCCTCTTCCACGTGCGGACGAAAGCTGGTGTCGATAAAATCCGCGATCCACTGGGCGCAGGCGAGATATAAATCCTCTTTTGAACCAAAATAGTAGGTAATGGCCGCAATATTCTGCCCGGCCTGGGCGGCGATATCCCGCGTGGTGGCATGCAGACCATACTCGCCAAACTGTGCCAGCGCGGCGGCAATCAGCTGACTTTTCGCCTGTTCGCCTTTGGTCGTCGTTGGGGTTGTATTCATAGCGTCATTAAAAATTAATCAATCGATTGATTAAGATTATGCCTGATTTCCGCAAACGTCGAGCCATCACCGGGGATATTTTATGCGCCACGTCACAAAAGCTGCTACACTCCGCACCTTCGCGACATTGTGGTTTTTGTCCTCTTATTCGTTATATCTCCCTGAAAACTACACCTGTGATGGTCGGGGCGGTTCGGAGTTTTTATGTCTTTTGATTCCCTTGGTCTGAACCCGGAAATTCTGCGCGCCATCGCAGAGCAGGGCTACATTGAGCCAACCCCTATCCAGCAGCAGGCCATTCCGGCCGTGTTGCAGGGCCGTGACCTGATGGCCAGCGCGCAGACCGGTACCGGTAAGACTGCGGGCTTTACCCTGCCGCTGCTTGAGCTGCTGGTAAAAAACCAGCCGCACGCCAAAGGACGCCGTCCGGTGCGCGCGCTGATCCTCACCCCAACCCGCGAGCTGGCGGCCCAGATTGGTGAGAACGTGCGTGAGTACAGCCGCTACCTCAATATTCGCTCGCTGGTGGTGTTCGGCGGGGTGAGCATTAACCCGCAGATGATGAAGCTGCGCGGCGGCGTGGACGTACTGGTGGCAACGCCGGGTCGTCTGCTGGATCTGGAGCACCAGAACGCGGTGAAGCTCGACAGCATTGAAATTCTGGTGCTGGACGAAGCCGACCGCATGCTGGATATGGGCTTTATTCACGACATTCGCCGCGTGCTGGCCAAGCTGCCGGCGCGTCGCCAGAACCTGCTGTTCTCCGCGACCTTCTCCGATGAGATCAAGGCGCTGGCGGAAAAGCTGCTGCATAACCCGCTGGAAGTGGAAGTGGCGCGCCGCAACACCGCCTCCGAACAGGTGACGCAGCACGTGCACTTCGTTGATAAGAAGCGCAAGCGGGAGCTGCTCTCCCAGATGATCGGCCAGGGCAACTGGCAGCAGGTACTGGTCTTTACCCGCACCAAGCACGGCGCCAACCACCTGGCGGAACAGCTGAATAAAGACGGCATCCGCAGCGCGGCGATCCACGGCAACAAGAGCCAGGGTGCGCGTACCCGCGCGCTGGCGGACTTCAAATCTGGCGATATTCGCGTGCTGGTGGCGACCGACATCGCCGCCCGCGGTCTGGACATTGAAGAACTGCCGCACGTGGTGAACTACGAGCTGCCAAACGTGCCGGAAGACTACGTACACCGTATCGGCCGTACCGGTCGCGCGGCGGCAACCGGTGAAGCGCTCTCTCTGGTTTGTGTGGATGAACACAAACTGCTGCGCGACATTGAACGCCTGCTGAAGAAAGAGATCCCGCGCATCGAAACCCCGGGATATGAAGTTGACCCGTCCATCAAAGCCGAGCCGATTCAGAACGGTCGTCAGGGTGGCGGTCGCGGTCAGGGCGGCGGCGGTCGCGGCCAGCAGCCGCGTCGTTCCGAAGGCGGCGCGCCAAAATCCGCAGGCAAGCCGCCGCGTCGTAATAACGACAGCAAACCGGCCGGTGAAAACCCGTGGCGCAGCGGTGAAGGTAAACCGGCAGGCGAGGGGCAGCGCCGACGCCGCCCGCGCAAGCCTGCTAACCCGCAGTAATCTGGAAGCCCGGTCGTAAAGCCGGGCTTTTCTTTTTGCGGCGGCGAAGAGAAAGTGCCACAATAGTGGCTGTTTATACAGTATTTCAGGTTTTCCAATGGCTTTAACCGCCGCGCTGAAAGCGCAAATAGGCGCCTGGTATAAGGCGCTACAGCAGCAGATCCCCGACTTTATCCCCCGAGCGCCGCAGCGGCAGATGATTGCCGACGTGGCAAAAACGCTCGCCGGGGACGACGGGCGACATCTGGCGATTGAAGCCCCGACCGGCGTCGGGAAAACCCTGTCGTATCTCATTCCCGGCATCGCCATCGCGCGGGAAGAAGACAAAACGCTGGTGGTCAGCACCGCCAACGTGGCCTTGCAGGATCAGATCTTCAGCAAAGATTTGCCGCTGCTGCGCAAAATCATCCCCGATCTTCGCTTCACTGCCGCCTTTGGGCGCGGGCGGTATGTCTGCCCGCGCAATCTGGCGGCACTGGCCAGCAGCGAGCCCTCGCAGCAGGATCTGCTCGCCTTTCTTGATGACGAGCTGACGCCCAATAACAAGGCGGAACAGGAGCAGTGCGCAAAGCTGAAGGCCGATCTTGATGGCTACAAGTGGGACGGCCTGCGGGATCACACCAGCCAGGCGATCGGCGACGACCTGTGGCGCAGGCTCAGCACCGATAAAGCCAGCTGCCTGAACCGCAACTGTCACTACTACCGTGAGTGCCCATTCTTCGTCGCCCGACGTGAAATTCAGGAAGCGGAGGTGGTTGTCGCCAACCATGCGCTGGTCATGGCCGCGCTGGAGAGTGAGGCGGTGCTGCCGGAGCCGAAAAACCTGCTGCTGGTGCTTGATGAAGGCCACCATCTGCCTGACGTGGCGCGGGATGCGCTGGAGATGAGCGCGGAAATCACCGCCCCGTGGTTTCGACTTCAGCTGGATCTGTTCTGCAAGCTGGTGGCGACCTGCATGGAGCAGTTTCGCCCGAAAACCACGCCGCCGCTGGCGGTCCCGGAGCGGCTGAGCGAGCACTGCGAAGAGGTGTACGGCCTTATTTCCTCGCTCAATAACATCCTCAACCTCTATCTTCCCGCCGCCCAGGAAGCAGAACATCGCTTTGCGATGGGCGAGCTGCCGGAAGAGGTGATGGACATTTGCCAGCAGCTGGCGAAGCACCTCGAAAAGCTGCGCGGGCTGGCGGAGATGTTCTTAAACGATCTCAGCGAGAAAACCGGTAGCCATGACGTGGTGCGTCTGCACCGTATTCTGCTGCAAATGAACCGCGCGCTGGGCATGTTTGAAGCCCAGAGCAAGCTCTGGCGGCTGGCCTCCATGGCGCAGGCATCGGGCGCACCGGTCACCAAATGGGCCACCCGCGAGGTGCGGGACGGGCAGGCCCATCTGTTCTTCCACTGCGTGGGCATCCGCGTGGCCGATCAGCTGGAAAAGCTCATCTGGCGCAGCGTGCCGCACGTCGTGGTGACGTCGGCGACCCTGCGCTCCCTGAACAGTTTTTCACGGTTGCAGGAGATGAGCGGCCTGAAAGAGAAAGCGGGCGACCGCTTTGTGGCGCTGGACTCGCCGTTCAACCACTGCGAGCAGGGCAAGCTGGTCATTCCACGCATGCAGTACGAGCCGCTTATCGACAACGAAGAGCAGCATATTGCGGAGATGGCGGCCTACTTCCGCGAGCAGGTCGAGAGCAAAAAATACCCCGGCATGCTGGTGCTGTTTGCCAGCGGACGGGCGATGCAGCGTTTCCTTGAGCACGTCACCGACCTGCGTCTGCTTCTGCTGGTGCAGGGCGACCAGCCCCGCTACCGGCTGGTGGAAACCCACCGCAAGCGCATCGACAGCGGCGAGCGCAGCGTGCTGGTGGGGCTACAGTCGTTTGCTGAAGGGCTGGATTTGAAGGGAGATTACCTGACGCAGGTGCATATCCATAAAATCGCCTTCCCGCCCATCGACAGCCCGGTGGTGATCACCGAGGGCGAGTGGCTGAAAAGCCTCAACCGCTATCCGTTTGAGGTGCAAAGCCTCCCCGCCGCCTCGTTTAACCTGATCCAGCAGGTGGGGCGATTAATCCGTAGTCACGGCTGCTGGGGGGAAGTGGTGATCTATGACAAGCGTCTGCTCACCAAAAGCTATGGTCAGCGGTTGCTGAACGCGCTGCCGATCTTCCCGATTGAGCAGCCGGAGGTGCCGGAGGTAAAAAAACGCCCGGCAAAACTGGCCGCCGGGCGCAGGAGCAGGAAAAGCATCCGTGCTAAGGGGCGCGGTCCTACTGGTAAGTGAAGGTCACCTGAATCACGCTGCTGAACGTGCCGGCGGTGACGGGCATGGACGTGGCGTAGTAGCGTGCGGACAGCGGGAACGTGGCCGTGTGGTCACTCGGGTTAATGGCGGCGTTAAAGGCGGCCTGCGGGGCAATCAGGATCTTGTCCTGACGGTCTGCCAGCTCCAGCGCCAGCCCTTTTGCGCTGCCGATATTGGCGAATTTCGTCGGGTGCACGCTGTCGGCCTGGCCGTAAAAATAGGCCGTGGCAAGCGCAAGCGTGGCCGGGCAGTGCGACACCGAGAGCGAAAAGTCTTTCCACTCGCCGGTATCCCCCACGTCTTTAAAACTGCCCGACACCGCCTGGCCTAAATCTACCGTCAGGTTGCGGCTGGCGCTGTCAATGATGCAGGTGTTGGCGTAAATATTCCCGTTCATCTGGATCTGGATATCGTCGGCGTGAGCCTGGGCGATCAGCCCCAGCGCCAGAATCGCAATACGCTTTTTCATGTCGGTCACTTATAGGCGAGGGTAATGGTGGCAACGGTGTTGGCAGGTCCTGGCGTAACAACATCGCTGACCTGCTCGTAACGAACCTCAAACGGGATCACCAGCGTTTCGTTGGCAATGGCCTCGCTTTGCGTGTTCACATAGGTATCAAAGGTGGCGATATGGTCATCAAACAGCATTCTCACCCCGACGCCGGTTGCCACGCCGGTCTGCTGTGTGAGCTTAAGCACCCCTTCGAACGCCGATTCATAGCCGTTGGCGCTGGTGACCTTAACCTCTGGCTGCACGGTGCTGTTGCAGTTCACCGTGACGTCAAAGTTCTGCGCCGGGCTTGACAGCATCCCGACGCTGACAAAATCGCTCACCGGGAAATCGCCCAGGTTTACGGTCAGGTTTTTCGGCAGGACGGAGCAGGTCACGTTCTGAAGTTCAACGTTCCCGGCATAGGAAATGGTGTTCGGATCGCTGATGCCTTCATGTTGATAAACGCCGATGCCAAACTTTGACTGCGCCTGAGAAAGCGAACCGGATTTCACCGTATCGCTCGTTTTAACCAGCTCCAGCGTCACGTTAAAATTGAACGCCTCGCTGGAATCCGTTGAAACAAACCCGAGCGGCGTGGCGGTGGAATTACAGTACATGCCGCCCGCGCCGGTAATTCGCTGACCTTTATCATTCATCAGCGCCACGCCAACGCCCTCAACGCCCGACTCATAAACGCCGGAGAGCCCCGGTATTTCAAGACCCGAGCCGTAGTAGCACGCCACAATCGGCAGCCCGTAGTCAGAAGGGTTATAGCAATTACCCGCCACGTGAACGGTTTGTTCCGTACCCGGGATAGTGGCGCCCACGGGCAGGGTGCTGGAGACGGAGATGGCGGCGACGTTAATCTGCCGGGGCAAATCGGACGACGTACAGGTTGCCTTCGCGTGCGGCATAAATAACGCCGCGGTCCCGAGAACCAGTAAGAAAAAGCACTGTTTAATCATTTGCATAATCGTTAGCCTGAACGGTGGATCAGTGACACTGCGCGGCAGCGTTAATGATGCTGGTTTTCTCTTTCTCATCCGTTAGCGCATAGTCAGCGATGCAGCGCTCGCTCGCGTCCTGTCCCCAGGAAACGGCGAGATGCCCCTGCTGCGGCAGACCTGAGAGATAGGTCTGGCCGTCATTACCGACGATAAATTCGCTGTCCTTATCCTCCGTGGTGACCGTCGCGCCGAACGGCAGCGGTTTGCCGTTGTGCGTGAGCGTCATCAGCACGCGGTTGCCCACGCGAGTGTTAAAGCTGGCGCGCACCACGGCCCCGCGGGTTGGGGTGACGATCTGCGCCGCGTGGGTGACGTCGGCGTCGTCCGGCAGCGTTTCAGTATCCAGCGCAATGGTGTTGTGGCGATACGCAGTGACGAACGGCACGACGGTGTAACCGCGGAAGTCGGTTTCAACGCCGGTCTGGTTAGTGATGTGCGTCCCGTGCGTGCCCGGCGCTTTCACCAGCGCGATGGTCTCCCCGAGCGGCTGGCTCAGGGTTATCCCGTTTGCGTGGGCCACCACGCCGCCCTGTAGCCCGACGTTCACGCTCTGCTGATATTTATCCTGACTGACGCCGCCGCTCAGTTCGCCATACGTTGCTTTGTAATCGGCGTTAAGGCTGGTGGAGTTACCGCTGCCGGTACTGCTCAGCCCTTCCTGAATGTTCCAGTTCAGGTTGTCCTCTTTCAGGGCCGTACCGTTCAGACCGATGTTCTGCGTGGTGCCCTCTTTGGTGTTGTTCAGGTTGTACGTGGCCCAGGTGTTATGCATCCAGCGATCCAGCGGAACCGAGACGCTCAGCGCGAACTGGTTATCGTTCGTCACCTCATTGCCGTCTTCGTCACTGTCGTTGGTGTTTTTGTTCATGCTGTAGCTGAGGCTGTAGCTCACGCCGTGCCAGCTGTTGTTGTAGCTGACGCTCACGGAGGTCATGTTCTGGCTCTGGCTCCAGTAGGTCTCTTTCACCAGGCTCAGGGTCAGGGACCCCCAGCCTTCCGGCAGCGTCTGGTCAACGGTGGCTTCGGTGCGGGCGCGGCGCTGCTGCGGTGCAGACCAGTCGTCAGCGCGGGTATAGGACTCCATGGTGTCTTCCAGGGTGTAAAACCCTTTGCTGTTATAGCGATAGCCGGCCAGCGAGAAGTTAGTGCCTGACTGGACGATATCTTTGCTGTAGCGCACGCGCCACGACTGGCCTTTGCTGGCCTGCTGTTTTTTCAGCAGGGCTTTGGCGCGGGTGACGTCAATGGAGAAGGCGCCTAAATCGCCCATGTTTTTCCCGACGCCGACCGCCTGAGACTGATAATGGCTGCTCTGCTGCACGCCACCGTAGGCGGTAACACCGTAGGGTAAACCGTAGATGGCGCTGCCCTGGGCAAACGGAGTCTTTTCCACGTCTTTGTCATAAGAACGATAGCGTCCGGCGGTCACGCTGTAGCGCAGGTTTTTCTCACGCTGCAATACCGGCACGGAGGCAAACGGCACCACGAAATGGCTTTCGCTGCCGTCGGTCTCTTTCACGGTCACCTGGAGGTCGCCGCTGCTTCCGGTGGGGTAAAGATCGTTAATTTCGAACGCGCCCGGCGCGACCGTGTTTTGATAAATGACGTAGCCGTTCTGGCGAACCACCACCAGCGCGTTGCTGTGGGCAGTGCCGCGAATAATGGGCGCATAGCCTTTCTCGCTGTCCGGCAGCATGTCGTTGTCGGATTTCAGCTCCACGCCGGTGTAGGGCACGCTGTCAAAAACATCGGCAGGCGATGAGCTCTGGCCGACGGTGACGTCGCTTTTCATCGCCACAATATCGCGCTGCGCATAGGTATAAACGGAGGTGAATTTCTGTTCCTCCTCCTTACCCGTGGTGCTGCGATTCCAGGTGGAATAGTTGCGAATGCGCCATGCGCCAACGTTCAAACCCGGACGCAGGTTAACGTACTGGCTGCTGTTATCCTGCTCGCCGCGCTGGCGTGCACGGCTGTGGCTGGCATTTGCGCTGTAGTTAAGCAGGCCGGCAGTGATGCCTTCGTCAAACGCTTTCGGGTCAATGTAACCGCGAGGCACCTGGCCCAGCGCCGTTTGAGGAATGCTCAGCAGCAGCTGCTGGTTGCGAACGCGAAAGGTTGCGGATGCCGCAGGGATGACACGTAAATTGGCGCACTGGCCTTTGGCCATCAGCTGCGGAAATTTTTTGGTCTTAATACCGAGGCTTTTTAAATCGTCCAGGCTAAAACAAGGTTGCAGCGTGCCGTTGCCCTGCGGATCTTTCTCAAGCGTAAAGGTCACGTTGCGGGTATCAATTTTATTATTATTGATAAACACCGCGACCTCATATTTTCCCGGTGCCTGGCCGGGCCCTTTTTCATAAACGGACAGATCGGTTTTTCCCTGCTGGGGATTATCAATATCCAGCAGGGCAGGGTTAAAATAATCATCAGCCATTACCTGCTGGGCAAAGATCGCCATTGCCAGGCCACAAAGAATGACCAGCAGTGATGAAATTCGGCAGGTGAACGGCTTTTTATCGCTGTACATGATTATTTTATTACCGGGGAAGTATTAATGAACGGATTTCGAGAACGTATGGCTGATGCTGCCGTAATCAGTAATAATGGAATACGTCACGTTCGCGCCCCCGACATTACCCGGTAAGGCAAAATGCGTTTCCGTTTTCGGAACGGCCCAGGTCGCTTTCGTGACTTTCTGACCATTCAGCGTGACGGTCTGGAAATTCATATAGAAGGGCGTAGGGTTATTCACCACCAGGTCGTTGCCTTCGCGATGCCATTCAAGTTTATCCGCCACATCTTCCGGTCGGCCTTTTACCGCAGACGGGCGATACAGCAGTTTAATGCGGGTGTTGATTGCAATTTGCAGCGTATTCACGCCCTCAACGTGCTTTGAAGAAGGGATCGCTTTAATGTTCAACCAGTACAGGGATTCCCTGTCTTCCGGTAAATTTCCGCCCGTACGCACCACGCGCAGAACGTTATCTTCCTGCGCATCCAGACGGAAAAGCGGCGGGGTGATCAGGAACGGGGCTTTGGCCTGGTTTTTACCGCCGGAATCGACCCAGGACTGCACCAGATAATCCGTCGCATCTGGATTTGAAAGACCAAGAGAAGATTCCTTCTTATCTCCCTGATAGACCAGCCGGGTGCCATTAATAATGACGCCTGCATGTGAAGTGGCGGCTACCAGTAAAAGCGTGCTCAGTAAATAACCGTGGCGCATAAAGATTTCTCAATTAATAGAGGAGAGAGTAATGCTCGCAAAAGCATTACTCTCTCCGGATTGATAAGATCAGTTATAAATAACGGTGAAGGTCGATACAGAGTTAGCGGGGCCTGCGGTAATTGCCGCGCCGGTTTGAATATAACGCGCGCCGAACTCCAGATCGTTAACCGCCGTACCGGAGGTTAATTGATACTGCTGCGACGGCGTATACAGGCTGACCGGCTGCTCTGACGCATCCACCAGCTGAATCGCCACGCCCGTCGCCGCATCGGTATCTGGCGTTAAGGCAAGCGTTGAATTGTTATTCGCATCCGGCTTACCGCCGAAATTAATCGCAGCGGAGGTGACCGTGTCAGGGCAATTCGTTAACTTAATATCAAACCGCGTTAAGGTGCTGGTAGAGCCTGCACCGGTAAATACCGTTTTAGACACTTTACCCAACTGCACATTTAATGGATTACTTAATCCATTCACGACCTGACAAGCAGAATCGATAATTTCCCCGGTGAAGTTTATTTGTCCTTCACCGTTTGTTGCCGCAAACGTGGACGCAGAACATCCCACCGCTGCGGCGATGATTAAACCTAAAGCAACCTTGTTCATAGCAAATCCTGATATGTTTCTGGCGAGAACGTTGCCTGGACGTTTCACCGTTGACCCTTAATGACTTTCCGTGGGTTATTTAATCAAAAAATGTATGGTTATGAATTAGCCATAGAAATCACAAATAATTGAAAAAAAGGTTGTGTTTATTTTTTATCATCAAAACAGAAGGTTGCCTTGCCTGATAAAAAACTAACGGCCAGCCAGTCATCAGGGCTATATTGTTAACAAGATGATGCAGTCAGGAGAAATGTCGTGGATTACCGCAAAATTATCAAAGAGGTAGGGCGTGGAAAAAACCACGCTCGCGATCTGGACCAGGAAACAGCCCGTGCGTTGTACACGCACATGCTGAATGGCGACGTGCCGGAACTGGAAATGGGCGGCATACTGATTGCGCTGCGTATTAAAGGGGAAGGTGAGGCGGAGATGCGCGGCTTTTATGAGGCCATGCAGTCGCAGACAATGCGCTTAACCCCGCCCGTCACGAAGCCGATGCCGATTGTGATCCCGACCTATAACGGCGCGCGTAAACAGGCAAACCTCACGCCGCTGCTGGCTATTCTGTTGCAGAAGCTCGGTTTCCCGGTGGTGGTCCATGGCGTGAGCGAAGATCCGACGCGCGTGCTGACAGAAACCATTCTTGAGCTGTTAGGCATCGAACCGACCCTCCATGCCGGCCAGGCGCAGGCAAAGCTTGAAGGGAACCAGCCGGTTTATATCCCCGTGAGTGCGCTCTGCCCGCCGCTGGAAAAGCAACTGGACATGCGCTGGCGCATGGGCGTACGTAACAGCGCTCACACGCTGGCAAAGCTGGTGACGCCGTTTGCCGAAGACGCCGCGCTGCGTCTTTCCAGCGTCTCCCATCCGGAGTACGTGACGCGCGTCGGGCAATTTTTTGCCGAAATCGGTGGGCGGGCGCTGCTGATGCATGGAACCGAAGGGGAGGTTTACGCCAATCCCCAGCGTTGTCCGCAGATGATGCTCATTGAGCCTGCCGGGACCCGCGTTGTGCTTGAACGTGGAGAAGAAAGCAGCGATGTCATTCTGCCTGAATCGAAAGATCCGCAGGTTACCGCGCACTGGATCGTGCAGTGTCTGGCCGGAAAGGTGCCGGTTCCGCAGTCGATCCGGCTGCAAATGGCCTGCTGCCTGCTGGCTACGGGAGAAGTGGAGACGGTGGAAGCCGGAATGCAGCGCGTGGCGCAGTCCTTTTAAATAAAAAAAAGCCCGTCCAGTGGCGGACGGGCAAACAAAGGGTAACAACAACAGGGTCAATGAGGGTTGGAGCATCTCACCAGAGGGAGGGTGAGGGTGGAGCAAAATTCGTTCGATTATTTGTAGATAACCGCAGTACCGCTCAGTTTGTTATTACCGTTAGCGGAGGTAATGGTGTATCCACTTGCGCCGGCAGCCGCTGCTTTCTCAGCCAGTTTTGCTTCCAGACCGTCCAGCGTGGTTGCGCCTTCTGCACTCACCACACCGATTTTATTCAGATTCTGTGCCTGAGTAGAAGAAACAGGCTCTACAGCGAAAGCGCCGAAAGAGAGGGCGGACAGGGCAACAGCAGCAACAGCATATTTGATCGTTTTCATGGCTAAGTTCTCGCAGGTTATTCTGTTAAGGGGACGATGTTCCGTCGATGTGATAAGTATCACGCTTTTTTGCGAGAGATAAAATCGAAGAGAATTGACGTGGTTACTCAAAAAATTTGAATGACAAATAACTTATTGATTATTAATAAATTCAGACGCACGATTTACACTTCTTGCTGAAGCGCTTTACAGAACGGATGACAAGGGCACGTTTTGCTACGCGCTTCGCTAAAAGTCGTGAGCGTAAAGGAAGCGGCAAGTGGGGTTAGCTTCGGTAAAGGAAAGTCAACGTAACTGGCTGTCTTTCGATCCTCTGCGATTATATCCTGAATGTGAAGCGTTTTTTGAATCTTTCTCCTGCTGGCAGGCGATGCAAAGCCGTACACCCGGAATGGCTTTACGCCGTGCCTCGGGAATGGGTTCCCCGCACTCTTCGCATTCCGTCAAACTTTCGCCGCGCGGAATTTCGCCGCGAGCACGCGCGACCGCATCTTCAATGGTACTGTTGATCTGTTCGTTAACGGCGTCGTCATTCGTCCAACCGGAAGCCATACTGTTCCCCTGAGTGGTTAAAGCCATATTATCAATATGGGGTTAAAAAACGCACAGTCAAGGCGCAGAGAAAGAGAACTGCATCCGCAGGACGGATGCAGTCCGGAAGGAGGTGGGTTATTTATAGATAGTCGCGGTGCCGTACATATGGTTATCGCCACCGGCGGCATTTACCACGAAGCCTTTAGCCCCTTCCTGACGGGCTTTTTCGGCCAGCTTGTCCTGAAGGTCATCAAGGTTGCTTGCCCGGCTGACGGAGACAGTCCCGGCAGCGCGTAGCTGGCCGGTGTCGGTGCTGTCGGTCAGAGGCTGAACGGACCAGGCAGAGAACGATGCGCCTGCCAGCGCACCCGCAATAATAAAGGTCAAATACGTTTTCATCTTCACATCCTCAGGGAAACAACAGGTGATTCCTTTTTAGTTTAGAAGCCTGACGAGTGTGATTTAACGCAAAAATTTGATGATGATCTGCGTGTTTTTTGAACGATAAATACTGACAATTTGCTGACAGATCATAGACATACAGGTGGCTGATTTTTGTCGTTTTTTTGTGCGGCTCAGAGAGATATTTACCCCCGCGCCGTCACAGGGTATCTTACGCGGCTGTTTAAAGGAGAATGCCATGACTTCCCAAAAGCCGGGATTGCACCCGCGTAACCGCCACCGTAGCCGCTACGACATGAAAGCCCTGTGCCAGAGCTGCCCTGAGTTGCAGGATTTTATCGTTCAGACCCCAGCCGGTGAGCCGTCGGTCAACTTCGCCGATCCGCTGGCGGTTAAAACGCTGAACAAAGCGCTGCTGGCCCATTTTTATGGCGTTACGCACTGGGACATCCCTGAAGGCTTTCTCTGCCCGCCGGTACCGGGGCGTGCGGATTACGTCCACCACCTTGCCGATCTGCTGGCGGAAGACCACGATGGCGTAGTGCCGAAACAGGCTACCGTTCTTGATATCGGTACCGGCGCGAACCTGATCTATCCCCTGATAGGCGCGCATGAGTACCAGTGGCGATTTACCGGCAGCGAGACCGGTAACGAAGCGTTCGCCAGCGCGCAGGCCATTATTAACGCTAACCCGGGGTTAAGCCGAGCCGTACGCCTGCGTCGTCAGAAGGATGCGGCTGCTATTTTCAACGGCATTATTCACAAGAACGAAAATTATGATGCCACCCTGTGCAACCCGCCGTTCCACGACTCCGCCGCCTCTGCACGTGCGGGAAGCGAACGCAAGCGGCGTAACCTGGGTCAGGCTGAAGATGGCGCGCTAAACTTTGGCGGCCAGCAGCAGGAGCTGTGGTGCGAGGGCGGGGAAGTGGCCTTTATTCTGCGCATGATTGCCGAGAGTAAAGGCTTCGGTCGCCAGGTGAAATGGTTTACCACGCTGGTCTCCCGTGGCGATAACCTGCCGCCGCTGTACCGTGCGCTCACCGACGTCGGTGCGGTGAAGGTCGTCAAAAAAGAGATGGCGCAGGGCCAGAAGCAGAGCCGCTTTATCGCCTGGACCTTTATGGACGATAACAAACGCCGCAAATAGCACCCCATCGTAGGCCGGGTAAGGCGAAGCCGCCACCCGGCTCGGTTACAGCGTCGGCTCCTGCGGAGGGAGCGGCGAAGCGGGCGGCGGCAATACCTGATACGTCTGCACCGGCGCTCTCACGTTCGCCAGATCGAAGTGTTTTTTCACCATGCTGTCGAGGGCAAAGCGCACCGTCCACTGTTTTAGCGGCTGGGTGGTAAACGACACGCGCAGGGTAAAGGCGGTGTTCGTCAGCCCGACGATGCCCGCGAACGACGGCTCGCCAATCACCAGCCCGCGAATATCTTCCATCTCCATCAGCTCGCTCACCGCATCGCGTAGCGCCTGCTTCGCCTTATCGGCATCCTCGTGACGATCGACGTCATAATTCGCCACCACCGAACCAATGCCGCGCACAAAGTTGGCAAAGGTGGTGATCGATGACCACGGAATAATGTGGTACGCCCCGGTATCCTGACGCACGCCTACCGAACGAATGGACATCCGCTCCACCGTGCCGGTGAGCGCTCCGATGGTCACCAGATCACCGGTGTTCATCCCGTTCTCAAACTGGATGAAAACGCCGGTGATAATATCTTTAACCAGCGTCTGTGAGCCGAAGGAGATCGCCAGCCCCAGCGCACCGGCACCTGCCAGCAGCGGGGCGATATTGACCCCGATTTCCGACAGCACAATCATGATGGTGATGGTACTGATGATCACCGCCAGCGCGTTGCGGCACAGGGTCAGCAGCGTGCGGGCGCGGGCGCTCGGCAGCGGCCTGCCGTGAACATCCGACACCAGCCGGTTCTCAATAAGGCTTGCCAGCAGCGTCCAGCCGACGGCGGAGAAGAACAGGATCAGCGCGATACGAATAAGAATATCGACGGTTTTTTCCCCCGCGCCGTTATGCAGCCAGTTCCAGAAGTCAAACAGGCCCCATGCGTTCAGCAGCAGCATGATGGCCACGCAGACGGTCAGAATGCGCGCCACCTTCAGCGACACCGACGTCCAGCCATTTACCCGTTTTTGCAGCTCCGGGTAATTCCGCTGAACCTGCGGCGACAGGGTGATGGTTTTCGACAGCCAGCGGGAAAGCAGGCCAGAAACAAACGCCGCTATGCCGATAATCGCCAGGCTTTTGAACGTCGCCCCCATCATAAATTTCAGGCTGTTGCCCGGATCGAACAGGGAGAAGAAGCACAGCACGATAAAATAGGCGCTGGCCAGCCAGTGCCACACCAGCGCAAAGGCCCGAATAAACAGGCTGAAAAAGGAGAGGGAGCGATCGGCCAGGTTCAGCAGGCTGTCGGTGATGGCCTTTTTATTGTGGAAGATGAGGTACAGCGCCCAGACGGTAATGCAGAGCATGATCAGCACGTTCGCCAGCGCGCCGAACTGCACGTTCACCTGGTTGGAGATAATCGGCACGGCGACCAGCAGGCCGTAGCCAATCAATCCGCTCAGCACGCTCAGCCGCACCGCCCAGTATTTGGCGCTCCGATCCTGAATGGCGAAGGGGCGAAGATCCGGCACGTTCGGGCAGAATATTAGCCGCAGCAGCGCCTTAAAGAACTCGATCAGGGCAAAGGCGTTCAGGAACAGCCCCTGCTGGAAGGCGATGGTTTTATTCCCGGTATTAAGACGGTCGGCCAGCAGCTGACCGACAAACAGCGTCAGCGCCAGCAGCAGCAAATCGATGATAAAGGCCCCGGTAATCATGGCCGGGAGGTGCAGCCAGCTGCTTTTATGCTGATTCTTTTTACGCCCCCACTGGCCCATCTTCCGGTAGAGCGGCCAGACGCACAGGCGCAGCAGCCAGTAGAAGATGAATACCGCACCCGCCAGAATAGAAAACTGCGTGGCGGCTGCGGAGAAGGTGTGGGGGTTAAAAGGCTTATGCGAGGTGCCAATCAGGTTGCGATAGAGCTGGGCAAAACGCGACGACAGGGCTTCCCCGTAGCGGCGGCTGATGTCGGTGACGTTTTCCAGCACCGTCTTTTCTTCTTCGACTTCCGGCGGCGCAATGGTCGGAACCGGATCCTGAGGCGGCGTGGCGGCCACTTTCCTCAGCTGATCGATCAGCTCCTGCCGGGACGTGTCGTTCTCAAGCACGTCGGCAAGTGCGCTGTAGGCGGCTTTTTTCTTTTCAGCGTCCGGTTCTGGGGCCGCATTTTGCTGGGTGGCGGTGGCTCCGGTGGTGACGCCGGGAATGGTTACAGCGAGCGATGGCGCGCTAAACAGGCTAAACAGGAGTAACAGGATCCACGGCACGGCGTCCTCCGACAAAAATATCGTGCAAAATGATAAGTATAGAGGGCGAGACGCGGAGGGGAGTTTTTGGGAACAATCCGGCGTAAAAAAGCCGGGCATGCCCGGCTCAGTGTGTGGCTATCAGGAGACGTGTTGCAGGAATTCCTGGAGACGCTGGCTCGGTGGGTTCGCAATCAGCGCCTGCGGATTGCCGTCTTCCGCGATACGGCCCTTATCAATGAAGATCAGACGAGACGCCACTTTTTCGGCAAAGCCGATTTCGTGGGTCACGATCACCATCGTCATGCCTTCTTCCGCCAGATCCTGCATCACTTTCAGCACCTCGTGACGCAGCTCCGGGTCGAGCGCGGACGTGGGCTCATCAAACAGCATCATCTTTGGCTTCACCGCCAGCGCACGGGCAATGGCCACGCGCTGCTGCTGGCCGCCGGACAGCTCTGACGGGTAGTGGTGGGCACGCTCTGCCAGACCCACTTTCGCCAGCAGATCTTTGGCCAGCGTTTCCGCCGCCGCTTTGCTGGCCCCGCGCACGCGCAGGGGGCCAAACATGACGTTTTCCAGCGCCGTCAGGTGCGGGAACAGGTAAAACTGCTGGAACACCATGCCCGCTTCCTGGCGGATCAGGCGCTCGTCCACTTTCGGATCGTTAACCTTCAGGCCATCGACGATCAGATCGCCGCTGGTGATCTCCTCGAGCTTGTTAATGCAGCGCAGCAGGGTGGATTTACCGGAACCGGACGGCCCGATGATCACCACCACTTCGCCCTGCCTGATGTTCAAATCGATATTGTGCAGCACCTGGGTTGGGCCGAAGTGCTTGGAAACGTTTTTAAATTCAATCACAGGATTTTCATCCTTCTTTCAAGACGACGCAGAACAAAGCTCAGAACAAGCGTGATAATCAGGTAGACAACGGCGACCGCACTCCAGATTTCCAGGGCGCGGAAGTTACCCGCGATGATCTCCTGGCCCTGACGGGTCAGCTCGGCCACGCCGATAACAATAAACAGCGAGGTGTCTTTAATGCTGATGATCCACTGGTTACCCAGCGGCGGCAGCATGCGGCGCAGCGCCAGCGGCAGTATCACGTGACGGATGGTTTCGCGACGGGAAAGGCCTAACGCCAGACCGGCTTCGCTGAAGCCTTTGTGAATCGACAGCACCGCGCCGCGGGTGATTTCCGCAATGTAGGCGCCGGAGTTGATCATGATGGTGACAACGGCTGCGCTGAACGGGTCAATGCGCAGGTCGGTGAAGGCCATCGGCAGGGCGAAGTAGATAAACATGACCTGCACCACAATGGGGGTGCCGCGGATCACTTCGATGAAAACCAGTGCGATGTGGTTTGCAATCCAGCCGCCGTAGGTACGAGCGAAACCGGCCACCAGACCGATAATCAACCCGCCAACCAGACCGAGGACCGAAATCCACAGGGTCATTTTAGCGCCTTCAAGCAAGAGAGGAATGGCAGGCCAGATGGCGCTCCAGTCAAACTGCATGATGTATTCCTGTATACCGTGGTGAAAAACGAAAAACGTAGGCCCGGCGCGCGTGAGCGCCACCGGGCGTTACAAACCTGAGTTCAGGTGAAGTTATTTAGGCTCGGTACCGAACCATTTTTTGTAGATTTCGTTATAGGTGCCGTTCTCTTTCAGGGTTTTCAGCGCGCCGTTCACTTTATTACGCAGGTCGTCGCTGCCTTTCGGGAACGCAATACCGTACTGCTGTGCTTCCAGAGAATCGCCTACCGCTTTGAACTTGCCGTTCCCTGCGGTTTTGATGAAGTACAGGATGTTAGGCGTGTCGTGCAGCACCGCGTCAGCGCGGTTGGTGCCCAGTTCCATATACGCGTTGTCGATGTTCGGGAACTGACGCAGGTCTTTGGTTTTGATGTTGGCTTTCGCGTAATCCACGGAACCGGTGCCGCTCTTCACGGCGACCACTTTACCGTCGAGATCTTTCACGCTTTTGACGTCGTTGTTATCCGCTTTTACCATCACCAGCAGGCCGCTTTTGTAGTAGCCGTCAGAGAAGTCGATCGCTTTTTTACGTTCTTCGGTGATGGTGATGCCCGCCAGCGCCAGGTCAACGTTTTTGGTTTGCAGCGCCGGGATGATGCCGCTGAAGTCCATTGGCTTCAGGGTGTAATCCAGCTTGAGTTCTTTTGCGACAGCGGCCCACAGATCGACGTCAAAACCCACGTATTTGTCACCCTGTTTGAATTCAAACGGTACGAACGCCGTGTCAGTCGCCACAACAAGTTTGTCGGCGGCCTGCGAGGACACCGCAAACGCCAGGGTAAGTGCAGCCAGTGAAACTTTTAATACAGACTTCATAGCATTTCCTTTTATATCCACGGGGCGATCCCCTGCGAGAACCTCTGGCACAATGAAAAAATCATGCCAGTTTTACAAGCTGTTGTTTTGCAAAGGGGATGATGTCACGCATTGCACAAAAAGCGTGGCAATCCTGTCATGTTGCACCAGAATGGAGCACCGTTTTGGTGCGCTTCGTTAAGGTCTTCTGACAGGGGGATATTTAGCGCAGAATCTGACGAAAAAACAATCTTCCGTTAACGGTTGTGTGAGGTGATTATTACATTTTATTCACTTTTGCGGCCATTGCGGACAAAAGTGCGCACCATAAATGTGCAAAACCCCCGCCGGGGGCGAGGGTTATTCAGATAATCCGCAGGGATTATTCGATGTTGGACTCGATAAACCACAGGAACTGATCCAGGTCGCGGGAGGCAGCGGTAAAGATATCCGCAGTGTCTTCGTCTTTCGCTTCGCCAATCGCTTTACGCACGTCGTTCGCGACGATCGCGTAACGGTCCGCCAGCTCTTTCAGGTGATCCTGAACGGTATGGATATCCAGCGGATAGCTTTTCAGTGGCGTTTTGCTGTTGATCACCTGCGTGGTACCCAGTGCCACACCGCCCAGCTGTACGGCGCGTTCGGCCATGGTATCCAGGTGAGTCACCAGTGCTGTGCGGAAGCCATCCAGCATTTCATGAACGGCAATAAAGTTTGCACCGCGCATATTCCAGTGGGCCTGCTTGGTGATCAGCGAAAGATCGATGAACTGGACCACCTGGCGATTCAGCAACTCAATGGTCGCTTTTTTATCGCTATCCGATACATCGTTACGGGTATAAAGCAGATTAGACGCTTTCGTTTTCACCAGTTTAGCGGTACTCATAATCTCATATCCTCTTGATGTTTGTGTCCCAGGTAATTACGGGATTAAGTATAGCACCGGATTTTTTCCCTGCGGTTTGGCTCTGCCTATTGGTTTAATAGCGAAAGGTGGGTTGAAGTTTTAACTTATTGAGTTTTATATATTTTATATAAATTGATGCAGATCAATCTTAATTCCTTCCCAGACAAGGCGGGCAGCTGAAATATTTTGGCAATATAGAAGAGTTTGTAAGAAATTATTTGAAGCGTCGACGAGACCTCTATTCTGCATGGCCGGTAAGCCATGCAGAATTTAAGGGCTAGTTGAGGTCAATTTTTTCAACTTTTGGTTCCGGACGCATGGTCAGGGTGGAGCCCATTGACGCCGCGATAATGGAACAGAGCGCCAGCGTCTGCACCAGCGTCAGGGTTTCGCCGAGGAAAATCATGCCGGAGATTGCGGCCAGCGCGGGCTCCATGCTCATGAGCGTGCCAAAAATACGCGTAGGCAGCCGCGTCAGGGCGATCATCTCCAGAGAGTAGGGAAGCGCCGTGGAGAGAATAGCGACCGCCAGCCCGACCGGCAGAATGGACCATTGCCAGATCGAATCCGTGGCCTGCGCCATGCCGATCGGGACAAAGATGATGGCGGCAATCAGCGAGCCCAGGGCGACCGTCGCAGGGCCGTGCTCTTCCCCCGCACGCTGGCCAGTGAGAATATACACCGCCCAGCAAGCCCCCGCGCCCAGCGCCAGAGCAGCCCCCGTCAGATCGATCTGTGAAACGCTTTGACCGAGCGGCAGCAGGAACCAGAGCCCCAGCACGGCCAGTATGACCCAGATAAAGTCCACCGGACGACGAGAAGAGAAGAGGGCAACCGCCAGCGGGCCTGTAAATTCAAGCGCAACCGCGATCCCCAGCGGGATAGTCTGAATAGAGAGGTAGAACATGTAGTTCATCCCTCCCAGCGCCAGCCCATAGAAGAGCAGGGGAAGGCGCTGCTCCTTTTTAAAACGTAGCCGCCAGGGCTTAAAGATAACCACGAGGATCAGGGTGCCTAACGCGATACGCAGCGCCGTAACGCCCGGCGCACCAACCAGCGGAAAGAGCGATTTTGCCAGCGACGCGCCGCTTTGAATGGACATCATCGCGATAAGTATGACGACCACCGGCATCCAGACCGACGATTTACGGGGTAAACCAGGCATCCTTTCTCCTGTCAATTTTTGTCAAAAGAGGTAAAAGTCGCAGTGTAATGGAAATAAGCTGCGACGGTTGAGCTACTGTTGAAAAAAATCCAGGGAAAATCCGTAAAATGAGGAAAGGTTGATGCTTTTATCGCCTGAAAGATTAGGAATAATCTGGATGAACTTTCTGGCGATGACGCGCACTATTAGCGTTTGAAGGTGAAAATCTGGAGTTATTTGAACAAGATAGCTGGTGCTGGAAATGTTCTGTTACAGGAAAGGTCGCATTAGACATCGTGAATGACAAAGAGTTTCACAGATTTTTTTGATATATTTAAAACTTACGGACTTACTTGAAGCACATTTGAGGTGGTTATGAAAAAAATTGCATGTCTTTCAGCACTGGCAGCTGTTCTGGCTGTTTCCGCAGGTACCGCTGTAGCGGCAACTTCTACTGTAACTGGTGGTTACGCTCAGAGCGATATGCAGGGCGTGATGAACAAAACCAACGGTTTCAACCTGAAGTACCGTTACGAGCAAGACAACAACCCGCTGGGTGTGATCGGTTCTTTCACTTACACCGAGAAAGATCGTACTGAAAATGGCTCTTACAATAAAGGTCAGTACTACGGCATCACCGCGGGTCCTGCTTACCGCCTGAATGACTGGGCAAGCATCTACGGTGTTGTAGGTGTTGGCTACGGTAAATTCCAGCAGACCGAAAACCAGGGTCTGAACCGTACTGCTAGCAACAGCGACTACGGTTTCTCCTATGGCGCAGGTATGCAGTTCAACCCAATCGAAAACGTTGCTCTGGACTTCTCCTATGAGCAGAGCCGTATCCGCAACGTTGACGTTGGCACCTGGATTGCGGGCGTAGGTTACCGCTTCTAATCACTTCGGTGAGCCAGTAAAAAATCCGCCCTTTGAGGCGGATTTTTTTTGGTAAGGAAAAAGCAAAACGGCAACCAGAGGTTGCCGTTTTTAGTGTTTGTGCCTCTTCCGGTAGGAGAGGCCAGTGTGAAGACATCAGTCCGCACGAGAGGCAGAGATCACTTACTCTTAATATCGAAAATATCCGTTCCCAGATGGTTATAGTCGACTTTCTGTAACTTAAAGTTGGTAATGTACACTGGCGGGCCCTTCTTGCCGGAGATAAACGGGTAATCATTTTTTATCTCTTTCGCCTTAATCCCCGTCCACTGGGAGAAGAATTTCAGGAAATCGTTCGCGGAACGACGCGCTTTAATGATGCGATGCGTTTTGTCATCACTCGACAGCACCATAAACGGTACCTGGAAGTTCTGCTGGAATTTGTCATCGTGGGCCAGATACTGCACCTCTTTTCCGCGCTCCTTAAACGCCAGACCGTGGTCAGAGAAATAGACCATTGAGAAGCTGTCGCCGCTGTTGCGCAGCTGTGCGTACAGCTTGCTGAGCAGATCGTCGGTTTGCGTCATGGTGTAGAGGTAGCAGGAGGTCTCTTTCGACTGCACGAAATCTGCGTATTTTCCCTTCGTGCGGTCGCAGGCTTGCGGATGGGAACCCATCAGATGCAGAACAATCAGCTGCGGCTGGGTGCGCTGGGTGGCAAAAACCTGCGCGGTCATTTTCAACAGCGCTTCATCTTGCGTATTTTTGTCCGCTTCAAAGTCACCGCTTTTCAGGAACTGTACCTCGTCGGCACGCTTCGCGATGCTGGCAATGGCGGTATCATATTCGCCAATCTGCCCCTGGTTGGAGAACCACCACGTCTGAAAACCGGCCCGGTTGGCCAGGGTGACAAAATTATCCTGAAACTGCGGCTTACCATCCACGACGCGGTTGAGTGTCAGACCGAGAGATTTTTGCGTTGAGCCGCTGGCCGCCACGTAGTCGGTAAACAGCGTACCGTTGACGGCGCTCGCAAACGGCGTGTTATCCCAGTGACCGCCAAACGCGCCGAGCGCATCGCGACGCGCGCTTTCACCGATCACCACCACGTAGGTGTGATACTTCGGTTTTACCGCCAGCACGTTCCAGGTATCTTTCATTGTGGAAAGCTCGGCCATACGCGCCTGCTCGTCGAGCACTTCCTCGTTATTCACCACCACGTCTTTAACGAAGCGAAACACCGGATAACCGGTATCTTTCAGCTTAAACACGCCGCCCCAGGCCAGGTTTTGTACCGGCGCGACAAAAAACGTCACCACGCTAAAGGCCAGGCACAGGCTTTCAATTTTACCCCACCGCTTTTTCTCGACGGGCTTACGACGAACCGCCATCACGCCCAGGGCAAAAATGAAAAGGCCAACCACGTAGTTGTACCACGGGAAGATCGTCAGGATCTCCGTGGACTCTTCCATATTGGTGGAGTGTAGCGCCAGCAGGGTATTAAAGTTCGGCGCGCCATAGGCCTGGCCAAACGGGAAATAGGCGGCAGCAACCAGAGAACAGATCCCGATAAGCACTTTTTGCACGCGCGGTGCGCTTTGCCACAGCAGGTGAAGGATGCAGGTGAATCCGACGGCATAAAGCAGGCTGAAGGGGTAGCCAAGGGCAAAGTTAATCAGCAGCGATTGCAAAAAATAGAATCCCGTCCACGGGCTTAAGGCCCGGCTGCGGGTAACAAGTGTATCAATCAGGGTTACGTTCATAGATCGCTATCACGAAAACGCCATGTGCTCACCCTGGCGCCAAGGGTCAAAGCCTGCCTGACTGTGCGTGAAAAGGGAATGAGGGGTCCGCTTCAGCGAGCCGCAAAGGATGCAGGGCTGCAAGAAGATAGTGCGAGCGTGAAGTAAGGTCAACAGTTGCTAAACAGATGTTTTGCGAAGGGGGCTACAAATCCGCAAAAATAATCGGGAAAAGGACATTGTGCCGGAGAAAAATGACGGGAAAATGAAGCGGCGTACCGCGACGCCGCTTAGTGGGAAGATTTGTCGTCCTGCTGCGGTTTGGTGGTAAACATATCGCACAGCATGTTCACCAGCATCAGGCGCACTTTAAAAGGAGAGTGGGTAAACACGTTCATACACCTCTTGAATTCATTCATAAGACCTCCTGATTCATGATCCCTTCGATCCGTGAAGGGTGACTGCATTACATACAGATATAGCACAGGCTATATTGTATAGCTATGGCTAATTCGTTAATTTTTTGTGCTTGTAGAGCTATGGTTTACAATGTGCGCTCCGTTACAGGGCGCTGGAAGCGTCAACCCCATTGAGGAAGCACAATGAACCGTCGCGCAGGTAAGCCAACAACAAAAAAAACGACGCAACTGGTGAACGTTGAAGAGCATGTGGAAGGCTTCCGTCAGGTGCGTGAGGCGCACCGCCGGGAACTGATTGATGATTATGTAGAGCTGATCTCCGACCTGATCCGTGAGGTGGGCGAAGCGCGCCAGGTCGATATGGCCGCACGGCTGGGGGTGTCTCAGCCAACGGTGGCCAAAATGTTAAAACGTCTGGCGTCGGTAGGGCTGATCGAAATGATCCCCTGGCGCGGGGTGTTTCTTACCGCTGAAGGCGAAAAGCTGGCGCAGGAGAGCCGCGAGCGCCATCAGATCGTCGAGAACTTTTTACTGGTGCTGGGCGTCAGCCCGGACATTGCCCGTCGGGACGCCGAAGGGATGGAACACCACGTCAGCGAAGAGACGCTGGTGAAGTTCCGCGAATTTACGCTCAAATACGGTCCCTCCGCTGAATGAACATTCCCGGTTTGCAGGCCCTGAAACGCGATCGCTTTTTCCATCTTTTACTCATCATTGGCGTTGGGCTCAGCGTCTTTGTGCCTTTCAGGCCGCAGGCCTGGCCCGCGGCAATAGACTGGCGCACCATTATTACCCTGAGCGGTTTGATGATGCTCACCAAAGGCGTTGAGCTGAGCGGCTATTTTGACGTGCTGGGGCGCAAAATGGTGCGCCGCTTTGCCACCGAGCGCAAGCTGGCCCTGTTCATGGTCTTTTCGGCGGCGCTGCTGTCGACGTTTCTCACTAACGACGTGGCGCTGTTCATTGTGGTGCCGCTGACGCTCACGCTGCGTAAGCTGTGCGAAATACCGGTTACCCGCCTGATTATTTTTGAAGCGCTGGCCGTCAATGCGGGCTCGCTGCTTACGCCGATCGGTAACCCGCAGAACATTCTGCTGTGGGGACGCTCGGGCCTGTCGTTTACCGCGTTTACCGGGCAGATGGCGCCGCTGGCGCTGGCGATCGTGGCGACGCTGCTGGTGGTCTGCTGGTTTGCCTTCCCGAATAAAACGTTGCAGTACCACAGCGGTACAGCCGGCCCCCAGTGGCAGCCGCGTCTCGTCTGGAGCTGCCTGGGGCTGTATATCGTTTTCCTCACCGCGCTGGAGCTAAACCAGGCGCTGGCGGGCGCGCTGCTGGTAGCGTGCGGTTTCCTGTTCCTCGCCCGGCGGGTGCTGGTGAGCGTCGACTGGACGCTGCTGCTGGTGTTTATGGCGATGTTTATTGACGTGCACCTGCTGATCCAGCTCCCGGCATTGCAGAACGTTCTCCAGAGCGTCAGCGGTTTGTCGCAGCCGGGATTATGGCTGACGGCGATTGGTCTTTCGCAGGTAATCAGTAACGTGCCGTCCACCATTTTACTGCTTAACTATGTCCCCCCTACGGTGCTGCTGGCGTGGGCGGTCAACGTCGGTGGCTTTGGGCTGCTGCCCGGCTCGCTGGCAAACCTTATCGCCCTGCGCATGGCCAACGATCGCCGCATCTGGTGGCGCTTCCATCTATGGTCAATCCCGATGCTGCTCTGGTCAGCGGCGATCGGTTTCGGACTATTCCTTCTCATATAGTGCGCAATTTGTCAGTTTTTCCTGGCAAATGTATAGCAACGTCCTAGCTTTAGTGAACGGCATAGTGTGATGCCGCTCACTGACAGGACCGTTGCTGAACTATGGCAGAAGAACAAAATCCACCTGCTGACGAGCAGGATAAAAACAATAACGAGCGCAAGCGTCCGGGCAAAAAACCGTTAATTATCCTCGGCATTGTGGTCATCGTGATGGTGATTGTGGCGCTGGTCTGGTGGTTTTTAACCCGCAACGAAGAGACCACCGACGACGCCTTTACCGACGGCGACGTGGTGACCATTGCCCCTAAAACGGCGGGCTACGTAACTGAACTTCGCGTGCGGGATAACCAGCGCGTGAAAAAAGGGGACGTGCTGGTGGTGATCGATCCTCGCGATACCACCGCCCAGCGCGATCAGGCTCAGGCCCAGCTTGGGCTGGCGCTGGCACAGCTGCATCAGGCCCAGGCGCAGCTGGCGCTCTCAAAAGTGCAATACCCCGCCCAGCGCGATGAGGCCAAAGCGCAGGTGTTGAAAGCGCAGGCGGATATGGCCAACGCGCAGGCGGAGTACCGCCGTCAGCGCGGCGTTGACCCGCGCGCGACCACGCAACAAAGTATCGATTCCGCCAACGCTCAGCTGCGCAGCGCACAGGCGGGTCTGGCCAGCGCGCAGGCGCAGCTGGAAGTGGCGGAGCAGGTTCAGCTGCAAATCCGCCAGCAGGAAACGAATGTTGAAGCCCGCGAACGGCAGGTCGATCAGGCCAGGGCGCAGCTGGAAACCGCCAACCTGAATCTCTCCTATACCGAAGTCCGCGCCCCGTTCGACGGTTTTGTCACTAAGCGCAACGTCCAGCCCGGTACGCTGGTGCAGGCGGGCACGGCGCTGTTCTCGCTGGTCTCCCCGAACGTGTGGGTGGTGGCGAACTTCAAGGAGTCGCAGCTTGAGCGCATGAAGCCGGGCGATAAAGTGACGGTATCCGTCGATGCCTGGCCGGATATGGCGCTGGAAGGCCATATTGACAGCATCCAGCAGGGCAGCGGCTCGCGCTTCTCCGCCTTCCCGTCGGAAAACGCCACCGGTAACTTTGTGAAGATCGTGCAGCGCGTGCCGGTGAAAATCGTCATTGATAAAGGGCTGGATCCGAACAAGCCGTTGCCGCTTGGGCTGTCGGTTGAACCGAAGGTCACCGTGGAATGACGGACAGCAGCCACGAAAACTGGAAGCCCGCCAGTAACCCGTGGGCGGTGGCGATTGTGGTCACCCTGGCGGTGTTTATGGAGATTCTGGACACCACCATCGTCAACGTGGCGCTGCCGCACGTGGCAGGGTCGCTCTCGGCAAGCTACGACGAATCTACCTGGGTGCTGACCAGCTACCTGGTGGCGAACGGCATCGTGCTGCCGATCTCGGCCTTCCTGAGCCGGCTGTTTGGCCGCAAGCAGTTCTTCCTGATCTGCATTGTGATGTTCACCATCTGCTCGTTCCTGTGCGGCATCGCCACCGAGCTTTGGCAAATCATCCTCTTCCGCGTGATGCAGGGCTTCTTTGGCGGCGGGTTGCAGCCCACGCAGCAGTCGGTGCTGCTCGACTACTTCAAGCCGGAGGACAGGGGCAAAGCCTTTGGCCTCTCCTCCATTGCGATTATCGTCGCGCCGGTGCTCGGCCCGACGCTGGGGGGCTGGATCACCGATAACTACTCCTGGCGCTGGGTGTTCTTCATCAATATTCCGGTGGGGATCGTGACGGTGCTGGCCATCTACCAGCTGCTGGAAGATCCGCCGTGGGAGAAAAAGTCGGAAGAGAAGCTCACCGTCGACTGGACGGGGATCGGCCTGATCGCCCTCGGCCTTGGCTGTTTGCAGGTGATGCTCGACCGGGGCGAAGATGATGACTGGTTCTATTCGAACTTTATCCGCACCTTCGCGGTACTGACGCTGATTGGCATTATTGGCGCGATCTACTGGCTGATGTATGCCAAAAAGCCGGTGGTGGATCTGCACTGCATGAAGGATCGCAACTTTGCGATCTCCAGCCTGCTGATGGCGGGGATGGCGATGATCCTGTACGGTAGCTCGGTGGTGATCCCGCAGCTGGCACAGCAGGATTTGGGCTATACCGCCACCTGGTCCGGTCTGGTGCTGTCGCCCGGGGCGGTGCTGATTGTGCTGACTATTCCGCTGGTGCTGAAGCTGATGCCGGTGGTGCAGACGCGCTGGATCATCGCCTTTGGCTTTACCTGCCTGGCGGTGTCGTTCTTCTGGTCCCGCACTCTGACCCCGGACATCGATTTCGAAACGCTGGTTCTGTTCCGCAGCGCCCAGTCGATTGGGCTGGGGTTCCTGTTTGTGCCGCTCACCACCATCGCCTTTATTTCGATCCCAAGGCGGCTCAACGCCGACGCGGCGGCGCTGTTTACCATGTTCCGCAACGTGGCCGGCTCGATTGGCATTTCGCTGTCGACGGCGGCAATCACCGAGCGCTCACAGGCGCACAGCGCGCATCTGGCCTACCACGCTTCGCCGTTTAACGAGCAGTTCCAGCTGGCAATACGCGAAAGTGCGCAGGCGATCCAGAACTTCACCTCTCAGGTGGGTGACCCGACCGGGATTGCCACCGGGCGGATGTACCAGACGATGATCGAGCAGTCGCGCTTCCTGGCCTACATCGACGTCTTCACCATTCTGAGCGCGGTGGCCTTCTTACTGATTCCGTTTTGTTTGTTGCTCTCGCCGGTTAAGAGCGAGGGGAGTGCAGGAGCACACTGATGATACACAGACGTTTACACCCCCTGATGATAATGATGCTGCTGGTGGGCTGCGCCGTCGGGCCGGACTACCAGCCGCCCGCGCCGCCCGCCGTTACGCACTGGAACGATAAGGGCGACAGCGCGGTGAAATCGCAAACGTCTTCCGCCGCCACTAACCCGCGCTGGTGGAAAACCTTCGGCTCGCCACAGCTCGACAGCCTGGTTGAGCGCGCCATCGCCGGGAATCTGACGTTACAGCAAACGGTATTGCGCATTGCCGGTGCGCGCGAACAGATTAACCAGGCGGGCGGGGCGTTTTTCCCGTCGGTGAATGGCAATGTGCAGGCAACGCGCCAGCAGCTTGGGCTGGAAGGGGAGCTAAAATCCCACGGCGTCTATGACCAGCTGGATAATGTCGATCCGCAGCTGCGAAGCGCGCTAGGCCCGCTGACGCAGCCGATCAATCTTTACCAGGGCAGCTTTGACGCCCAGTGGGAAATCGACCTCTGGGGCAAGGTTCGCCGTCAGGTGGAAGCCGCTGAAGCACAGCAGAAAGCCGCCATCGAACAGCGTAACGATGCGCTGGTATCGCTGGAGGCCGAAGTGGCGCGGGCGTGGCTACAGCTGCGCGGGGCGCAAAGCATCATCGCCACGCTCAATACGCAAATTGAGAGCGCGCAGCAAACGCTGGATCTGACCGAAAGCCGCCAGCGCGGCGGGCTGTCGCCGCAGATGGACGTGGAAAACGCCCGGGCGCAGCTGGGTAATCTTGAAGCCCAGCTACCGCAGTATCAGGCCCAGGAACGCCAGGCGATGAACGGGCTGGCGATCCTGCTCGGTAAACCGCCGGGAGCGCTGGACGCCGAGCTGCAATCAGCGCAGCCGATGCCCGCGCTGCCGGATATCGTACAGACCGGCATTCCGTCGACGCTGGCCCGCCGCCGTCCCGACGTGCGTGAAGCGGAGGCGAACCTCCACGCCGCCACGGCGCAGATTGGTGTCTCGGTGGCTGAACTGTTCCCGAGCTTCACCCTCTCCGGACAGTTTGGCCTGCGCAACAGCGAATCTGGCTGGCTGACCGACTGGAGCAGCCATTTCTACAGCTTCGGCCCGCAGGTTTCCATTCCGATTTTCCAGGGCGGTCGGCTGGTCTCCAGCGTCAAGGTGGCGCGCGCGCAGCAGGGCGCGGCGGTGCTGGACTATCGCCAGACGGTGCTGACGGCGCTCGGCGATGTCGAAAACGCGCTGGTGAGCTATCGCACCGATCAGCAGCGTGAGGCGGGTCTCGCGAAAACCATCGACGCATTGCAAAACGCCTTTGATCTCGCCAGCGACAGCTACCGGCAGGGGATCGCCAGCTTTATCGACGTGCTGGACGCCCAGCGTCAGCTGGCCCAGGCCGAACAGCAGCGCGCGCAGGCGCAGGTGCAAAGCGCGCTTGACCTGGTGGCGCTTTATAAAGCCCTCGGCGGCGGCTGGGAGCCGTATCAGCAGGTGCGACTGCCGGATTATGCTGTCTTTGGCGACGCTCCGCGCGGATAAATTGCTAAAGGTGGCAACTCTGGCCGGATCCGCGCAGCGAATCCGGCCTTTTTACTGGCGCGTGAAATCATGTTTTGACCGGACAACGTTAAGCATTTTTCAGCCAACAAAAAGTTAATGACTGGCACAATAATTCCGCTCTTACTTACTTAAGGGAACTAAGAATGAGCTGGAACAAAGACGTTGCTGTTTCTTATCTCCGGTCACACGCGCTCGGACACTCTCACAGCGAATGCGCGAAGTTTACCCGTCTGGCCATTCTGGCTGGAGGCGTTAAGGTACCTAACACAGATTATGCAAAAGATTATGGGGCGGAATTATTACGTGCTGGATTCCGTGAACTGCCGCCCGGTTCGACTTTAATTGCTGGCGATGTGGCTGTAATACAGCCGTATCCCGGAGGAAACGGTATAGGTCACATGACTATGTATGACGGCATGCAGTGGATTTCTGACTTTGTTCAAAAAAGTATGTATCCGGGGCTTGGGTACCGCAAGAACCATCCACCCTTCAAAATTTACAGGATGCATTAATGAAAAAGATATTTTTATCTGTCGTTATGCTGCTGGTGGGATGTCGTTCAGTTGCTAATCAAAATGCGCAAGACGCTACAGAATCATTTTATCAATCCTATCTTTGCGCATTCGGCAGCGATGAAGCCAGGCCTTATCCTGCCGACGAACTGCGTAAATATATTTCTGCTGATACTATTGCTCGCATTAATGCCATTCAGGAAATCCCGGAACAAGAATTAATAGAATCTGATTATTTTACATATACCCAGGATTACTCTCGCGAATGGGTACCTGCGTTACGGGTGGAAAACGCAAGGCCATTTTTAAACGGTGAAGTAGTCCAGGTCATTGAGGGGGCGAGTGGCGGGAGGAGCATACACCTTGAAGTATTTCTCCGTCGTGAAGATGATGCATGGAAAATCTACCGCGTTCGGGACATAACGAACACTCACGAACATCCTATATTTAATGCCGGAGCATTTGCCCAGGCAAAAGTTGCGGCCGAAAGCGGGCTTTAATATTAACCATTAAACTTTCAACAAGCCTCGATGCCTGCCGGGGCTTTTTACTGGGCGCAAAACTGTACAACGTTAAGCATTTTTCAGCCAACAAAAAGTTAATGACTGGCACAATAATTCCGCTCTTACTTACTTAAGGGAACTAAGAATGAGCTGGAACAAAGACGTTGCTGTTTCACACCTCCGATCACATGCTCTTGGTCGTTCACATAACGAATGTGCGACTTTTACCCGAGAGGCTATAGCCGCTGGAGGCATACGGCTGGAGAGAACGCTAAACGCAAAAGATTACGGGCAATCTTTACTGCGTGCGGGATTTCGTGAAGTCCCGCCCGGTTCAACATTATTGAGCGGTGATGTCGCTGTTATTCAACCCTATCCGGGAGGAAACTCCAGCGGGCATATGACAATGTATGATGGGACGCAGTGGATCTCAGATTTCCGACAGCGCAGCATGTACCCCGGGCCGGGTTATCGCAGGGCCCAGCCAGCCTTTAAAGTTTACAGGATGAATTGATGCGAGCCGCAATAGTGTTATGCATTTGCTTGCTCTCTGCTTGCTCGGTTAAGCCGGATCAGAGCGCGCCGACGCGGGTGCACTCTTTTTACTCCACTTATCTAATGTCACTAACAAGTAGCGACAATGAATATTCGCCGTCTGATCTGCGCGAATATGTCTCTGCTGACACGATTAAGAGACTGGACGATATAGAGTCGATACCCGAACAAGACCTGCTTGGATCTGATTACTTCGCTTATGCGCAGGACTATGATCCCTCATGGGTGTCGGCGTTAAATGTCGGGCCAGCCAATTCGTTTATGGGCGGAGAGGTTATGCCGGTCTGGATTGGAAGAGAAAACGGCGGAAAAATAGAGTTGCGGGTATTCGTTCGGCGAGAATCTGGCACATGGAAGATATACAGGGTTCAGGACGTAACCGATCGCTATGAGCACCCCATATTCAATGCCGGAGCAATTGCCCAGGCAAAAGTTGCGGCAGAAAGCGGGCTTTAAACATTAAACAGGAAATCAGCCTCGGCAACGACCGGGGCTTTTTATTCCCATCAACCTCACAAAAAACGATCCTCCCCTTTGATCGAAATCTCATCTTCGCCTATATGACTAGTCATGAAATTTTAAATGACTAGTCATATAGGGAGAGAGCATGAACAATTCACTGCCAGCAAACTTTTTATGGGGCAACTCGGTGTCCAGTATGCAGACGGAAGGGGCCTGGAACGAGGGCGGGAAGGGGATGTCGGTGTACGACATTCGCGAAGCCGGGGAAAACGTTTCCGACTGGAAGGTGGCGACCGACTCCTACCACCGCTACCGGGAAGATTTCGACCTGATGCAGGATCTGGGCATGAACTGCTACCGCTTCCAGATCTCCTGGAGCCGCGTCTGCCCGCTGGGTGACGGCGAGTTCAACAACGAGGGCATCGCGTTTTACGACCGCTTTATTGACGATCTGCTCGCCCGCGGTATCGAGCCGATGGTCTGCCTCTACCACTTCGATATGCCGCTGGCGCTGGCGCAGGAGTACAACGGCTTCAACGATCGCCGCGTGATGGAGGCCTTTATCCGCTATGGCAAAAAGATGATCGACTGCTACGGGGACCGGGTGAAGTACTGGCTGACCTTCAACGAGCAGAATATTTTCCATATGCCGGAAGCGTTCCGCATTTCCGGCTATATGAAGGGCGAGAAAACCCTGCGCGAGCTGTATGAGCTTCAGCACCATGCGATGGTGGCGCACATGTCGCTGACCGAATACCTGCACCAGACGAAACCGGGCCAGCTAATGGGCGGCATGCTGGCACACCAGCTGATTTATCCGGCCACCTGCAAGCCGCGCGATATCTTCTGCGCCCAGCAGTACGACGAATTCCTCAACCAGAACCTGCTGCGCGTCTTCGCAGGCCAGGGCTACAGCCCGGCGGTGATGGCGGTGGTGGAGCAGGAGGGCTTTGGTGATATCTATCGCGCCGACGATCTCGCCCTGTTCGCGCGCACGAAGAACGACTTTATGGCCTTCAGCTACTACGCCAGCAAAACGCTGGACAGCGATGCGATCCCGGAAGGCACGCCGGTGAACAATTACCTCCTGCACGGAGAGAAAAATAACCCGTACCTGAAGGCCACCGAGTGGAACTGGCAGATCGATCCGCTGGGCTTTCGCACCATCATCACCCGCTATGCCAACGACTGGCGGATGCCGATCTTCCCGATTGAAAACGGCATAGGGGTGATTGAGTCCTGGGACGGGGTCAACCCGATTGAGGATACCTACCGCATCGACTACCACCGGGCGCATATCGAGGCCATGAAAGACGCGATGTTCGAGGATGGCGCAGAGGTCATGGGCTATCTCGGCTGGGGACTGATTGACATTCTCAGCTCGCAGGGCGACATGCGCAAGCGCTACGGCGTGGTCTACGTCAACCGCGAGAATCACGACCTGAAAGACCTGAAGCGCGTGCCGAAGAAGAGCTACGCGTGGTTAAAACAGGTTATCCATACCAACGGACGCGAGATGTAAGCCGTACGCTGCCGGGCCGTTTTTGTGACTGATTGATGGGAACACTCCGCTATGTCTGAAGCAAAAATAACACCGCACATGCAGTCTTTTGTCGATAAATTTGTTGAGTTCTCGGCGCGCCTGGCAAACCAGGTGCACCTGCGCTCACTGCGCGATGCCTTCGCCACGGTGATGCCGATTTTCATCCTCGCCGGTCTGGCGGTGCTGGTGAACAACGTGGTGTTCCCGTGGATTTTTGAGGGTGACACGCTCACACAGTTTAAGGTGTGGGGCGAGGCGATCGTCAACGGCACGCTGAACATCGCCGCGCTGCTGCTGGCGCCGATGATCGCCTGGTCGCTGGCGCGCAACAAAGATTTCGACAATCCGGTCTCGGCAGTGGTTATCGCCGTCAGCAGCTTTATCATCATGATGCCGATGCGCTTACAGATTACGCCCGTCGGCAGCGAGGCCACGGTGAACGTCACCCAGGTGCTGACGTTCGCCAATATCGGCTCTACGGGGATTTTCGCCGGGGTGCTGATTGGGCTGCTCTCAACGGAGGTCTTCATCGCTATTTCGCGGCTGAAGGCGCTGCACATTTCGCTGGGGGAAAACGTGCCTCCGGCGGTGAGCAAATCCTTTACCGCGCTGATCCCGACCATTCTCACGCTGTCGCTGTTTGCGGTGCTGGCGGCGCTGCTGGCGAACGTGCTGCACACGGATCTGATCCACCTCATTACGACCTTTATTCAGCAGCCGCTGCGGCTGATCAACACCAGCCTGCCGGGGACGATTTTCATCTACAGCTTCGGTAACTTCCTGTTCACGCTCGGCATTCACCAGTCGGTGGTCAACAGCGTGGTGCTGGAGCCGTTCCTGCTGATTAACACCAACGAGAACATGCTGGCCTTCGCCAACGGACAGCCGATCCCGCACATCATCAACAACATCTTTGTGCCGACGTTTGGCATGGTGGGCGGTACGGGCAGCACGATCTCACTGTTGATTGCTATCTTCATCTTCTCCCGACAAAAGTCGGCGAAGCAGGTGACGCGGCTGTCGCTGGCGCCGGGCCTGTTCAACATCAACGAGCCGGTGATTTTCGGCCTGCCGATTGTCTTTAACCTGCCGCTGATGATCCCGTTTGTGCTGCTGCCCGCCATCGGCATTTATTTTGCGTGGCTCTGTACCACGCTGGGGCTCATGTCGCGCTGCGTGGTGATGATCCCGTGGACCACGCCGCCGATCCTCAGCGCCTGGCTGGCGACGGCGGGAGACTGGCGCGCCGTGGTGGTGCAGTTGGCAATCATTGTATTTGGTGTATTCTTCTACCTGCCTTTCCTCAAGGTGGCCGAGAGAGTGGCGCTGAAGAACAGCGGGACAGAAAACTAATCAGAAGGAAGGACGATGGCGGCGAAGTACATCACCATAGCGCGGGAAATCAAAAAACGCATTATCAGCCAGCAGTACGCCGCCAATGAACCGCTGCCGGACCAGTTTGCGCTGGCGGCGGAGTTCAGCACCAGCCGGATGACCATTCAGCAGGCGATGCGCCAGCTGATCGTTGAAGGGCTGGTCTATACGCGTCAGGGGCAGGGCACCTTCATTCGCAAAAACTTTCTCCAGCTTTCGCAGTGGGATCTCTCCGGCAGCGACTACTTCGGGGCGACCAAAACCTGGGAGCATTTAGGCACGGTGACGAGCAAGGTGGTGCATTTCGAGTTGCGCTTCCCGAACGAGAAAGAACAGGCGTCGCTGATGATAAACCCGGATGCGCCGATCTACGACTTCATCCGCCTGCGCTTGCTGAACGGTGAGCCCATGTCGCTGGACGCCACGGTGATGCCGCTCAATCTGGTGCCCGGCCTGAACAAAGCCCATCTTGAAAGTTCGGTGTTCCAGTACGTTCAGGAGACGCTGGGGCTGAAGATCATGGGGTCATATCGGGTGGTGAGGGCGCTGAAGCCCAGTGCGCTGGATATGCAGCATCTGATCTGCGAGCAAACCGATCCGGTGCTGGAGGTGGAGCAGGTGATCTATCTGGAGGACGGCACGCCGCTGGAGTACGCCCACTGCCATTATCGCTACGATCATGGCGGCATCGTTATCGTAAATAACGGATAAAAAAAAGCGGGCACCGTGGCCCGCTTTTTTGACGTTTCGCAATCAGTTCAGACGTACCGGCATACCGGAACGGTTCTGAATCGCCTGGTCAACGACGGTCGTTTCAACATCCGCCTGAGAGGTCACGGCCTGCACCGCGCTGGTCAGCTTAATCGGCACGATTTCATTGTTGTTGATCTGATCTTCGCTGGTGGACAGCGGGTTGTGCACTTCAATATAACGGCTACCGTCCGGCTCGGAGGTCGCTTTCACCGGTTCGTTGATGAACTGCACACGCGTGCCGACCGGCACGTTTTCAAACAGGAACTTGATGTCGTCGTTACGCAGACGCACGCAGCCGTGGCTCACGCGCAGGCCGATACCGAAGTTGGCGTTGGTGCCGTGGATGGCATACAGACGGCCAATGTACAGCGCGTACAGACCCATCGGGTTATCCGGGCCGGCAGGTACAACGGCGGGCAGCGGCTCGCCCGCAGCGATGTATTCCGCGTGCATTTTGGCGGTCGGCGTCCAGGTTGGGCCCGCTTTCTTACGCTCAACTTTGGTGGTCCAGTTCAGGGGGGTATCTTTGCCCAGCTGGCCGATGCCGATAGGCAGCACGATCACCGTGTTGGTGCCTTTCGGGTAGTAATACAGACGCATTTCGGCGCTGTTGATCACGATACCTTCGTGAACGGTATCCGGCAGGATCAGCTGCTGCGGAATGTTAAGCACCGTGCCCGCTTTTGGCAGGTACGGGTCAACGCCCGGGTTAGCTTCCAGCATGTTAGACAGGCCGAGCTGGTACTGCGCCGCGAAGTATTCCAGCGGCTGGGTGTTACCTTCCGGAACCGTCACCACCTGGTTTTCACCCACCAGACGGCTTCCGTCTGTCGGCAGGGGATACGTCACCGCAGACGCGGTCTTACAAAAACCTACTACGGCTAACGCCGCCGCAAAAAGCGTTGTTAATTTCATGTTCATGTTATGCGAGGTATCTAAGCCATTCTGGCGATGAGTTGATAAGACTGAATCTGTAATGGGAGCGCATTATATGTGCATTCCCGTTAACTGGGAATTCAGATGTGTACGAAATCACATTTTTTTCGATTTTGTTAAAGTTTAGTGGAATACCGCAACACGGGATCTCAATTCGGAATTGTGGCATAATGCCGTGTTTATCACACTTTTCGCAGGAATCTCTCCGTGTTAGTTACCAGCAACGTCACTATGCAGTTTGGCAGTAAGCCGCTGTTCGAAAATATTTCCGTCAAATTTGGCGGCGGCAACCGTTACGGCCTGATTGGTGCCAACGGTAGCGGAAAATCCACCTTTATGAAGATCCTCGGCGGCGATTTAGAGCCGACGCTGGGCAACGTGTCGCTCGATCCGAACGAGCGTATCGGTAAGCTGCGTCAGGATCAGTTCGCCTTCGAAGAGTTCACCGTGCTCGACACCGTGATCATGGGGCACGCGGAGCTGTGGGAAGTGAAGCAGGAGCGCGATCGTATCTACGGTCTCGCCGAAATGAGCGAAGAAGACGGTTACAAAGTGGCCGACCTGGAAACGCAGTACGGCGAAATGGACGGCTACTCTGCGGAAGCGCGTGCGGGCGAACTGCTGCTGGGCGTCGGTATTCCGGTAGAACAGCATTACGGCCCGATGAGCGAAGTCGCGCCAGGCTGGAAGCTGCGCGTGCTGCTGGCACAGGCGCTGTTCTCTAACCCGGACATCCTGCTGCTCGACGAACCGACGAACAACCTGGACATCGACACCATCCGCTGGCTGGAGCAGACGCTGAACGATCGCGACAGCACCATGATCATCATCTCGCACGACCGTCACTTCCTGAACATGGTTTGTACGCACATGGCGGATCTGGACTACGGCGAGCTGCGCGTTTATCCGGGCAACTACGATGAGTACATGACGGCGGCAACGCAGGCGCGTGAACGTCTGCTTGCCGACAACGCCAAGAAGAAAGCGCAGATTGCGGACCTGCAATCCTTCGTGAGCCGCTTCAGCGCCAACGCCTCTAAATCCCGTCAGGCAACATCACGTGCCCGCCAGATTGACAAGATCAAGCTGGAAGAGGTGAAAGCCTCCAGCCGTCAGAACCCGTTCATTCGCTTCGAGCAGGACAAGAAACTGTTCCGTAACGCGCTGGAAGTTGAGGCGTTAACCAAAGGCTTTGATGAAGGCCCGCTGTTTAAAAACTTCAACCTGCTGCTGGAAGTGGGCGAAAAGATTGCCATTCTGGGCGCCAACGGCGTGGGTAAATCCACCCTGCTGAAAACCCTGGTAGGCGAACTGCAACCGGACAACGGTACCGTGAAATGGTCAGAAAACGCGCAGATCGGTTACTACGCGCAGGACCATGAATATGAATTCGAAAACGACCTGACCGTCTTCGACTGGATGAGCCAGTGGAAGCAGGAAGGGGACGACGAACAGGCGGTACGCAGCATTCTGGGGCGTCTGCTGTTCAGCCAGGACGACATCAAAAAGCCCGCCAAAGTGCTCTCCGGTGGTGAAAAGGGCCGTATGCTATTCGGCAAGCTGATGATGGAAAAACCGAATATCCTGGTGATGGACGAACCAACCAACCACCTGGATATGGAATCTATCGAATCGCTGAACATGGCGCTGGAGATGTATCAGGGCACCCTGATTTTCGTCTCTCACGACCGTGAGTTCGTCAGCTCCCTGGCGACCCGCGTAATCGAAATTACGCCAGAGCGCGTGGTGGACTTCACCGGTAACTACGAAGATTACCTGCGCAGCAAAGGTATCGAGAGTTAAAAAAAGCCGGGCGGCGCATGCGCTTGCCCGGCCTACGGGTGACTTTGTAGGCCGGGCAAGCGCATGCGCCGCCCGGCAATGTTCAGAGCACCCACTCGCTCCCTTCAACGCCGTTCACCCGCAGCGTACGTTTTTCTCCCGCCGGTAACGACACCTTCAGCGCTTTCCACGCCGGACGATAGTCACCGCGCGCGTTCACCTTCAGGTCGATGGTTGATCCATCACACACCATCTCCCATTCCACCCACAGCGCGTTGCCGTTCCGGTAGCCCCAGCTTTCGCCGTCGTCTTCAAACAGCAGTCCGGAGGTGGTGCCGACGCCTTTCACCGGGAACAGCTTCAGCTCACGGGTATCGTCTTTATCGGCACTCACGTGACGGATGCGATCGCTGAGCGGCAAACCGGCCCCAGCGCGCACCAGCAGCGGCAGTTTTTCCAGCGGCGCGTCGAGAACGATCGACTGGCCGCCGGCGAACCACGCGTGGGTGTAAAAATCGTACCAGCCGGTGTCGTTGTCCGGCAGCCAGACGCGGCGCTCGCGCTGCCCGGCTTCGACGACGCTTGCCACCAGCAGGTCGCGGCCCAGCAGGAAGTCATCGCACTCTTCGAACGTCTGCTCGTCGTGCTCGTGATCGAGGAAGGTCGGGCGCAGCATCGGCTCGTCGTCGGCGTGCGCCTGCCAGAGCAGGGTGTAGAGATACGGCAGCAGGCGATAGCGCAGTTCAATGGCGCCCCGGATCGCAGGGGTCACGCCCGGGTACATCCACGGTTCGTTCACGGTGCGATCGTCATTCCAGGAATGGATGGTAAAGCGCGGATGCATCACGCCGTTCTGCACCCAGCGCACGAACAGCTCGGCGTCCGGCTTATCACCAGAGAAACCGCCCACGTCGTGACCGACGTTGAACAGCCCGGACAGGCTCATGCCCAGCCCCATGCGGATGTTATAGCGCAGGGTGTCCCAGTTGGTGCGGTTGTCGCCGCTCCAGGTCTGAACGTAGCGCTGCATCCCGGCGCAGCCGGAGCGGGAGATCAGATACGGACGCTTCTCCGGCGCAAAACGCTGCTGCGCTTCCAGCGAGGCGCGCATCATCAGCAGCGGCATCACCGGACGAATGTGCTTGATGGCAATCTCCTTGCCGAAACCATAGCAGCGCGCTTCCCCGTCCCACACTTCGTACTCGTTGTTGTCGTTCCAGGTGGAGTCGATGCCCATCTCCAGCAGCTGCGTGGTCACGCCGTTCTGCCACCACTGCACCGTCTGCGGGTTGGTGAAGTCGAGGTGCGAGCCTTCGTCATCCCAGAAGCTTGAACGTTCAGGCGCATCGGTTTCTGAATCACGAATGAACAGGCCGCGTTCCGCCACTTCGCCGTAGCGGGGATGATCCTGCAACAGGCACGGTTTGATGTTGGCCGCAAGCTTCAGCCCCGCATCGTGAAATGCCTGGCTCATCACCTTCGGCTGCGGCACCTTATCGTAATTCCAGTTGAAAACGTAGCGCTTGCCGTTAATCGAGGTATAGCCGGAGGAGAGCTGGAACGAGTCGCACGGAATGGCGTGCTCATCGCACAAGCGGATGAAGTTCATCAGCTGGTTCTGGGCGTCCGGCGCGTCGGTGTAGTGCATGGTCGAGCCGCTGTAGCCCAGGCTCCATTTCGGCCCGAACAGCGTTTTCCCCGTCAGGCGAACGAAGGCTTTGGTAACGTCCAGCGCGCGCTCGCCGGTGAAGAGGTAGTAGTCGATGTCGCCCGCTTCCGCCTGCCAGCGGCGATAGGCGGTGTGATAGTTGTCGATCTCGTTACCCAGATCCAGCCAGCAGCTGCTCAGGTTATCGTAGAACAGGCCGTAGCTCACGTCATCGCGGCGGGTGAGGGTGAACGGGATGTGCTTGTACAGCGGATCGGTGCTGGCGGCGTTGTAACCCATCGCGTCCAGGTTACGCATCTCATAGCGTTTGCCGTTACGCTGTAAATCACCCGCTTTCTCGCCCAGCCCGTAGAAACGCTCGTCCTTGCGGCGGCTGAGATAGTGCGCCACGCCGTCGCCGTGAGCGTTCAGCAGGTAGGCGCTGGTCGGGCGATCCTGGACCAGCGGCTGCCATTCGCCCGCATCATTACGGTACTGCCACTCCAGCCACAGGGGCTGGTGGACGGTGACGCGCAGCTGCTCGGTTTCCACCGTTAACGTGTCATCCTGCTGCGTCAGGGTCCAGGCCGGGCAGGAGAAACCGCTTATGTCGTCACGACGGCGGCCTTCCCACGGCACGTCTTGTTCCGGGGCGATACTCCAGGTGCGGTCCAGCGCCAGCTCGCCTTTGCGTTTGATCAGCACGCGGAACAGGTTCTCTTCCAGCACGTACAGGCACAGGCGGTGCTGATTATCTACCAGCAGTTCCAGATGATTCGCAGACTGCGTATCAACGGTCCAGTTTTTCAGGGTTTTCATATGCAATACATCCACTATCAGGCGCGCTTGGCGCGACGTTCAGCAATAAATGCCACCAGGAAGAGAGCGCCAATCAGGTCAAAGAACCCCATGGCGATAAAGAGCGGGTTGAAGCCGATTTTGTCGGCGGTCACCCCGATTAACAGGGAGAACAGGAAGCTGGCGATCCACGCCGCCGAGCCGCGCATGCCGTTGACGGTCGCCATCTGGCCCTTATCAAAGGACTCCACCACCAGCGCGCTCAGCATGCAGGAGATAATCTGGTGCCCGAAGCCGCCGATGGAGATCAGCACAATGGTGATATACGGGTCGCGAGTCACGGCGACGATGGCCAGCGAAATCATCAGGAACGCGCCGGTGACGGAGCTGGCCACCACCGAGTTGACGCGGGAGCAGCCGAACCAGCGGGTGTAGAGCCGGGTGAGGTAGCCGCTCGCTACGCTGCCGAGGTCGGCGGCCAGGAACGGCAGCCAGGCGAACATCGCGATCTGCTTCAGGTCCATGCCGTGCTCTTTGGCGAGGTACAGGGGCACCCAGAAGCTCAGCACCGCCCAGGCCGGTTCCGCCATAAAGGCCGGGATGGCGATACCGTAGAAGCGTTTGTTTTTCGAGACAGTTTTCAGCGCGGTCAGGAAGGGCAGTCTGACCGGCGCAGGTTCGTTATCCTGCTTGATAAACGCCAGCTCGTCGCGGCTCAGGTTCGGGTGCTGCTCCGGGTTGTGGTAGAACGCCCACCAGAGGATCACCCACAGCAGCGCCAGCACGCCGGTAAACATAAACGCACCCTGCCAGCCAAACGAGGCGTGGGCAAAGTAGATGATAGGCGGGGCCAGCATGGCGCCAATGGAGAAGCCCACGCCCGCCCAACCGGCGGCAACGGGACGCTCTGATTTCGGGAACCATTCACCGATGGTTTTGGCGTTCGCTGGCGTGGCGGCAGCCTCAGAAGCACCCATAAAGAAGCGCAGGATTGCGAGATGCAGCCAGCTTCCGGCGCCCGCGTGGAAGATGCACATCAGCGCCCAGATCCCGGCGCAGACCATAAAGCCGATTTTCAGACCGATAACGTCAATCAGCCAGCCGCACAGGGGCTGGAAAATGGTGTAGGCAATCTGAAACGCGCCGACGATCCAGGAGTATTGCTCGGTGGTGATACCAAGGCTCTCCTTCAGCTCAGGGGCGAGAATACCTAACGAGTTACGGGTGATGTAGTTAACGGTCACGCCAAGAAGAAACAGCACCAGTACGTACCAGCGCAGGTTCTTAATGACGCGACGGGTTTTGCTTGTCGCAACGGTGTTATTGATGTCCTGACTCATTTTCTTCTCCACAAGACGGACGGTAGGGGACGTGGGTTCAGGTGTCACACAGCGTTATGCGTTTGAAAGTTATCTGTTTTAGAATGTTAAGCTGCTATACAACTAGTATGGAAGTTGTGTGACAGGTTCACCTTAAGAGAGAAAATGAGCAGGGAATAGTGGATTTTGTGCAAAATTTCTCATAACTGAGGTTCGTTTTTCGGCATTATGGCGTTCAGCTAAGTTATTACCTGACAAAGATGCTGTGAAAATTTTTTCATTTCACATCTGGAGCCAGATCACAAAATGGATAAAAGGCTTAAAATCACCGAAATCGCCGCCCGTACCCAGCTCTCCATCAGCACCGTTTCTCGCGTGCTGGCGGGGAAGGCAAACACCAGCGAAAAGGCGCGGGCGAAGGTGCTGGCGTGCGCGCGGGAACTGGGGGTAATGGACGGCATGGCGGCGGGGCGTCTGCTGTTGAATAGCCTGGTGGTTTTTGCCCCGCAGCGTGCTTTTGACGAGCGGTCCGACATCTTTTACTACCGCGTCATCCAGAGCGTCGGTAAAGGCCTGGCTTCGCACGAGGTTCGCCTGCGTTACTGCGCGCTGGAGGAGAACGACAGCGACGCGCAGCTGTTTCTGGCCCGGATGAACGAGCCGGATACCCAGGCGGCCATTCTGCTTGGTATCGACGATCCGCATATCCATGATCTGGCGGTGGACGTGGGTAAGCCCTGCATGCTGATTAACTGCCGGGACCGCCACATGCGCCTGCCTGCCGTTGCGCCGGATCATCGCGCCATTGGCGAGCGGGCGGCGGAGTACCTGTTCGAGATGGGGCACCGCGAGGTGATGAACGTGCTCTGCCTGCGCCGGTACACCATGGAGCTGCGCCTGTCGGGGATCCGCGACGCGTGGCACGTCCATAACCTCAGGTTTAACGACAGGCGCGACCTGTTGGTGGTGCCGAGCTTCAGCGCCAGAGAGACCGAACAGCTGGTGAGCGAGTGGCTTCACCAGCAGCAGGGAAAAGACCTGCCCACCGCGTTTCTGGTCGGCGGCGATTTTATGGCGGCAGGCACCATCAGCGCGCTGCAAAATCACGGTCTGCGCGTGCCGCAGGACGTCTCGGTGATGAGCATCGACGGCTTTAATCTGGCGGCGATTCAGGATGTTCCCTTAACGGCGGTGCATGTCCCGCGCGATGAGCTGGGAACCGAAGCGGTGCATATGCTCCAGCAGCGGCTGATGCGCCCGGACGCGCCGGTCGGAACATTATTGCTGAACGGCACGCTGGCCGTGCGGGAATCGGTACGGCGGATACGTCAGGGAAAACGACGCACCGCCGTTGAGCGGGAAGGGCTGTACGACAGTTAAGCCATGCCCAGCGCGCGCTTGCCGTGAATGTTCAGATCGTTCACGGTGAAGCGGTCTTGCCAGCTTTTCTCATAATCCTCGCGCGGGAAATCGCCCGGTGACGCCCCGGTTTCCAGCGCTTCCTTGACCTTTTTCGCGTAGGCGAGGTTTTTTTCGCACATCGGCGCGGCAGGAATATACATCACGTTGCCCCAGCCCTGCTGATTGTCCACCGGCGCGACGGAGTGGATCACGTCGCAGTGCCACCAGACGGAATCACCGGCTTCCAGCGCCGGAATGCTGGTTAATGCTTCGATCAGCAGCGGGTGCCACTTCTCAGAAATCGGCAGCACGCGCCCCGGCGCCACGCCGCACAGCTCGTCTTCCGGCACATCGTCCAGCAGCGGACGCAGCAGAATGTACGCCATCGCTTCCGGGATCGGCACCACGTGCAGCAGCCCCTGTCCCGGGATCATATCCGACAGCGCCGTCCAGCCCTGGAAGGTGCGGAACACCGAGCATTTGGTGGTGTTATCCACGGTGTACTCTTCCACTTCGGTACGGTGTGCGGCGTTCCACGGATCGTATTTCTCGACGTTGCCGTCAAACACGCGGGCAAAGACCTGCTGATAAGCGGGCAGCAGCCAGCGCTCCAGCGCGCCGGAGTCGGTATGCGCCCCCAGCCCTTTGGAGGTGGTTCCCGGCGGACGACGGCGGATGCGGTCCGGGTAAATCACGCTCACGTCAGGGTCGAACCACTGCTTGCCGTTGCTCTCGAATGTCCATAAACGGTTCAGGAACGACTGTACCTGTGCCATCTCTTCACTCTGGCGCGCCTGCATTTGCGCCTGTGACCAGTAGATCGGGTAAATCTCCGGACGGGAGGCGGTTAAGGTGCCGAAAAAGTTGTCGCCCGGCCCTTTGTACACCTCGTCAAACTTGTTCAGATCGAGGTAGTCGAGCATCGACTGATCCCATGCCAGCGCCCGCTCACGCGGGAAGTGGCCTTTAATCACCGCGCAACCGCGACGTTTAACGGCTTCGCGCTGGGCGTCGTTAATTGTGCCGTTTTTTACATCTGCAAAGGGAATTACCGGCCAGACGGTTTCGCCTTTATTCTTCAGCGCGTTGATTTCCGCCACGCGGGTGGCAATGCTGTCGCTGAGCCTGTCGAACAACGCCTGAACGTCGCCAATCTGGGCCCGTAGCTCGCGTTTTATCTGACGAATTGCCGCTTTGTGGTCCGCCGGCAAGGTTTCACTGGTAAAGGTCATAACTGCCTCGCATCTTTCATTCGAAAGTAAAAGTGTCTACAAGTGATACTTTAAGTTAAAAATAAGTTAATGCAAGTTTAAAAACTTGACACAAGCCACAGGACGGGAAAAGAGTAAGGAGCCGGAGCGAGGCCCCGGCGAGGAAAGGATCAGACGTCGAAAGGAGAGTGGTTGTCGAGCACGGCCTGAATCACGTTCAGCGCGCCCTGATGGTTGTTATCGTCGGTACTGTAGCGGCTAATGTCTTTAATGCTTTGCGCCGCGTTGCCCATCGCAAAAGCGTATTTCACCAGCTTCAGCATTTCCGCATCGTTGCCGCTGTCGCCAATAGCCACGCACTCCTGTGGGGAGATTTTCCAGCGTTTCAGCAGGCGGCTGATGCCGTTAGCTTTGTGCAGGCCGGGGATAATCAAATCGACAAAACCGAAGCCGCTGGTGACGGGCTTCATGATGCCGTCCAGGGAGACATGCAGTTTATCGACCAGGTTCGGGATATCGCTGTCCGGCAGGTTCAGGGAGAACTTAAACAGCACGTCGTCGATTTCGCGGTAATCGCTGATGCGCTTTAAGCGGTGATAGTGCTTTGACATCAGCGCCACGAACGCGTCAGGGGCCTGGTCGCTGACGTAGGCGCTCTCCAGCCCGCAGGCCACAAAGTTCAGCCCTTTATCCTTCAGCAGTTCGCCAATAACGATCTGCGACTCATGGCGCGTCAGTTCGCCGTGGAAAATTTGCTCACCGTGATCGAAGACCAGCGCGCCGTTTTCCGCCACGAAGGAGATCTGCTCTTTCAGCTCGGGGAAGAAGGAGATGAGCTGGTAATACTGGTTGCCGCTGGCGACAACGAATTCAATATTGCGGGCGTTAAGCTGTTCAAACTGTGCCTGGAAGCGGTCACGATCGTACTGCTTGGCATCATCAAGGAAAGTTCCGTCCATATCGGTGACGATAACTTTAACGGTCATACTGTGCTCCTGGGTCACTGCGTTTTGAAACATTCTAATAACAAGGTGACGGGGAGCACAAATTTAATTTCATTCGAAAGTAAAACGGCAACCGAGGTTGCCGTTTTTAGACTTGTAGGCCGGGTAAGGCGTAGCCGCCACCCGGAAAATATTTACAGCGTATGCTCAGTACGGGCAATAATATCGTCCTGCGCATCCGGCGACAGGGCGGTGAAGAACGCCGAATATCCCGCTACGCGCACCACCAGGTCACGGTACTGGTCAGGGTGTTTCTTCGCTTCCAGCAGCGTTTCGCGCGAGACGATGTTGTACTGAATATGCCAGCCTTTGTGTACCTCGAAGAAGGTGCGCAGCAGTACCATCAGCTTCTGACAGTCGCTGTCGTTTTCCAGCGTTGAGGGGTTCAGCTTCTGGTTAAGCAGCACGCCGCCGAGGATCGCTTCCGTAGGCAGTTTACCCACGGAGCCGATAACCGCCGTCGGGCCGAGGTGGTCCGTACCGGAGGCCGGGCTTGCTCCTTCCGCCAGAGGGGTGTGGGCTTTCCGGCCATCCGGCGTGGCCATTGTTGCCGCGCCAAACGGCACGTTCGCGGAGATAGACGACGTGCCCGCATAGTAGTTACCGCCAATCGGGCCGCGGCCGTAGCGCGGGTTGTGGTACTGCTTCAGCTCTTCAATGTAGGTTTCGTAAGCACGGGTCAGCAGCATGTCTACGCTGTCGTCGTCGTTGCCGTACTTCGGCGCGCCGTTGATCAGGCGCTGGCGCAGCTGCTCATGGGTCAGCCCGTCGAAATCATCCGCCAGCGCCGCCGCCAGCTGCTGCTGACCGATTACGCCCTGGTCAAACACCAGCTTCTTCACCGCCGCCAGGCTGTTGCCAAGGTTGGCGATCCCCACCTGTAGGCCGGAAACCCAGTCATACTTCGCGCCGCCCTGCTTGATGCTTTTCGCGCGTTCGATGCAGTCATCCACCAGCGCCGAGCAGAGAATATCGTGGACGTTATCTTCCAGCATGGTGTCCACCACGTACTCAATCTCAATGGATTTGCGGGTGTAGTAGCGGATCTGGTTATCCCACGCCGCCATCACCTCATCGAAATTGTCAAAGTTCCCGGCAGAGAGGGCTTTCTCCTGCGGCAGGAATACCTTACCGCTGGTGGCATCGCGACCGCCTTCCAGCGCCGCCAGCATCACGCGGGCAAAGTTGATAAAGCTCATGCCGGTGCAGCGGTAGCCCCATTTTCCGCCCACTGCGGTTTCGATGCAGCCAATTGCGGCGTAGTCATACGCGTCGTCGCGCTCCACGCCAAGCTTGATAAATTCCGGGATCACGATTTCATCGTTGTTAAATGCCGGCATCCCGAAGCCGCAGCGGATCACCTGCACGCAGGCGTCGAGGAAGTCGTTGCTCATGCCGGCGTGGTAGCGCACGCTCAGGTTTGGCTGGGTGGAGCGCAGACGGCCGCAGGATTCCAGAATGGCGTAAGAGAGCGGGTTCACCGCGTCCATCGGCTCGCCGTTAACCAGCTTCTGGCCGCCAATAGTAACGTTCTGATACAGCGGGCTGCCCGCCGAGGCTTTGGAGTGCGAGCCGGAGCGGATCTTGTTCACTTCCAGCAGCTTCAGCCAGCAGCTGTGCAGCAGCTCGATGGCGTGCTCGCGATCAAGACTCTGGTCCAGCTCCACGTCGCGGCGATAGTACGGGTAAAGGTACTGGTCCATACGGGCGAAGGAAACGGAGTGACCGTTGGACTCAATTTGCAGGATCAGCTGAATGAAGTAGCACAGCTGAAGCGCCTGCCAGAAGGTTTTTGGCGGTTCGTGGGCGATGACGTCGCAGTTTTCCGCTATCGCCAGCAGCTCGTCGCGGCGGCTGTCGCGGGTTTCCGTGGCGGCCATTTCACGCGCCAGATCGGCGAAGCGCGAGATGTGCAGGCTTACGGCTTCCAGTACGATATCAATCGCCTTCAGGAACTGGTCGCCGTGCAGATCGTCCAGCACCGTCAGGTTGATGCGCGAGCGGCGCTCGGCCACTTTCGCACGCAGGCCGTCGAGGCCTTTCTCCAGCACCAGCGGGAAATTCACCGCCAGGTGCGCGTCACCGGAGGTCATGTTGCCTTCAGCCTTGATGATGCCAGTTTCCAGCAGGCCTTTCTGCTCGTCGGTGAACATGCCGTAGCAGCGATCCTGCACCGTCTGGCCGCGCCACCACGGGCAGATCTCATGCAGCACACGCTTGTTCTCTTCGCTCACCGCAAAGCCAGCACCCGGACGGTCCGCCAGATCGTCAATCTCTTTCTCGATCCAGGAGACGGTGTATTCCGGGAAGATAGGCGCGGCGCGGACTTCGCTGGCCTGGTTACCGATAATCAGCTCGTCGTGCTTGATCCAGATGGTGCGTTTTGCCAGATGGTGAGCCAGGGCCAGCGCACGACGTACCGGGATCGGCTTGTCCATGTGCTGCTGATACATTTCGGTGTAATGCTGTGCGCGCTCGGTACAGACCGGCGGCTTAACGATATGCACCAGCGCCGTTTTGTGCGCCTTGATGCGCTCGCTGAGGGTGTTGAGATTCAGGGTGGTCATAAGTTTATCCTCGTAAGGTCGCAGTTAACCCTTTCTGGCAGGCATACTGCTGTGCGAAGTCCAGTAGCGCAGGGTTATCCAGCGGTTTGTCAGGGGCAGAGTAGGGTTGGCCGAGCAGGGTGTATTTGTTCATGCCCAGCGTGTGATACGGCAGAAAATGAATATCCTCGACGCCGAGTTCGTCGGCGGCGAAATTGGTGATGGCGGTAACAGACGCTTCATCGGCGTTGAAGCCCTGAATCAGCGGCACGCGAATGGTGATGTTTTTCCCGGCGGCGGCCAGGCGCTTCAGGTTGTCCAGGATCCGTTTGGCCGAACCGTCGGTCCACTGTTTAAACACCTCGCTATCAACATGCTTGAGGTCGGCGAGGAAAAGATCGACGAAGGGCAATGACGGTTCGAGGTAATGCCACGGTACGTGAAGGCAGGTTTCAACGGCGGTGTGGATCCCCTGCTCATGGCTGGCCTTAAGCAGGGCGTGCGCCAGGTCAGGATTCATAAACGGCTCGCCGCCGGAAAGGGTGATCCCGCCGCCGCTGCGGTCGTAGAAGGGCTTGTCGCGCAGCACGGTGGCCATGATCTCTTCCACCTGCTTATCTTCCCCGCAGACGGTCAGCGCCTGGGTCGGACAGCAGTCGGTGAGGGCAGTGAGCGTCTCTTCGCTTAATATTTCACGATGGATGACCAGCCCGTTCAGCGCACGTTCAATACACTCCGGCGCGGCCTGCTGACACAGGTCACAGCCGTCCAGGCACAGGCGTGCATCAAACAGTATGTCCCGCGTGCGGGAGCGGCTTTCCGGGTTCTGGCACCAGCGACAGCCCAGCGAGCAGCCTTTCAGGAATACCACGGTTCGAATACCGGGGCCGTCGTGGGTGGAGTAACGCTGTACATTGAAGATCATTTTTTTGCCCTCGAATTACATATGAAGATTAAATTACTTTCGAATGAAAGTTATCTTGATATGGGTCAATTCATGAGCAGGTTTTCTCGTGATAGGGTAAGTGCAGGCTAATTTTGAGGGTGACATCATGGAACTTTATCTCGACACATCTGACGTTGCGGCAGTCAAAAAGCTGGCGCGCATCTTTCCGCTGGCAGGCGTGACCACCAATCCAAGCATTGTGGCGGCAGGGAAAACGCCCCTGGAAGAGCTGTTGCCCGCGCTGCACGACGCGCTGGGCGGCAAGGGCCGTCTGTTCGCTCAGGTAATGGCGACGACCGCCGAAGGGATGGTGGAAGACGCACGTAAGCTGCGCGCGATCGTTAACGACCTGGTGGTAAAAGTGCCCGTGACCGCTGAAGGGCTGGCGGCAATCAAAATGCTGAAAGCAGAAGGGATCCCGACGCTGGGTACCGCGGTATACGGCGCAGCTCAGGGGATGCTCTCCGCGCTGGCGGGTGCTGAGTATGTGGCTCCTTACGTGAACCGCGTGGACGCGCAGGGCGGGGATGGGATCCAGACGGTGGTCGAACTGCAACAGCTGCTGACCCTGCACGCGCCGCAGTCAAAAGTGCTCGCCGCGAGCTTCAAAACGCCGCGTCAGGCGCTGGACTGCCTGCTGGCGGGGTGTGAGTCCATCACGCTGCCGCTGGACGTGGCGCAGCAGTTTATTACCTCTCCGGCGGTGGACGCGGCGGTTGTGAAGTTTGAGCAGGACTGGCAGGGGGCGTTTGGACGGACGTCTATTTGATGCTGTTGCCGGGTGGCGCTGACGCTTACCCGGCCTACGTTCGCATCGCTGTTGCCGGGTGGCGCTGACGCTTACCCGGCCTACGTTTGCATCGCTGTTGCCGGGTGGCGCTGACGCTTACCCGGCCTACGTTCGTATTGCTGTTGCCGGGTGGCGTCGTTCGAGCCGTTGTAGGTCGGGTAAGGCGAAGCCGCCACCCGACTTTTTACCGACTACACACCTCACACCCCGGATTGCGCATCAGCTTCATCTCACGGAACTGGCAGGTCATCGCGTCGTACATCACGATTTTACCCGCTGCCGGGGTGCCGTAGTGCGTCAGCACCTTAATCGCCTCCATCGCCTGTAACGAACCAATCACGCCGACGAGCGGCGCCATCACGCCCGCCTCGACGCAGGTCAGCGCATTCTCGCCAAACAGACGGCTCAGGCAGCGGTAGCAGGGCGCTCTCTCAGCGTAAGTGAAAACGCTAATCTGCCCCTCCATGCGGATGGCCGCGCCGGAAATCAGCGGCGTTTTATGGGCAAAGCAGCCTGCATTGAGCTGGTTGCGAATGGCGACGTTATCGGTGCAGTCCAGTACCAGGTCATGCTGTGCAATCTGCGCAAACAGCGCGTCTTCATCCAGCAGGGCGTCAATCAGGGTGAACTGAACGTTGGGATTGATGCGCGCCAGCGCCGTGCGTGCAGATTCCACTTTTAGCTGACCAACCGTCGCGTCGCTGTGCAGCGTCTGGCGTTGCAGGTTGGACACCGACACGGTATCAAAATCCAGCAGCGTCATGCGGCCGACACCCGCCGCAGCCAGGTATTGCGCCGCCGCGCAGCCAAGTCCACCAAGGCCCACAACCAGCACGCTGGCCGCCTTGAGCGCCTCCTGCCCCTCGAAATCAAACCCGCGCAGCACAATCTGGCGGTTGTAGCGCATCATCTCCGGGTCGCTCAGTTCCACCGTCATGTCAGCCTCCGAACAGGTGGTTAAAGCGTTCCACTTCAACCCATTCGCCCGCCTCGACGTGGCCGCGCTCGCGCTCCAGCACGATAAAGCAGTTGCCCTGGCTGAAGGAGCTAAAGATATGCGAACCCTGATGCCCGGTGGTGCTCACTTCCAGATCACCGTCGGCGTTGCGCGCCAGAATGCCGCGCTGGAAATCGAGACGACCCGGTGATTTTTTCAGGCGCGTTGCCGCCCGCACGCGCAGACGTTCCGGCAGCGGGCTGGCATTGTTGCCCGAGAGCTTCGCCAGCAAAGGGATCACCAGCTGGTAGAAGGTCAGCGCGGCGGAGACTGGGTTACCCGGCAGGCCGCAGAACCAGCTGTGCGGAAGCTTGCCAAACGCGAACGGTTTGCCCGGCTTAATCGCCAGCTTCCAGAAGGCGATTTCGCCCAGCTCTTCAAGCAGGGTTTTGGTGTAATCCGCTTCGCCAACCGATACGCCGCCGGAGCTGATGACCACGTCGGCGGATTTGTCCGCCTCGATAAACGCCGCGCGCAGTTTTTCCGGGTCGTCTGGAATGATGCCGAGGTTAATCACCTCGCAGCCCAGCTGCTCCAGCATCAGGTGTACCGCCAGACGGTTAGTGTCGTAAATCTGCCCCTCGTGCAGCGGCTGGCCCAGAAGCCGAAGCTCGTCTCCCGTGGAGAACACCGCCACGCGCACTTTGCGGACAACGTCAATTTCCGCGATGCCAAGCGATGCCAGCACCGGCAGCTCAGCGACGGTCAGTTTTTGCCCGGCGGCAAAGACCGTCGCGCCGAGGGTAATGTCTTCTCCGGTGAGGCGAATGTTCTGTCCGGCTTTGACGCTGGCGGTAAAACGCACGCCGTCGTCCGTTTGTTCGGTCTCTTCCTGCATCACCACGGCTTCACAGCCCTTTGGCACCGGCGCGCCGGTCATGATGCGTACGCAGGTGCCCGCTGGCCATTCGCCGTTGAATGGCTGCCCGGCAAACGCTTTACCCGCCACCGGCAGCGGCTGACCCGTTTGCAGATCCGCCAGACGTACGGCATAGCCGTCCATCGCCGCGTTATCAAACCCCGGCACGTTCATCGGCGAGACGATATCGCGCGCGGCAATACGGCCAAAACAGCGCACAAGCGGCAGCGTCTCAACGTCGTGCAGTGGGGTAATGCGGTCAAGCATCTGCGAGAGTGCCGTCTCAAGCGGCATCAGTCCGGCGGTAAAATCCATGGTGGGCTCCTGCGGAGTAACAACGAAAGCGCTCATTATGGCAGAAAAGTGCGGCTAACTGTATGACCCGATGGGTGTACGCTTTACATCACAGTTGCGTCTTTCTATATTCAAAAATCATCTGAAGATTCGTCGACGATAATGATATTTATAGAAAAAGCAGCCAGCCAGGCTGATGGGTGATGCGAAATGAGTAAAGCGGTTATCGCAATTCATGGCGGTGCCGGGGCAATCACCCGTGCACAGCTCAGTCCCGAGCAGGAGAAGCGTTACATTGATGCGCTGAACGCCATCGTGGAAACAGGCCAGCGCATGCTGGAAGCGGGCGATAGCGCGCTGGATGTGGTGACCGAAGCGGTGCGCCTGCTGGAGGAATGTCCGCTGTTTAATGCCGGCATTGGCGCGGTCTTCACGCGAGATGAAACGCACGAGCTGGATGCCTGCGTGATGGACGGCGTCACCCTGAAAGCGGGGGCGGTGGCGGGCGTGAGTCGCCTGCGCAATCCCGTACTTGCCGCGCGTCTGGTGATGGATCACAGCCCGCATGTGCTGCTGGCGGGCGCGGGGGCGGAGAAATTTGCCGTTGAGCACGGGATGGACACGGTCTCGCCCGATCTTTTTTCCACCGAGGAGCGTTACCGGCAGTTGCTGGAGGCCCGCACTGCGGGGATGACGCAGCTGGACCATGCCGCGCCGCTCGATGAGCGCAGCAAGATGGGCACGGTTGGCGCGGTGGCCCTGGATAAAGCCGGTAACCTCGCTGCCGCGACGTCAACGGGCGGCATGACCAACAAACTTCCCGGGCGCGTGGGCGACAGCCCGCTGCCGGGGGCAGGGTGCTACGCCAATAATGCCACCGCGGCGGTGTCGTGCACCGGCACCGGCGAAGTGTTTATCCGCGCGCTGGCGGCCTACGACATTACCGCGCTGATGGATTACGGCGGTTTAAGCCTGAGCGAGGCCTGCGAGCGGGTGGTGATGGAAAAGCTGCCGGCGTTGGGCGGGGAAGGTGGCTTAATTGCCGTGGATCGGGAGGGTAACGTGGCGCTGCCGTTCAACAGTGAAGGGATGTACCGTGCGTGGGGATATGCCGGCGATGCGCCCAGCACAGGCATCTATCGTGAATAAGGGGGCATTGCGTGCCGCACAGTGAAGAGCTGGACAGCCGGGAAGTGTTGGCTGTTCATCAGCTGAATATTGCCTTTCAGGAAGAGCGGCAGTTTATCCCGGCAGTCCAGAATTTATCGTTTTCGCTCAATCGCGGCGAAACGCTGGCGATTGTCGGCGAGTCCGGTTCCGGTAAATCCGTCACCGCACTGGCGCTGATGCGTCTGCTTGAGCAGACGGGCGGGCAAATCACCAGCAAGCAGATGCTGTTGCGCCGTCGCAACCGTCAGGTTATCGATCTTAACGAGCTGAGCGCGTCCCAGATGCAGGGCGTGCGCGGGGCGGATATCGCGATGATCTTCCAGGAGCCGATGACCTCGCTGAACCCGGTCTTCCCGGTGGGCGAGCAGATTGCCGAGTCGATTCGCCTGCATCAGGAGCTGAGCGGCGATGAGGCGCTCAGCGAAGCAAAACGGATGCTGGAGCGGGTACGGATCCCCGAGGCGCACACCATGTTGTCCCGCTATCCGCATCAGCTCTCGGGCGGCATGCGCCAGCGGGTAATGATTGCGATGGCGCTGTCGTGTCGTCCGGCGGTGCTTATTGCGGACGAACCGACCACGGCGCTGGATGTCACCATTCAGGCCCAGATCCTGCAACTGATCAAGGTGTTGCAGCAGGAGATGGAGATGGGGGTGATATTTATCACCCACGATATGGGGGTGGTGGCGGATATTGCCGATCGGGTGCTGGTGATGCATCAGGGCAATGCCGTGGAAACCGGCACGGTGGAGCAGGTCTTTCATGCGCCGGTGCATCCCTATACCAACGCGCTGCTGGCGGCGGTCCCGCGTCTGGGCGCCATGAATGGCAGTGATTATCCGCGCCGTTTTCCGCTGATGTCCCAGACCGAACCGGGCCAGCAGGAAGACGAAACCGAGCAGAATACGGTGGTTCCCGGCAGGCCGATCCTTGAAGTGCGTGACCTGGTGACCCGTTTCCCGCTGCGCAGCGGCATTCTCAATCGCGTGAAGCGCGAAGTGCATGCGGTTGAAAACGTCAGTTTTGACCTCTGGCCAGGCGAAACGCTGGCGCTGGTGGGGGAGTCCGGCTGCGGTAAATCCACCACCGGGCGGGCGCTGCTCAGGCTGGTTGAGTCGCAGGAGGGGAGCATCACCTTCAACGGTGAGCGCATCGACACCCTCCCCAACGGTAAATTGCAGGCGGTGCGGCGGGATATTCAGTTTATTTTCCAGGATCCGTATGCGTCGCTCGATCCGCGGCATACGGTGGGGTACTCGATTATGGAGCCGCTGCGGGTGCACAACCTGCTCGACGGTGAAGCCGCGCAGCGCCGCGTCGCGTGGCTGCTGGAGCGCGTGGGCCTGAAGCCGGAGCATGCCTGGCGTTATCCCCACGAATTTTCCGGCGGTCAGCGACAGCGTATCTGCATCGCGCGGGCGCTGGCGCTGAATCCAAAAGTGGTGATTGCGGATGAGTCCGTTTCGGCGCTGGATGTTTCTATTCGCGCGCAAATCATCAATCTCCTGCTCGATTTACAGCGGGATTTAGGCATTGCGTTTCTGTTTATCTCCCACGATATGGCGGTGGTTGAGCGGATCAGCCATCGCGTGGCGGTGATGTACATGGGACAAATTGTTGAAATCGGCCCCCGTCGGGCGGTGTTTGAAAACCCGCAGCACCCGTACACCCGCAAGCTGATGGCCGCCGTACCGGTTGCCGATCCTGAGCATCGTCACGCCCAGCGCGTACTGTTGCAGGACGACATGCCGAGCAATATTCGTAAACGGGGCGAAACCCTGGAGCGCGTGGCGCTGCGTGAGGTGGGTCCCGGTCATTTTGTCGCACCACCGCGTCAGGGCAATGCATTCTCGCGGTTATAACTTACAACAGGCAGGAGAACACAATGGTTCCTTTTGTTGCTCGTAAATGGCTGCTGGCCGCGAGCGTGACGGCTGCGCTGGCCGCCGCTCCCGCGTTCGCGGCGAAAGACGTGGTGGTGGCGGTGGGGTCTAACTTCACGACGCTGGATCCGTATGACGCTAACGACACCCTTTCCCAGGCGGTGGCAAAATCCTTCTACCAGGGGCTGTTCGGCCTGGACCGGGAGATGAAGCTGAAAAACGTGCTGGCGGAAGGGTATACCGTGTCGGACGATGGGCAGGTCTATACGGTTAAGCTCCGTACCGGCGTGAAGTTCCAGGACGGCACCGACTTCAACGCCGAGGCGGTTAAGATCAACCTGGACCGTGCCAGCAATCCGGAGAACGGCCTTAAGCGCTACAACCTGTATAAAAATATCGCCAGCACCGAGGCGGTTGACCCGGCGACGGTGAAGATCACCCTGAAAGAGCCGTTCTCGGCGTTTATCAATATCCTGGCGCATCCCGCGACGGCGATGATTTCGCCCGCCGCCCTGAAAAAATACGGCAAAGAGATTGGCTTCCACCCGGTGGGAACCGGGCCGTACGAACTGCTCACCTGGAACCAGACCGATTTTGTGAAGGTGAAAAAATTCGCCGGATACTGGCAGCAGGGGCTGCCGAAGCTGGATACCATCACCTGGCGTCCGGTCGTGGACAACAATACCCGTGCCGCGATGCTGCAAACCGGCGAAGCGCAGTTTGCCTTCCCGATCCCTTACGAACAGGCGGCGCTGCTGGCGAAAAACAGCAAGCTGGAGCTGGTGGCCAGCCCGTCGATTATGCAGCGCTACATCAGCATGAACGTCACGCAGAAACCGTTCGATAACCCGAAGGTGCGCGAAGCCATCAACTACGCCATTAACCGTCAGGCGCTGGTGAAGGTGGCCTTTGCCGGTTACGCCACTCCCGCAACGGGCGTGATGCCGCCAGCCATCGAGTATGCGCAGAGCTACCAGCCGTGGCCGTACGATCCGGCGAAAGCGCGGGAGCTGCTAAAAGAGGCGGGCTATCCGAACGGCTTTAGCACCACGCTGTGGTCATCGCATAACCACAGCACCGCGCAGAAGGTGCTGCAATTTACCCAGCAGCAGCTGGCACAGGTGGGCATTAAAGCCAGGGTCACGGCGATGGATGCCGGACAGCGAGCGGCGGAAGTAGAAGGCAAAGGGCAGAAAGAGAGCGGCGTGCGGATGTTCTACACCGGCTGGACGGCTTCAACCGGCGAAGCGGACTGGTCCCTGTCGCCGCTGTTCGCTTCCCAGAACTGGCCGCCAACACTGTTCAACACCGCGTTCTACAGCAATCCGCAGGTGGATAAGGATCTGGCCGATGCCCTGAAAACCACCAAACCGGAAGAGAAAGCGCGCCTGTACAAAGAGGCGCAGGACATTATCTGGAAAGAGTCGCCGTGGGTGCCGCTGGTGGTGGAAAAACTGGTCTCAGCCCACAATAAAGCGCTGACCGGTTTTTACATCATGCCGGATACGGGCTTTAGCTTTGACGACGCGGATCTAAAATAAAACTCATGCTGAATTATGTTTGTAAACGCCTGCTGGGGCTTATCCCGACGCTGCTGATTGTGGCCGTGCTGGTGTTTTTGTTTGTCCACATGCTGCCCGGCGATCCGGCGCGCTTGATTGCCGGGCCGGAAGCGGATGCCACGGTTATCGAACTGGTGCGTAAACAGCTGGGTCTTGACCAGCCGCTGTACAGGCAATTTCTGCGCTACATGGGCAATGTCCTGCAAGGCGACTTTGGCATCTCAATGGTGTCGCGTCGTCCGGTGTCGGAAGAGATAGCCAGCCGCTTTATGCCGACGTTCTGGCTCACCCTCGCCAGCATGGGTTGGGCGGTGATATTTGGTCTGGGCGCCGGGATTATCGCCGCCGTCTGGCGCAACCGCTGGCCGGATAAGCTCGGTATGGCGCTGGCGGTCACCGGCATCTCTTTCCCGGCGTTTGCGTTGGGCATGCTGCTGATGCAGATTTTCTCCGTTGAGCTGGGCTGGCTGCCGACCGTTGGGGCTGACACCTGGAAGCACTACATTTTACCCTCCATGACGCTTGGCGCAGCCGTTGCGGCGGTCATGGCCCGGTTTACCCGCGCCTCGTTTGTGGACGTGCTGAGCGAAGATTACATTCGCACCGCGCGGGCAAAAGGGGTCAGCGAGAAATGGGTCATTCTGAAGCACGGTTTTCGTAACGCGATGATCCCGGTGGTGACGATGATGGGGCTACAGTTCGGCTTTCTGCTGGGCGGCTCTATCGTGGTTGAGAAGGTCTTCAACTGGCCGGGGCTGGGGCGCCTGCTGGTCGACTCGGTCGATATGCGCGACTATCCGGTGATTCAGGCTGAAGTCCTGCTTTTCTCGCTGGAGTTTATTCTTATCAACTTAGTGGTGGATGTGCTCTACGCCGCCATTAACCCGGCCATCAGGTATAAGTAAGATGCGATTACTGAACTGGCGTCGCCAGGCCATTTTTAACGCTATGCCGGGGATCAGACCGGATCATATTCGTACGCCGTGGGGGGAGTTCTGGCGGCGATTCCGTCGTCAGCCCGTTGCGATGGTTGCCGGGTTGTTTGTGTTACTGCTGATCCTGGTGGCGATCGTCGCCCCCTGGATAGCCCCGTTTGATGCGGAAAACTACTTCGACTACGACCGTCTGAACGATGGTCCGTCGATGATGCACTGGTTTGGCGTGGACTCGCTCGGGCGCGATATTTTCAGCCGCGTGCTGGTCGGGGCGCAGATCTCGCTGGCGGCCGGGGTCTTCGCGGTGCTGATAGGCGCCGCGATTGGCACCGTGCTGGGTCTGGTGGCCGGGCACTACGAAGGCTGGTGGGACCGCATCATCATGCGTATCTGCGACGTGCTGTTTGCCTTTCCCGGTATTTTGCTGGCGATTGCCGTGGTGGCGGTCATGGGTAGCGGCATGGCGAACGTTATCATTGCCGTGGCGGTATTCTCGATTCCCGCTTTCGCTCGCCTGGTGCGTGGCAATACGCTGGTGCTTAAGCAGCAGACTTTTATCGAGTCGGCGCGCAGCATGGGGGCCAGCGATGCTACCATCCTCTTCAGCCATATACTGCCGGGCACGGTATCGTCCATCGTGGTCTATTTCACCATGCGCATCGGCGTGTCGATTATCTCGGCGGCCAGCCTGTCGTTTCTGGGGTTAGGGGCGCAGCCGCCGACGCCGGAGTGGGGCGCGATGCTGAACGAGGCGCGGGCCGATATGGTGATTGCGCCGCACGTGGCGATCTTCCCAAGCCTGGCCATTTTCCTGACCGTGCTGGCGTTTAACCTGCTGGGCGATGGGTTGCGCGACGCGCTGGATCCGAGGATTAAGGGGTAGTGCTGAGGAATGTGCCGGGTGGCGGCTACGCCTTACCCGGCCTGCAAAAGAGGTGTGGGGAAATTAAACCCGGCTACCCCACAAATCATACTCGTCCGCGTTCTCAACCTTCACGCGAATAATATCGCCCGGCTTGACCTTGGTTTCACCGTTCAGATACACCGCGCCGTCGATTTCAGGCGCATCCGCCATGCTGCGGCCAATCGCGCCTTCTTCGTCCACTTCGTCGATAATGACCAGAATTTCGCGGCCCACTTTCTCCTGCAAGCGTTCAGCAGAGATCTGCTGTTGCAGCTGCATAAAGCGGTTCCAGCGCTCCTCTTTGACCTCTTCCGGTACCTGGTCCGCCAGCTCGTTGGCCGTTGCGCCTTCAACCGGGCTGTACTTGAAGCAGCCCACGCGGTCCAGGCGCGCTTCTTTCAGGAAGTCGAGCAGCATCTGGAAATCGTCTTCGGTTTCACCCGGGAAGCCGACAATAAAGGTAGAACGCAGGGTCAGATCCGGGCAGATCTCACGCCACTGCTTGATGCGCGCCAGCTGGCGGTCAACGGAGCCAGGACGCTTCATCAGCTTCAGAATGCGCGGGCTGGCGTGCTGTAGCGGGATATCCAGATACGGCAGGATTTTGCCTTCCGCCATCAGCGGGATCACGTCGTCAACGTGTGGGTAAGGGTAGACGTAGTGCAGACGCGTCCAGATGCCGAGTTTAGCCAGCTGCTCGCACAGGCCAACCATGCTGGTTTTCACCGGCTCGCCGTTGTGGAAACCGGAGCGGTGTTTGACGTCCACGCCGTAGGCAGAGGTATCCTGGGAGATGACCAGCAGCTCCTTCACGCCCGCGTCGGCCAGGCGTTTGGCTTCGGCCAGCACCTCGCCAATCGGGCGGCTCACCAGATCGCCACGCATCGACGGAATGATGCAGAAGGTGCAGCGGTGGTTGCAGCCTTCGGAAATTTTCAGGTAGGCGTAGTGGCGCGGCGTCAGCTTCACGCCCTGTTCCGGCACCAGGCTCAGGAACGGGTTATGCTTTGGCTTTGGTACGTAGTGATGAACATGTTCCAGCACCTGCTCGTAGCTGTGCGGGCCGGTGATCTCCAGCACTTTCGGGTGCACTTCGCGGATCTGATCCACTTTCGCGCCCAGGCAGCCGGTCACGATGACTTTGCCGTTTTCCGTCAGGGCTTCACCAATGGCTTCCAGTGACTCCTGGACCGCGCTGTCGATAAACCCGCAGGTGTTCACAATCACCATGTCGGCGTTGTCGTAGCTTGGCACCACGTCATAGCCTTCGGTGCGCAGTTCAGTCAGGATGCGTTCGGAATCCACCAGGTTCTTCGGGCAGCCCAGGGAGACAAAGCCGATTTTCGGCGGGTGCGTAACATTGCTCATAGGTTAAAAATTCATCAATTATGGAGTTATCAGGGCGGGATTTTACAGCGTATCGCGGGGGATTTATACACTCTTGATGGCGCAGTTGAGTCGGGCAATCGTTGTAACATTGTAAAGAATGTTAACTAGTTATCGTTTATTGATCTCAGGCATTACACTGTACAAAAAATAACCTTATTCTTAACAGGGTAACAAGGCTGACAGAGGAGGAAATAGCATGTCCGTTGACAGACTGAAACGCGATCTGCTTAACAAGCTGATCAACGCCCGAATCGACCTGGCCGCCTACCTGCAACTCCGCAAGGCGAAAGGGTATATGTCAGTCAGCGAAAGCGAAAATCTGCGTGATAACGTCTTTGAACTTTGCAATTTCATGCGTGAAAAAGCACCCGTCCTGAAAGCGCATTACGTTGAAAGCGAGCTGGCGGCACTACGCCGCGCCGCCGAGGTGCTCTCCATCGCCGGGGTCTGTTTGATGAACGGACGTCACGACTGCCCGAATTTTATTGCCGTTAACGCGGAAAAGCTTGAAAACTGCCTGACCACGCTCTCTCTTTGCATCATGTGTCTGAACAAGCCTGAAACGCTTGCCCGCCACTGAACCCGGGGGAGGCAACTCCCCCTTTTGATTAAGCTTTTGTAAAAGTGCTAACGCGCCCGGACGAAGTGGCTAATCTTTAAGCCATAAGCCGACAAAGGAGCGTGTTATGCCTCGATCTTCGTTGATTTTCCTGCCTGCATTGTTCTTTCCCGTTTCGCTGCTTGCCGCCACCGAGCCGGTAAAAGTGGAGGTTTTACAGACAAAACTGGATCACCCCTGGTCGCTGGCGTTTCTGCCCGACAATAAGGGGCTGCTGGTCACGCTAAAAGACGGGCAGCTTAAGCACTGGCAGGCAGGGAAAGGGCTCTCCGATCCGATTGTTGGCGTGCCGAAGGTCTGGGCGAGCGGCCAGGGCGGATTGCTGGACGTGGTGCTGGCCCCGGATTTTGAACAGTCACGGCGGATCTGGCTAAGCTTCGCCGAGGCAGGTAATGATGGAAAAGCGGGCACCGCGGTGGGCTACGGGCGGCTGAGCGATGACCTGTCGCGCATCGAAGGCTTCCAGGTGGTGTTCCGCCAGATGCCGAAGCTCTCTACCGGCAACCACTTTGGTGGACGGCTGGTGTTTGACGGCAAAGGCCATCTGTTTATTGGCCTGGGTGAAAACAACCAGCGCCCGACGGCGCAGGATCTGGATAAGCTTCAGGGCAAGGTGGTGCGCCTGACGGAAGACGGGAAAGTGCCGTCGGATAATCCGTTTGTGAATACCGCCGGTGCGCGCCCTGAAATCTGGTCCTATGGCATTCGTAACCCGCAGGGGATGGCGATGAACCCGTGGAGCGACACGCTGTGGCTTAACGAACACGGTCCTCGCGGCGGGGATGAAATCAACATCCCTGAGAAAGGCAAAAACTACGGCTGGCCTTTGGCGACGCACGGGATCAACTATAGCGGCCTGAAAATCCCGGAAGCGAAAGGCGAGCATGTTGAAGGCACCGAAAAGCCGCTGTTTGTCTGGAAAGTGTCGCCCGCCGTCAGCGGTATGGCGTTCTACAATAGCGACGTCTTCCCGCAATGGAAAAACAAGCTGTTTATTGGTGCGCTGAAGGAGAAAGACGTCATCGTCCTGAACGTGGAGGGCAACACCGTGACGGAGGACGGGCGCATTCTTGGCGATAAAAATCAGCGCATCCGCGACGTGCGCGTCGGGCCGGATGGTTATCTGTATGTGCTGACCGACGAGTCGGACGGGCAGCTGTTGAAGGTCAGCCCGTCCGGTACGTAATCAGGTCACCGGGATCATCACCACGTTGCGATACGCCGGGCGCTCGCTCAGCTGCTGGATCCAGCGCTCAAGGTGCGGGCGCGGGGTCCAGCTAAGCCCCATATTGGTCAGGTTCCAGACGAAGGGGGCGACGGCGATATCGCCCACGCCAAACGCGTCGCCGGAGAACCAGGTCTGCTTCGCCAGCTCGTCGTCCATCATGGCAAACAGCGATTCGCAGGCGTCCTGGGCGGCATGAATGGCGGGATAATCACGATCGGCTTCCGGCGTGCGGATAAGCCCCATCAGGATCACGCGGTGCGTTGGGGAAAGCGTCTGGTTTGCCCAGTCCATCCATTTTTCGCCCTGCGCGCGCTGGGCCGGATTTTCTACCCACAGCCGACCCTGGCCGTACTGCGCGGCGAGGTAACGCACGATGGTGTTGGACTCCCACAGCGTGGCGTCTGTCTCATCATCGCGCAGCAGCGGCACCAGCCCGTTTGGGTTCATCGCCAGGTAGTCCGCGTCTTTATTCACGCCAAACTCCAGGCCCGCCATAACCTGCTTAAACGGTAAATCCAGCTCTTCCAGCGTCCACAGCACTTTTTTCACGTTAGTCGAATTGTTCCTGCCCCACAGCGTAATCATATTTACTCCCGATGAGATGTGAATCCGAGTCAGCTTTTCGCCATGGTGAGATAAACCTAACAATTACGCAACAGATGCTAAAAAAATCGCCGCAATCAAAGCGTATCTGAATGTTATTGCATAAACTTTAAAAACTTTACCTGGAACAGGTTTCTTTGAACGCTGTAGTGCGCTATTACTCATCGCTTCTTGCGACACGGTGATTGTGACGTGATTTTTAGAATGGACACTCGGGTGGCATTTATGACGCAAAAAACTTCCTCTCTGCGCAGCCTGGCGGCAGGCTCGGCGCTGCTTTTCCTTTTTGCCCCAACGCTCCACGCGGCGGAACAGACAGCGCCCGAAGCGCCGCCTGTCGATGCGCGCGCCTGGATCCTGATGGATTACGCCAGCGGGAAAGTGCTGGCGGAAGGTAACGCCGATGAAAAACTTGACCCGGCGAGCCTGACGAAAATTATGACCAGCTATGTGGTAGGTCAGGCGATTAAAGCGGGCAAAATCAAGCTGGACGACATGGTCACCGTCGGGAAAGATGCCTGGGCGACCGGTAACCCGGCGCTGCGCGGCTCGTCCGTTATGTTCCTGAAGCCTGGCGATCAGGTTTCCGTTTCCGATCTGAATAAAGGGATAATCATTCAGTCAGGAAATGACGCCTGCATCGCGCTGGCCGATTACGTGGCGGGCAGTCAGGACTCTTTCATTGGTTTGATGAATGGCTACGCGCAAAAGCTGGGCCTGACCAACACCACCTTTAAAACCGTTCACGGCCTGGATGCGCCGGGTCAGTTCAGCACCGCGCGTGATATGGCGCTGCTGGGCAAGGCGTTGATCCACGACGTGCCGGATGAGTACGCCATCCATAAAGAGAAAGAGTTCACCTTCAACAATATCCGCCAGCCTAACCGTAACCGTCTGCTGTGGAGCAGCAACGTTAACGTGGACGGCATGAAAACCGGGACAACCGCAGGCGCGGGCTATAACCTGGTGGCTTCCGCAACCCAGGGCGACATGCGCCTGATTTCGGTGGTGCTGGGGACGAAAACCGACCGCATTCGGTTTAACGAATCAGAAAAACTGCTGACCTGGGGTTTCCGCTTCTTTGAAACCGTCACGCCGATTAAGCCGGATGCCACCTTCGTGAGCCAGCGCGTCTGGTTCGGGGATAAAAGTGAAGTGAACCTGGGCGCGGGTGAAGCCGGTTCCGTGACCATTCCACGCGGTCAGCTGAAAAACCTGAAAGCCAGCTATACCCTGACTGAGCCACAGCTCACCGCGCCGCTGAAAAAAGGCCAGGTGGTCGGGACGATTGATTTCCAGCTTAATGGTAAATCCATTGAGCAGCGTCCGCTGGTGGTAATGGAAGCGGTAGAAGAGGGCGGCTTCTTTAGCCGGATTTGGGACTTTGTGCTGATGAAATTCCACGGCTGGTTTGGCAGCTGGTTTAGCTAAGTTTTTGCCGGGTGGCGGCTTCGCCTTACCCGGCCTACAACGGCTCGAACGTAGGCCGGGTAAGCGCAGCGCCACCCGGCACAACCTCAATACATCAACTTCACCTGCTGCGCCTTTGCATACGACACCAGCTCTTCATCCGGGCGGCAATCGCTGACGATGGCGTCAAAGCGCGACAGTTCTCCCATCCTTGCCGGACGGACCTTGCCAAACTTACTGTGATCAACCACCAGCACATGCTGCTGCGCGGCGTTGAGCGCCCAGTGTTTCACCGGCAACTCTTCCAGATTAAAGCAGGTTGCGCCCTGCTGCACGTTCACGCCCGCCGCAGAATAGAAGGCGATGTCGGGGCATACATTGCTCAGCGTGTCCTGAATATTCAGCGGCTTAAAGATGGCATTGCTGGCATGAAACTCACCGCCACACAAAATCACCCGGCACGCCGGTTTTTCCTGCAAGGCCAGAAAGGTATTCAGGGAATAACAGACGGCGGTAAAAGGAACGCTGCTGTCGATGGCCTCGATGATCCACGGCGTTGTCGTCCCGCAGTCAAAAAACAGCGTTTGATGCGGCTGCACCAGCGAGGCGGCGAGCCGCGCGGCTTTGCGCTTCTCTTCCACCAGACGCGTTTTTTGATCGCTTAACAGGTAATGGCTGGCGCTGCGCGGCTCCAGGACAATGTACCCGCCAAGCAGCACAACGGGGGCGCTGTCGCTGTTCAGATCGCGACGAATGGTCATTTCAGACACGCCAAGCAGGGTAGCGGCTTCCTTGAGATGCAGCTTGTCGCTGCGCTTCAGCGCCTGAAGCAACTGAGCAATGCGGTCATCGCGACGTGTTTCCATAGATCCTCGGGCTAAAAAAGTGAGCCCCCGCAGGGCGGGGGCTCAAGTGTAACCTGACGGACCGGGGTTAGTCACGTATCCATCCTTTGCGGATCGGGAGGGCAAACAGAACGCGATAGGCCTGCGATAATCCCCGGTAAAGGGCCGGACCAAAGAGGCTCCACATAATGGCTGCGCTGACGCAGCCCATCAGCCCCACCAGGAATCCGCCTACCATGTCCAGCGGCCAGTGCACGCCCAGATAGACGCGGGACCAGGCGATGGCGACGGCGACCCCCATCAGCACCACGCCGGACCACAGGCGATGCCAGAACAGGAAGGCCAGCGCGAAGGTGAAGATCACCGTGCCGTGATCGCTCGGGAACGAGTCATCCGGCGCGTGGTGCAGGAAGTTATAGCCGACGTGCTCGACAAACGGGCGATCGTGCGGGAAGGCGAGCCCCAGCACATAGCTTGCCAGCACGCTGACGCCGATGGCCATCGCCATTTTAATCACCAGATGGCGCTGGGCGGTGACCTGTTTGCGCGGGCCCCAAAGCCAGAGGATCGCGGCCAGCGCCGGTACGATGCTGATCAAATCCTTAGCAATGAAGGTGGCGAGATCAATCATCCATTCCGGCGACGCTGGCGTGGCGTTGAGCAGGTAAAACAGTCCGTAGTTCAGATTCTCTAGCATCGTATCGTTACTCTTTAGCAAACCAGGTAGAAACCAGCCCGTAAACCAGCACCTGGGAAAACCAGACCCACCACCCGGCCCACAGGTTGTGAGAGAAAAAATGCGCGCCGCGCATGACCTGCCCGAAGCCCATCAGCAGCCCCAGAGCGGCCCCCAACGCGACAAAGGTCCAGGCCAGGCGCGGACGTTCACGCCAGAAGGCAAAAAACAGCCCCATGACCATAAACCCGCTCGAGGCGTGGCCGCCGGGAAAGCAGCGTCCCGGTCCGCTGTCGGCCGGAATGGCGCTGAACAGGGGATACGAGACGGCTTTGCCGCCATATTCCACCAGATCCCACGGACAGCTGTGGTGACTCATGCTTTTCAGGGCTCCTACAACGAGCGCGCCCAGACCCATCAGAAGCGCGGCCGTCACCAGCCGGGCATTGCGTCTGTAAGCCCCGTAAACCAGCGCGATGACGGCCAGGGCAATGGCCACATATTTCGCCAGCCGATGGTTCAGCAGATCCAGCAGCGGATTTTGCTGTAGCGGAAAATGGTGCGTCGCAGCGTCATACCAGAAGCCGGTTAGCCATCGGTCGAGCGATTCATCGCGAGAAAGCCAGGTAAAAAGCACCGCGAGGGCGATCAGCACGAAAAGTTGGTAACCATAAAAGCGGGCGGGCAACCGGTAAAGGCGTTTTGTCTTATTTATCGGTAAGGTAGATAATTCTGAAGGGCTGACGGCGTGTGTCATAATTTCGGTCAATAACGTGAAATAGCGCTATCTTAACGAGGGCAACTTAAGGAAACCTTAAACAACAACGATAAGTGCGTTATTTCTGTTTTCTCACGTTATTGTGCTATCTCAGACAGCAGCAATTCATTACACTCATCGCGATTTTTTCATACTAAAGAGATTGCATGATAAACCGTTCTTCTTCCGGTAATCGTCTGGGCCGTCAGGCGTTACTTTTTCCTCTGTGTCTGGTGCTTTACGAATTCTCTACCTACATCGGCAACGATATGATCCAGCCGGGCATGCTGGCCGTGGTTGAGCAGTACAACGCAGGTATTGAATGGGTGCCAACATCCATGACCGCCTATCTCGCGGGCGGCATGTTTTTACAGTGGCTGTTAGGGCCGCTGTCGGATCGTATTGGCCGCCGTCCGGTGATGCTGACGGGGGTGGTGTGGTTTATCGTCACCTGTCTCGCCACGCTGCTGGCGCAGAACATTGAGCAGTTTACGCTGCTGCGCTTCCTTCAGGGCGTGAGCCTGTGCTTTATCGGCGCCGTGGGCTATGCCGCCATTCAGGAGTCGTTTGAGGAGGCGGTATGTATCAAGATCACCGCGCTTATGGCGAACGTGGCGCTGATTGCACCGCTGCTGGGGCCGCTGGTAGGGGCCGCATGGGTGCACGTTGCGCCGTGGGAAGGGATGTTCGTCCTCTTTGCCCTGCTTGCGGCTATCTCTTTCTTTGGCCTGCACCGCGCGATGCCGGAGACCGCGACGCGTCTGGGAGAAAAGCTCTCGCTTAAAGAGCTGGGCCGTGATTATAAAGCGGTGCTGAAAAACGGTCGTTTTGTCGCAGGCGCGCTGGCGACGGGGTTTGTCAGCCTTCCGCTGCTGGCGTGGATCGCCCAGTCGCCGGTCATTATCATCAGCGGCGAGCAGCTTAGCAGCTATGAGTATGGCCTGTTACAGGTGCCGATTTTTGGCGCGCTGATTATCGGAAACCTGGTGCTGGCGCGTCTGACGGCGCGCCGTACCGTGCGTTCACTGATAATTATGGGCGGCTGGCCGATTGCGGCAGGGCTGATCGTTGCGGCGGTAGCGACCGTTGCCTCGTCGCATGCGTACCTGTGGATGACCGCGGGGCTGAGCGTTTACGCGTTTGGTATTGGCGTGGCGAATGCTGGTCTGGTGCGCCTCACGCTGTTTGCCAGCGAAATGAGTAAAGGCACGGTGTCTGCCGCGATGGGGATGCTGCAAATGCTGATTTTTACCGTCGGTATTGAGGTGAGCAAGCATGCTTACGCGTTTGGCGGCAACGGGCTCTTCAGCCTGTTTAACCTCGCCAACGGCGTGCTGTGGGTAGGGCTGATGGTGGTGTTCCTGAAGGACAAACGCGTCGGAAGCGCACTGCAACCGTAATCCTTATTCCGTCTCTCTGCGGGGTGAGGGCATCAGGCCGCAGTAAATTTTGCCCGGTGGCGCTGCGCTTACCGGGCCTACGGGCTGGGTGTTCTCCCTCTCCCTGTGGAGCGCACGGAATCAATTAAACGGCGCCTTCCCATCCAGCACCTTATCAATCACGTCCAGTACGCCTTCGTCATTATTGTTCGGCGCTTCATAGCGGGCCACCGCCTTAATGTGCGGTTTGGCATTGGCCATCGCGAAGCCATACCCTGCCTGGCGCAACATCTCCACGTCGTTACCGCTGTCGCCAAAGGCCACCACTTCGCTGTCTTCAATGCCCCAGCGCGCCTGAAGGATCCGCAGGCCGTTAGCTTTATGCACGCCGGGGATGATCAGGTCGATACTGCCGTGTCCGGTGGTCACCGGCACCATGATGTCGCCGAGCTTTTCGTGCAGCAGCGCCTGAATACGCGGGATCTCTTCGTCGGAGACGTTAAGCCCGAACTTGAAGAAAATATCGTTGAGATGGTCAAAGCTGCTGACGCTTTCAAGGCGGTGATAGTACTTCGCGGCGACCGCTTTGAAGAGGTCGTCATAGGTTTGCAGCGTGTAGGCGCTGTTTTTACCGCAGGCGATAATTTCAATGCCGGGTACCTCATTCAGCAGGGTGGCGACGGTCAGGAAGTGCGCTTTCGACAGTTCGCCGTTAAACACGTCTTCGCCGGCATCCACCACCCAGCCGCCGTTTTCGGCCACGAATGCGATTTCATGGGCGATCTCCGGGAAAAACGAGATCAGCTGGTAGTACTGGTTTCCGCTGGCAACCACAAAACGGATGCCTTGCTCTTTCATGCGCGCGTACTGCGCCAGAAAACGCGCACGATTATAGGTTTTCGCATCGCTCAGGAAGGAGCCATCCATGTCGACTGCAATCAGTTTAACGCTCATATCCCTTCTCCATTGACGTTGTTTCTGCTTCCGGTTTTGCCACCGCACGCGCCACCAGTGCGGCAATAATAACTAACCCTAATACCACCAGCATCGCGCTGCGTAATCCGTAGTGCTCACCGAGGAACCCAAGCAGCGGCGGCCCCACCAGGAAGGCGAGGTAGCCGGTGGTTGCCACCACGCTCACGCGCGTCGGCGCATCCGGGCCGGTATCGCTGGCAGCAGAAATGGTCAGCGGGAAGCCAAGGGAGGCGCCAAGTCCCCACAGGATCACCGACACGCCGGCAATCCAGTCAACATCCACAAAGATGATCATCGCGATGCCCAGCCCGCCCAGCAGAGCGCTGGCACGCACCACCGCCACGCGGCTGTAGCGGTCGATAAACCAGCCGCCGGTGAAGCGCCCGACGGTCATACCGAGCGTAAACCCGGCGTAGATCAGCGAGCCGGAGGTGGGGCTAAAGCCGTGTCCGTCCACCATCAGCAGCGGCAGCCAGTCGTTGGCGGAGCCTTCAGCAAACGCCATCGCCAGCACGACCACGCCAATCAGCATCAGCTGGAAGTCACGGTAGAAGGGCAACCCTTTTGCCGCAGACTTCTGTTCATCCGAGGCGTTTTGTCCCGTACCGGCGGGGATAGCCCTGATGCCGGTGAGGATAGGGATAATGCAGACCAGCGCCGCCAGCAAAATATGCACGTTAGCCGCAATGCCCAGCGCCGTCAGCGCCATCCCCACGCCCGCGCCCGCCAGCGTGCCGAGGCTGTAAAAGCCATGCATCATCGGCAGCACCGTTTTGTTCATCTCCTTCTCGACGGCGGCGCCTTCAACGTTAATGGCGACTTCTGCCGCACCGAAGCTCCCGCCGAACACCATCAGCCCGAGGGCGAACATCAGGGGCGAGGCAAACCACAGCGCCACGCTCAGCGCGACCATTCCGACCACGGCGAAGCACATGGTCGTGCGGATCACCGTACGGGTGCCAAAGCGCTTCACCAGCCAGGCCGAGCACAGGATGCCGCTCATCGAGCCAATCGACAGGCCAAACAGCACAATCCCCATCTCTGCCGTCGAGACGGATAGCGTATCGCGGATGGCCGGGGTGCGCGTCGCCCAGGAAGCCATCAGCAGCCCGGGTATGAAGAAGAACATAAACAGCGCCCACATGCGCAGATGCAGGGCTTTGCGGGGAGAAGATAACGTCATTGGGATCAGCACCAGAAGAACAACAATAGCGACAACACTAGCAACTTTGTGTACATTTGTACACAAACCGGATGAGGAATTTATGAGCAGACCACCGAACGACCCTAACCGTCGGGAGAAGATACTTCAGGCGACGCTGGACACTATTGCAGAGCACGGTATTCATGCCGTGACACACCGCAAGATTGCCACCTGCGCAGGCGTACCGCTGGGGTCGATGACCTACTATTTCGACGGCATGGAGTCGCTGCTGGAAGAGGCATTCACGTGGTTCACGCAGCAGATGTCCCGGCAGTACCGGGATTTCTTCGCGGGCGTTACCGGGCGGGAGAGGGCATGCGAGGCCATTACCACGCTGATCCACAGCTCAGCCGTGACCACGCCACACAATATGGCGCTGATGTATCAGCTGTACGCCTTTATGCACCGCAGCGCCGCGCTGAAAACGGTCATGCAGGACTGGATGAAGATGAGCCAGACCACGCTTGAACAGTGGTTCGATCCGGCGACCGCCCGCGCGCTGGATGCGTTTATCGAAGGGATGACGCTGCACTTCGTGACCGACCGCGCGCCGCTAACCCGGGAGGAGATCCGGGCGATGGTGGGACGCATCGCGCAGGAGCAGGTGCCCTGCGATTAACCGCAGGGCAACCGCGACGTTATCGTCCCTGAATTTTTTTGCCGGAAGCGTCTACAACCGCTTCGCCATCCTCTTTGGTGAACGCCCCTTTTTGTGCGTCGGGCAGAATATCCAGTACGCGCTCCGACGGACGACACAGCCTCGTCCCCAGCGGAGTAACGACAATCGGGCGATTGATCAGAATCGGATAGTGCAGCATGTAGTCAACGAGCTGGCTGTCGCTAAACCTGTCTTCCGCCAGGCCAAGGTTTTCGTAAGGCTCCACGTTTTTTCGCAGCAGATCGCGGGGTGAAATGCCCATCTCAGCCAGCAGCTTCACCAGTTCGTCGCGAGACGGCGGCGTCTCCAGATACAAAATAATCTCGGGTTCGGTGCCGCTGTTGCGGATCATCTCCAGCGTATTGCGCGACGTGCCGCAGGCGGGGTTGTGGTAAATGGTAATGTTGCTCATATCAGGTACTCACTACAGTGTAACGGAGAGACGTAACGCCAGCGCGGCAAGCGTTACAAACAGGACCGGCAGCGTCATTATCAAGCCCGTCCGGAAATAGTAGCCCCAGGAAACGATCATGTTTTTCTGCGCCAGTACATGCAGCCAGAGCAGGGTGGCCAGGCTACCGATAGGGGTGATTTTCGGCCCCAGATCGCAGCCAATCACGTTCGCGTAAATCATCGCCTCTTTAATCAAACCTGTTGCCGAACTGCCATCAATTGAGAGCGCGCCAATCAGTACCGTTGGCATATTGTTCATTATGGATGACAGGAAGGCGGTGATAAATCCGGTGCCCAGCGTGGTGGCCCAGAGTCCATAACCGGCTAAGCGATCCAGAACGTCTGAGAGATGCTCCGTCAGCCCGGCGTTGCGCAGGCCATACACCACCAGATACATCCCCAGCGAGAAGATAACGATCTGCCACGGTGCGCCGCGAAGCACTTTTCCGGTATTAATAGCGTGCCCACGTTTTGCGACGGCAAACAAAATCAGCGCGCCCACGCTCGCGATGGCGCTGACGGGAATGCCGAGAGGCTCAAGCACAAAGAATCCGACGAGAAGTAACAGCAGCACGATCCAGCCCGTCCTGAAGGTTGGCAGATCGTTTATGGCACGTGCCGGCTCCCGGAGTTTCGCCAGATCGTACGTCGGAGGAATTTCCTTGCGAAAGAACAGGTGCAGCACGATGAGCGTGGCGGCAATCGCGGCGATATCAACCGGGATCATCACCGAGGCGTATTCGCTGAACCCCAGCGAGAAGAAGTCTGCCGACACAATGTTGACCAGGTTGGAGACAATCAGCGGCAGGCTGGCGGTATCGGCGATAAAGCCTGCCGCCATCACAAACGCCAGCGTGGCTTGTTGACTAAACCCGAGTGCCAGCAGCATGGCGATAACGATAGGCGTGAGGATCAGTGCCGCACCGTCATTGGCGAACAGCGCCGCAACGGCCGCACCCAGCAGCACGATCCAGGTAAACAGCAACCGCCCCCGACCATTTCCCCAGCGGGCAACGTGCAGCGCCGCCCACTCGAAAAAACCGGACTCATCCAGCAGCAGGCTGATAACGATCACCGCGATAAACGTGGCAGTGGCGTTCCAGACAATATTCCAGACCACCGGAATATCGTTAATATGAATAACGCCGCTCGCCAGCGCCAGCGCGGCGCCAATGGTCGCGCTCCAGCCGATGCTGAGCCCTCTGGGTTGCCAGATGACCAGCACCAGCGTGAATAAAAAAATCGCTCCTGCCAAAAACATTGTTTACTCCATTATATCTGATTTCGTGAATGTGTTTTGCTTAGCATGCACCCGGAACTTTACCTTTCAGCTTCAGGCGGGTGTCTTCACGCAGGCAGTTCCAGCTGTTATCGATAATGGACGCTGCCCACGCGGGCATGTTCGGAGATAAACGGTAATGGACCCATTTCCCTTCACGTCGGTCGATGACCAGCCCGGTCTCGCGGAGCAGTGCCATATGGCGGGAGACTTTCGGCTGCGGCTCGTTGGTGGCGGCGCAGAGATCGCATACGCACAGTTCCCCCGCTTCACGCAGCAGCATGACGATGGCGAGCCGCGTTTCGTCGGAGAGGATTTTGAAGAGCTGGAGCGGGTGGAGCATGGGTGTTCCTGGATGTGTGATTTTTATATGCGTTTAATCATATATGTTTTGGTTGCTGCAGAGAAGCAGAAGTAGATCCGATGCTGCGAGATGGCAGTCTGTAGTTGGGTTGCGCATCTTTTACATGAATCAACGTCCGTAGGAGTATAACTAATGGCATAAGTTATACTAGAGCAGCATGGGTTTGAACTCCATTATTAATCAATGGGTTAGGTGAGTGAAACTTTTTTAGCGTTAAAAGCATATTTTTGCTGTATGTATAACTGTGATGTTGAGAGGAAATGTGAACGATATATTCAGGATGTCACTTGCCCAGCGGACGGATAGAACTTTTACATACAGATTGTCGCTAGCTCTGACTATAGTGTTGAGGGCAAGGACATTGCGATTACGCTGTTAGACAGCAAGGAAGTACACATTAGTGATTCCTCACTTGAGAGCGATAATTAGTGTTATAGGCCTTACAACATGATTGTTATGCATTTTGTTGAGTTTGAAACTTTAAAACGCTACTATCATTGAACTGAATTTATGGTTTTGGGGAATTAGAGGCGGCCCCCCGAAAGTTGATACCGCCTAGTTGGTAACTTCGTCGAACGACTGGGACTCCAACCGTGCCGGCTGTGAGGTCGGCTCTATTTTTTAGACTTGGGCAATTCGTACTTCAAATTCACATCTCGCGTAAGGATATCCCTTGGTCCTTTCGTTCTGTCGAAAAAAAGCCAAATATTAAATTTGCGCTCTTTTGGCCAAGTGTCATACATAAGCGAATCCCACCCTAAATAAGACGCAACTTTGTTGGCAACTGCTAACTTCGCATCCGAAGTTGCTTTGCCTTGATAGGCGCACATCACTGCGCCTAGAAGAAAATCTGCAATTTGAATATGTTCAGAAGATTTTGAATCCTTTGTGACGACGCTCTTGATAATGTCTCTACGGCCAAACCTTTTTGCTAACGTGTGGTTAGTAATGACTTCAAATGCCTCATCAGCTTTTTTATACCGCGATGGAAGTGGGTCCACTTCCACACGGAACTCGCATTCCCTATCTGGATGAGCCTTGATAACGTTGCCTATTTTAGTTTCAATCAGCTTGCCAAAATGCTTACGCATAGCCAGATCGTAGTCGCCGCCATGGAAGGATTTTTCTACTTTTGATTTTTCTACAATGATGCAGTGGAACGCCAGCCATTGGTGTTTGAAGAACGTTTCAAGGAGGTCATGATAAAAAGCAGCATTTCTCTTTGAATGAGCTTTTTGCCACTTTATTTCATCGCTACAGTTATGCTTTTCCCTAAGCTCACGAATGATGCGTACGAAGTCGCCACGCCTTTGGTACTTCATCCACAGGCTGCCAAATCCATAAAATCGCTGACCATCAATGCCTGACTCATCGCAGGCGACATGCCATATCAGCTTCCCAGGATCAGTTGCGTCCATGTTTTTCCTTCATGAGTAAAATTTCAGCGTAGGATTATGATTTAACCACATCACTAAGTGATTGATAAGGATCAGTTTTAATCTGTAACAAGAAGGCTATTCAATGCGAACTTGAGTGGCTTAGGTTTTGCGTGGGGGCATGGCGGACTTTTGCTGGGTTTATGTACACCATAAGTGCCGAGTTGCGTGTAGATTTGCATGATCAAAAGGAGCGTAACGGTGCTGACCCACCAGAACTGCCGCACTTTCCAGCCATAAAACTATTATTTAAAGCGGGCAGGCGTGGCGGGGATACGAGCGCGCGCTCACAGAATGGTTTCAGTAGTTTGTTTAAATTAGGTTATGCAAATTTTGAGAGGATCTTGATTTTGGATAAGCGCTATCAGGTATTTGTTAGTTCAACGTTTTCAGATTTAGAAGAAGAACGCCAAGAAGTGATGCAGGCACTATTGGAGCTTGATTGTATGCCAGCAGGGATGGAGTTATTCCCGGCAACTAATAGCGATCAATGGAGTTTGATAAAGAAAGTAATTGATGACAGTGATTATTATATAGTCATCCTAGCAGGACGATACGGATCTATTGGACCCGATGGACTAAGCTATACGGAAATGGAGTATCGTTACGCAGTTGAAACTGGAAAACCGGTTATTGGTTTTATCCACAAAAACAAGGAAAATTTGGCTGCAAGACTTTGCGAGTCAACCTCTGATGGTAAAGAAAAACTGGCGAGATTTGAAGAGTTGGTTAAAAATCGGCTTTGTCGCTTCTGGGAGTCCCCTGCAGAACTCGGAAGTCAGGTCAGTAGAAGTTTAATCAAACTTACACGAGAATCACCTGCTGTTGGCTGGGTTAAAGGTAATCTTGTTGCCAGTGAAAGTGAAGCTCAAGAAATACTGAAATTAAAAAGAACAATTGAAGAGCTTGAGAGTCAACTTGTTGCCAGCAAAACAACTGCTCCAGTTGGAAGTGAAACTTTATCTCAGGGTGATGATTTATTTGAATTTGAGTATACATTTAATGCATCCCCCTCTCAATGGACCCATGATGGAAAACGTTACTCTGCTAGTGCGAAAATTAGCTGGAATGAGATTTTTTCCTATGTTTCACCGATGATGATAGATGAAATTGCTGATGAGGGATTACATTCTGCAGTTAATTCTTCTATATCAAAAATTGTGCGTGATCAGCTTACGGATAATGAAGATGTTTTGGGGCTGAATATACTTTCAATAATAATGAAGTCATCATCATTTCAAACGGTGAAAGTTCAATTGAGAGCGCTTGGTTTAATAACGAAAAGTGAAAGGAATCGGAGCGTAAAAGACAAAGGGACATATTGGACGCTTACTCCTTATGGTGAGAATCTTATGACAACTCTTCGTGCAATAAAAAAATAAAAAACTGCCGGGGAAGTCCTCGGCTGTTTTTTATTTGATATGATGATGTGGTTTCAGTTTTCTTTAAACGCACTCCATCTTTTAATGAGTGCTGTCAGAGATATACGATGTATCGTGTTTATTATGCTATTATGATAAATATCATAGCCTTCATTGATGACTTTTTTAGAGAAATGAATTGTCAAAAACTCCGGATGTATAGCACATAAATTTAGATCAAACAGAGTATGAATGTCGCTTCTGAGCAGCAATCCGTTGCTTATATGGTTATGACTTTCATTTCTGTAAGCATCAATATGTGCCGCCTCAAGAATATCTACAAGCTCACATCCTGTAACTGCGCATATAGGGCTGGACTTTAACAGCTTATCTCGAAATGTTTTCTGTCCACGTCTTTGCCTGATCTGCCTATCTACTAGTTTCCTCTGATCACCTTCAAGCAAATCTGGAGAGTCGTTATCTGCTTCTCCTGCAGTAAGAAGAATCGACGATATTTGAGCATCAAATAGTTCTTTTGCCCACTGTATATTTACTTCCTGTATGGATAACTGAACGTTATAGCGCAAGCTTTCAGCTTCAAGTTTATCAAGAGGGATGTCTTTTAGTTTCTTAAAAACGGAACCATAAGTAGCTATAAATCCTATAGCAGGCTCTAAAACCAACCTTCTCTCATTAAATTCATGTCCGTTATCGCAACGCCACTTTGGCATCATTGTTTTGCGTGGGCGGATCTTTTTTGCATTGCATTCGTCATGGGGGCATTTATACACATTTTTTTCAGTGTCGTATGTTTCTAATTTTTCTATAATAGAGATTCCTAAAATATTATCTCTATTTCTAATTATTACAAGATCTCCTTCTTTGACATTTTTGTAATTTGGGACAGAATTATTGTAGCGATAGAAAACTGAGTAATCGTCGTTATAGCCATCATTTGCCCAGTACCTTACGTTGCCTTTTTCAATTGCTTTAAAGGACCATGCTTGTTGTACCACGAACTTTTCCCACTGATCAGATTTTTGGTTTGTTCTATCGAACAGCAAAACATGTTGATTTACAAGCATCATCAGCCCAGATAATATGACTTAAATCGCAAAATTTCGTCTCTTACCAGTTTTTTACTTTATCCATTCTTTTCTGTGACGGCAGTAACTCATTTCGAAAAAAAAACTTGGTCGCTTTCTCCTCATCCCCAAACCCCCAACATTACTCGGCATAATTTCCATCATCTGAGGTGGTACAAGATGTGCTGCCATCATGTCGTCCCGGTTCACATTCTTGTTGTTCGAAAACTCATCCTTAGCCGCCACCTCTGACAGAGGGATGATCAGAATTCTGTCTTTTTGCCGTTAGGCGAGTACATAAACAGGTTGCGGAATTTGCCCGGCCCCTTGCGTTTTTCATGGCCTGGCGGATATTGTTTATTACCTCCTGGTTCTGCGCGGTGTCGGTCATGTACAAGATGAAACTCGCGTGGCTGCCGTTAATGTAATACTTCTGGCGGAACAGGGTGGCGAACTCGTTGAGCAGGACTTAAGTATAGCGGACAGGTATGCCAGCAGGCCGTAAATTTCATGGTTCATATCCGGCTCCATCAGATGAAGTTGCTGCCTTGAGTGAACTTATACGGCTGCGTGGTCATGCCGTATTGCACAAACCAGTAAGTATCGAGGTCGATCCAGCGGCGTGTGTATTTCGCCAGCGATGGCTTCAGTTACAGAATGTCCACCAGTCTGTTCGTCCGTTTCTCCAGGTAGGCGTTACCAGACACCTGTCTCCAGGTAGGCGTTACCAGACACCTGATAGTCCTGAACAAAGCGGCTGAATGCCTACTGGCTCAGCAGCGGACGCGGGATAAAGGTGCTGGTGAGAATGTTATGTTTCACCGCAATCGGTGAGCTGTGATGTACGGCGGTGTGTCCGGTCAGTTTTTTGCCGTATCGGGCTTGGGCATTTTCGGTGGACCGCTAGGACGAAAGCTGGGCGTAAAGCGTTAAGCACCGGAAGAAAACCATGACAGCAATGGAGCTGGAGGCGAAGCAGGGAGATTATCTGGTGGGTGCGGATGAAAATGTGCTGGTGCTGAACCGGGCCTATGCCAACAGGGCCGCCAAAATGCAATGGGAGCTCTACAGCGTGGTGTGGCGTCTTTCTCCCTTTAACTGAGAAGGCCGTGCCGATCTCTACACGTAAATGCCCGTGAAGGGAAGATTAGCGGCTTTAAGCAGCTCATAGATGATGCGGAATGGACAATCACCACGTTCATGCATACGGCCAGCGCTGACAGTGGTTTCACAACCAGTATTGAGTTTGAGGTGAAAATTGATGAGTTCGCAATGGAACAATTAGTTCAAAATTGCGAACAATCATCTCTCATTATTGCTATTTAGTTAATAATTAGATCTGATTATTATGATGAATTGTTCTATGTGCGTACAGGCGGCACATATCTGAAACAGTTTCCAAGTTTCCAATCAAACCAAAGAACGCTACAACCTGTGCACTAATATCGAGTACGGGCATACCATCGTGTCGCATGAAACTTTTGTACGGTCAGTATGCCGTCCGCAAAAAATCAGCGCAGCAGCGCCTCATCCCAAAAATATGTAGAAGCAATTTGCTTACTGATTCTGACCCGCCGCTGGCGGTTTTTTTTATTGTTATAGTAAGCTGGATGAACTTTTAAAAAGTATTTAAATCCGGAGTACACATGGATTTTGCAAGTTCGTTCTCTTTTATCGAAAAGATTATTCCTGCATTGGTCGGTTTTGCAGGTGCTTGGGCAGGTAGTCGATGGGGACTCACTAAGTTCAAGAAGGAAAAGTATTGGGAATCAAAAGTTAAGGCATACGAAACTACTTTGAGTCATTTTGAAAAAATTGCTTTCTGGGGGCGTTCTAATAAGGCACAAGCTCACTGTGCCGTAACTGTTGGAGATAACGATTTGCATCCACAAACGTTCAATGAGTCTATGCGTAACCTTGCACAGTTAGAAATTACTGCATTTGTATACTTTGATGGTGAATTTAGAGATCTGATCAAAGAACACAGACATGCTATGGAAAGCATTTACATAAATGAAATTGAAAAATTGGAAGGGGAGCCTAAGGAGAGCGCTTACTACAAGTATGCTGATACACAAGGAAAAATAGGTGATATGGCCTATGCGGCTTTAGAGGTTCTGAACCAACAGGCTCATAAAGATATCGGCCTGAAAGGGCATTGCTGCGAAAGACTTATGGTTAAAATCACCGATGATTGGCGAGAATTTAGAAAAAACATTCAATAGATTACACAAAAATCCGCCGCCATTCCTATCGAAATGGAGCTCTAACTACCTGATTAAAAAGGTCACGAACTTCAGACAACAAAAAACCCATCAACCTTGAACCAAAACGGCGGGGTTGATGGGCTCCACAAATTGGGGACATCAAAGAAAAGCAGTGGCAATAGTTATGACTGTGACCTGTGTAAAAAGTTCTGCACGTAACGAAAATTTTTTCAGCCACGCGCAAACTTGAGACTTATCCGAGTCCAGGCCAGATAATGACGATCAGCGTACCTGCCAGCGTCAGCAGCACGTTTGCGATCGCGTATGTGCCTGCATAGCCCAGCGCCGGGATATTGCTGCGCGCGGTGTCGCTGATGATTTCCATCGCCGGTGCGCAGGTACGCGCGCCCATCATCGCGCCGAAGAGCAGGGCGCGGTTCATGCGCAGCACGTAGGCACCGAACAGGAAGCAGATCACCACCGGCACCAGGCTGACGACAAGTCCGGAAAGCAACATTTGCCAGCCGACAGCGCCCAGTCCGTTGCCAATGCCGCTCCCGGCGCTTAAGCCGACACCCGCCATAAAGACCATCAGGCCGAACTCTTTCACCATGTTCAGCGCCCCCTGAGGGATATAGCCGAAGGTCGGATGGTTCGCTCGCAGGAAGCCCAGCATGATCCCGGCGAACAGCAGGCCGGCAGCGTTACCGATGCCGAAGCTAAAGTTGCTGAACTGGAAGGTGATCATCCCAATCATCAGGCCGACAATGAAGAAGGCGCAGAACGCTAACAGGTCCGTTACCTGGCTGTGAATGGAGATAAAGCCGATACGATCGGCAACGGTTTTAACACGTCGGGCATCGCCGCTGACCTGTAACACGTCGCCTTTGTTGAGCACAATGTTATCGTCGATAGGCATTTCAATCTGGCTGCGGATCACGCGGTTGAGGAAACAGCCGTGGTCGGTCAGCTTCAGCTGCGCCAGACGGCGGCCCACGGCGTTGTGGTTTTTCACCACAATCTCTTCGGTGACGATACGCATGTCCAGCAGGTCGCGGTCGAACACCTCTTTCCCGTTGCGGAAGCTGGGATCGAGACGCGCGTGGGCGTCCGGGTAGCCGACAAGGGCGATGTCATCGCCCATCTGGAGCACCGCGTCACCGTCCGGGTTAGCCAGAATACCGTTACGACGAATTCGTTCGATGTAGCAGCCGGTCTGACGGTAGATCCCAAGTTCGCGCAGGTTTTTCCCGTCGGTCCAGGCAACCAGCTCCGGGCCGACCCGGTACGCGCGGATCACCGGCAGGTAAACCTTACGTTTGGAGTCCGTGTCCAGGCCGCGCTCGCGGGCAATGGTCTGGGCGCTGGTCTGGAGATCCTGATGCTGAAGTTTCGGCAGATAGCGCGCGCCAACAATCAGGCTTACCAGACCAATCAGATAGGTCAGGGCATAGCCCAGGCTCAGGTTGTCCAGCGCGACGGAAAGCGGCGTGCCTGCCATGCCAGAATGACGAAGCGTGTCCCCGGCACCCACAAGCACCGGCGTGGAGGTCATCGAGCCGGCCAGCATACCGGCCGTTAAGCCAATGTCCCAGCCAAACAGTTTGCCCAGCCCTAACGCAATCAGCAGCGCGCTGCCGACCATCACCAGCGCCAGCATCAGATAATTTTTGCCGTCACGGAAGAAAATCGAAAAAAAGTTCGGGCCGGCTTCCACGCCTACGCAAAAAATAAACAGCATGAAACCTAAGTTAAGCGCGTCCGTGTTAATACTGAAATGTTGCTGACCTAATAACAGCGAGACGACTAAAACGCCAATGGAATTACCAAGTTGAACTGAACCCAGGCGCAATTTACCCAGACAAAGGCCCAGTGCCAGTACCACAAATAATAACAGGATGTAATTCCCATTTAACAAGTCTGCGACGTTTATATTCACGGAGGCTAACTTCTTGTTTACCAGTAAGTTGTTGAATGAAAGGACTATTTGGGCTACTGTTTTCAGAGTCAGGGAATCACTGAGAACCTCCCTGCTTCCTGATAAATACCCTAAACACTAGCAGGCGGTTAGTTTAATCGTAATAGCTACCGACAGCCACCTATTATCGCACGACTTCCGTGCGTGTTTTGGCAAGGATTGCCGCAATGCTTTATCTGACTGGGCGTCCACCGGACGATTTTTGTATTTGATAGAGATAAGTCAGGAGGATAGTTTGAACTTTAAACGAAACTGGGCTGGCGTAATCAGCTGTTTTTTGCTGTTTACGGTAGTTTGCATGTCGCTTGCATTTAACGTGAAGGGCGCCTTCAGAGCGTCCGGTCATCCGGAGCTGGGCCTGCTGTTTTTCATTCTGCCGGGGGCCGTGGCCAGTTTTCTCTCGCGCAAAGGCGAGGTGGTGATGCCGCTTCTGGGGGCAATCCTTGCGGCGCCCATCTGCTTGCTTCTGATGCGCGTGCTGTTTCTCTCGTCGAGAAGCGTCTGGCAGGAAGTGGCGTGGTTGTTGAGCGGCGTTTTCTGGTGTGCGCTGGGCGCGCTGTGTTTCTTATTTACGCGCAGCCTGCTGCAACAGCGGAAGCACCGTAAATAAAAACGCCCTCAGGGTGAGGGCGTCTTCGGATTGCCTTACTGAGCGGCAAACAGGCCAAGGTGCTCTTTGGCGTAGGCTTCAAAATCGGTGCAGCCGCCGATGTGTTTCTGGTCGAGGAAAATCTGCGGCACGGTTTCAACCGGTTTACCCACGGTTTTTTCCAGATCGGCTTTGCTGATGCCTTCCGCGTGGATATCCACGTAGCGGAAGTTAAAATCATCACGTTCTTCAGTCAGTTTCTCAGCCAGCTCTTTCGCGCGCACACAGTAAGGGCATCCTGGACGACCAAAAATTACTGCAAACATTTCTCTCTCCTCAAAAAACAAGCCTGACGGCGAATAATGCCTATAGTGCACGATAACCTGTCGTCATGGAAAGAAGGTTTCACCTGTCACTTTGATACAGTCAGGCTATGTTTCGCCAATTACATCATGGGGATCATTGCCTATACTGGCTGCCATACGTTTTACGCAATACAAAGAGAGACAAAATGACGCCAACCATTGACCTGCTTCGTTCCCACCGTTCCATTCGCCATTTTACCGATGAGCCAATTACTCAGGCACAGCGGGAAGCGATCATCGATAGCGCGCGCGGCACCTCCAGCTCCAGCTTTTTGCAGTGCAGCTCGATTATCCGCATCACCGATCCGGCGATGCGTGAACAGCTGGTGACGCTCACGGGTGGACAAAAGCACGTTGCCCAGGTGGCCGAGTTCTGGGTGTTCTGCGCCGATTTTAACCGTCACCTGCAAATCTGCCCTGAGGCGGAGCTGGGGCTGGCGGAACAGCTGCTGCTGGGCGTGGTCGATACGGCGCTGATGGCGCAAAACGCCTTCACGGCGGCGGAATCGCTGGGGCTTGGCGGGGTGTATATCGGCGGGCTGCGCAACAACATCGAAAGCGTGACCGAGCTGCTGAAGCTGCCGAAACACGTGCTGCCGCTGTTTGGCCTGTGCCTCGGCTGGCCGGCGGACAACCCGGATCTGAAGCCGCGTATTCCTGCCGCGATGCTGGTGCATGAAAACCACTACCAGCCGGTCGACCAGGACGTTCTGAATCAATACGACGAAGAGCTGGCGAACTACTACCTGACGCGCGACAGCAACAACCGTCGCGACACCTGGAGCGACCATATTCGTCGCACCATTATCAAGGAGAGCCGCCCGTTCATTCTTGATTACCTGCACAAGCAGGGCTGGGCAACGCGGTAGTCCATTCCTCCCGCGCCTCGTGTATGATAGGCAGGCTTTTACCATGTCTTTAGAGAGGTGCAGGGTGAAGATTGCCATATTGTCCCGGGATGGAACGCTCTATTCATGTAAACGTCTGCGAGAAGCGGCGGCGAAGCGCGGGCATCAGATTGAGATCCTCGATCCGATGTCCTGCTATATGAACATTGACCCTGCGGCGTCGTCGATTCACTACAAGGGCCGCAAGCTGCCGCACTTCGATGCGGTGATCCCCCGCATTGGCTCCCAGATCACCTATTACGGCACGGCTGCGCTGCGCCAGTTTGAAATGCTGGGAAGCTATCCGCTCAACGAGTCCGTGGCGATTTCCCGCGCCCGCGATAAACTGCGCTCGCTACAGCTGCTGGCGCGCCAGGGGATCGATCTGCCTGTCACCGGGATTGCCCACTCCCCGGACGACACCAGCGATTTGATCGACATGGTGGGCGGTGCGCCGCTGGTCATAAAGCTGGTGGAAGGCACGCAGGGAATCGGGGTGGTACTGGCGGAGACGCGTCAGGCGGCTGAAAGCGTGATTGACGCGTTTCGCGGTCTGAATGCCCATATTCTGGTGCAGGAATATATTAAAGAGGCCGAAGGGTGCGATATCCGCTGCTTTGTGGTGGGCGATGAAGTGGTGGCTGCCATTGAGCGGCAGGCGAAAGAGGGCGACTTCCGCTCAAACCTGCACCGCGGCGGCATTGCGCGGGTGGCCATTATCAGCGAGCGCGAGCGTGCGATCGCGGTGAAAGCCGCACAGACGTTAGGCCTGGACGTTGCGGGGGTCGATCTGCTGCGCGCCGAGCGCGGGCCGCTGGTGATGGAGGTCAACGCCTCGCCGGGGCTGGAAGGGGTGGAAAAAACCACGGGCGTCGATATTGCAGGTAAAATGATCGCGTGGATTGAACGTCACGCAACGCCGGGATTTTGCCTGAAAACGGGCGGTTAAATGGATCGGCGCGCACTTTTTGCGTAATCTGGACAACGTTTTTATTTAAGAGGCTGCACAGCGATGGATTTACAGGTCGTACCTACACTGGATACGTTACGTCAATGGCTCGATGATGCCGGTATTACTTTCTTCGAATGCGACTCCTGCCAGGCGCTGCATCTGCCTCACATGCAAAATTTCGACGGCATTTTTGATGCCAAAATCGATCTGATTAACGACGTCATTCTTTTCTCGGCGCTGGCCGAAGTGAAGCCTTCCGCGCTGCTGGCGCTGGCGTCCGATCTGTCTGCAATTAACGCCAGTTCTCTGACGGTCAAAGCGTTTCTCGACATACAGGATGATAACCTGCCGAAGCTGGTGGTTTGCCAGTCTTTATTCTCCGGCGCCGGGCTCTCCTTCAAGCAGTTCGCCTGGTTTATGCGCCTGAGCGAAGAGCAGATTTCCATGGTAATGATGGAAGCCAACGCACACCACCTGCTGTACAGCGCGGAAGATGATGCTGAGAATAATGATGCATCTCCCAATTTTCTCCACTAAGGCCGTCTGACTTTTGCGCAGTCGCTGCCAGAGCGGCTGCATAACACCGTTTTTTCTGCTGCTTTTAACCTTTCTTTAAAGAATTTTTCACCTCCTCTCAGGCCGTTTCGGCTTATCACGTAGACATAATCTGCATAAAAAATTGATAAAAGGCGTTTTTTCGTCTGGGCTATAGCCGGAGACACGGGCTACAGTTATTCTTGCGATGCTTAAAAAAGCGAGCGGATCCTGCCGGAAAAAGGGGGTTATATTTATTTCGGGCAGAGCGACAAACTATGCATGATTATTGCATATCTTCAGGCTGCACAGTTTTGGTTCGTTTGTTAACGAGCTTTCAGAAGGAATAACAATATGATCGCCTTGAATAAAAAATGGTTATCGGGTCTGGTTGCGGGTGCTCTGATGGCCGTCTCTGCCGGCACGCTCGCTGCGGAACAAAAAACGCTGCACGTCTATAACTGGTCTGACTATATTGCGCCGGACACCGTCGCCAATTTTGAAAAAGAGACCGGCATTAAAGTGGTCTACGACGTATTCGATTCCAACGAAGTGCTGGAAGGCAAACTGATGGCGGGCAGCACCGGCTTTGACCTGGTTGTGCCGTCGGCAAGTTTCCTTGAACGTCAGCTGACCGCCGGCGTTTTCCAGCCGCTGGATAAGAGCAAATTATCCAACTGGAAAAACCTCGATCCGGAGGTGCTGAAGCTGGTGGCTAAGCACGATCCGGAGAATAAATACGCGATGCCATACCTGTGGGCGACCACCGGCATCGGCTTTAACGTGGATAAGGTCAAAGCCGCGCTGGGCCCGGACGTCAAGCTGGACAGCTGGGACGTGGTGCTGAAGCCGGAAAACCTTGAAAAACTCAAAAGCTGCGGCGTCTCTTTCCTCGATGCGCCGGAAGAAATTTTTGCCACCGTGCTTAACTACCTTGGCAAAGATCCCAACAGCAGCAAGGCCGACGACTACACCGGTCCGGCAACCGACCTGCTGCTGAAGCTGCGTCCGAATATTCGCTACTTCCACTCCTCTCAGTACATCAACGACCTGGCGAACGGCGATATCTGCGTGGCGATCGGCTGGGCGGGTGACGTCTGGCAGGCGGCGAACCGTGCGAAAGAGGCGAAAAACGGCGTGAATGTTTCCTACTTCATTCCGAAAGAGGGCGCGCTGGCGTTCTTCGACGTCTTCGCCATGCCGGCTGATGCGAAAAACAAAGAGGAAGCGTATCAGTTCCTCAACTACCTGATGCGTCCGGAAGTGATTGCCCACATTAGCGACCATGTTTACTACGCTAACGGTAACAAGGCCTCCGTGCCGATGGTCAGCGAGGATATCCGCAATAACCCGGCGATCTATCCGCCAGCGGACGTCTTTGCCAAGCTGTTCACCCTGAAGGTGCAGGAGCCTAAGATCGACCGCGTGCGTACCCGCGCGTGGACGAAGGTGAAAAGCGGTAAGTAACGGCGTTTGATATCGTTGCCCGGTGGCGCTAACGCTTACCGGGCCGACACAACCCGTAGGCCGGGCAAGCGTTAGCGCCGCCCGGCGATGCGCACCCTGACGGTGCGTTTGCACCAGTGTTGATCTATGCCGGAGAGCACCCCGTGAATGACGCGATCCCCCGCCCGCAGGCGAAAGTCCGTAAAGCGCTGACCCCGCTTCTTGAAATTCGTAACCTCACCAAATCCTTCGACGGCCAGCATGCCGTGGACGACGTCAGCCTGACGATCTACAAAGGCGAAATATTCGCTCTGCTCGGCGCATCGGGCTGCGGTAAGTCCACGCTGCTGCGCATGCTCGCCGGGTTTGAACAGCCGACCGCCGGGCAGATAGTGCTGGACGGCGTTGATCTCTCCAGCGTGCCGCCGTACCAGCGGCCCATAAACATGATGTTTCAGTCCTACGCGCTGTTTCCGCACATGACCGTCGAGCAGAATATCGCCTTCGGCCTGAAGCAGGACAAGCTGCCGAAAGCCGAAATCACCGCGCGCGTGGCGGAGATGCTGAGCCTGGTGCACATGCAGGAGTTCGCGAAGCGCAAGCCGCACCAGCTTTCCGGCGGCCAGCGTCAGCGCGTGGCGCTGGCAAGAAGCCTGGCAAAGCGTCCGAAGCTGCTGCTGCTCGACGAGCCTATGGGCGCCCTGGATAAAAAGCTGCGCGACCGGATGCAGCTGGAAGTGGTGGATATCCTCGAGCGCGTGGGCGTGACCTGCGTGATGGTGACTCACGACCAGGAAGAGGCGATGACCATGGCCGGGCGCATTGCGATCATGAATCGCGGTAAGTTCGTGCAGATTGGCGAGCCGGAAGAGATCTACGAGCACCCGACCACCCGCTATAGCGCGGAGTTTATCGGCTCGGTGAACGTCTTCGAAGGGCTGCTGAAGGAGCGTCAGGACGATGGCCTGGTGATTGAATCGCCGGGGCTGGTGCACCCGCTGAAGGTCGACTCTGACAACTCCGTGGTGGACAACGTGCCGGTCTACGTGGCCCTGCGCCCGGAAAAAATCATGCTTTGCGATGAGCCGCCCGCCGATGGCTATAACTTTGCCGTGGGTGAAGTGGTGCACATTGCCTATCTCGGCGACCTGTCGATTTATCACGTTCGCCTGAAAAGCGGGCAGATGCTCAGCGCCCAGCTACAGAACGAGCACCGGTATCGCAAGGGACAGCCAACCTGGGGCGATGAAGTGAGCCTGTGCTGGGATGCGGACAGCTGCGTCGTACTGACGGTATAAGGAGCGGCCATGAGTACACTTGAACCTCCAGCCCGCGTCAAAACACCGGGCGGCTTCGCGCGCTGGCTGGCGCGCGTGCAGATGGCGCATGGCCGCAAGCTGGTCATCGCCATGCCGTATATCTGGCTGATCCTGCTGTTTCTGCTGCCGTTCCTGATCGTCTTTAAGATCAGCCTGGCGGAGATGGCGCGGGCGATCCCGCCGTACACCGATCTGTGGGAGTGGGCCGACGGGCAGCTGACGCTGACGCTGAATCTGGGCAACTTCCTCCAGCTCACCGAGGATCCGCTCTATTTCGAAGCCTATTTACAGTCGTTGCAGGTGGCCGCCGTTTCGACGATATGCTGTCTGCTGATGGGCTACCCGCTGGCGTGGGCGGTGGCGCACAGCAAGCCGTCAACGCGAAACATTTTGCTGCTGCTGGTGATTTTACCGTCGTGGACGTCGTTCCTGATCCGCGTATACGCCTGGATGGGGATCCTGAAAAATAACGGCATCCTGAATAACTTTCTGCTGTGGCTTGGCGTCATCGACCAGCCGTTGACCATCCTGCACACCAACCTCGCGGTGTATATCGGGATTGTTTACGCTTACCTGCCGTTTATGGTGCTGCCGATTTACACCGCCCTGACGCGCATTGACTACTCGCTGGTGGAAGCCTCGCTGGATCTCGGCGCGCGGCCGCTGAAGACCTTCTTCAGCGTGATCGTGCCGCTGACCAAAGGCGGGATCATTGCCGGGTCGATGCTGGTGTTTATCCCGGCGGTCGGGGAATTTGTGATCCCGGAACTGCTCGGCGGTCCGGACAGCATCATGATTGGCCGCGTGCTGTGGCAGGAGTTCTTCAATAACCGCGACTGGCCGGTGGCCTCGGCGGTGGCGATCGTCATGTTGCTGCTGCTGATCGTGCCGATCATGTGGTTCCACAAGCATCAGCAGAAACAGATGGGAGATCGCGGATGAACAACTTACCGGTAGTACGCTCTCCGTGGCGCATTCTGATCCTCGTGATTGGCTTCACCTTCCTGTACGCGCCGATGCTGATGCTGGTGATCTACTCGTTCAACAGCTCAAAGCTGGTGACCGTCTGGGCGGGCTGGTCGACGCGCTGGTATAGCGCATTGTTCCACGATGAGGCGATGATGAGCGCGGTCGGATTAAGCCTGACCATTGCAGCGCTGGCGGCGACGATGGCCTGCGTGCTGGGCACGATTGCCGCGCTGGTGATGGTGCGCTTTGGCCGCTTCCGCGGGGCCAACGGCTTTGCGTTTATGATCACCGCGCCGCTGGTGATGCCGGACGTGATCACCGGCCTGTCGCTGCTGCTGCTGTTTGTGGCGCTGGCGCACGCCATCGGCTGGCCGGCGGATCGCGGGATGCTTACCATCTGGCTGGCGCACGTGACCTTCTGTACGGCCTACGTGGCGGTGGTGATCTCCTCGCGTCTGCGCGAGCTGGACCGCTCCATTGAAGAGGCGGCGATGGATCTCGGCGCCACGCCGCTGAAGGTTTTCTTCATCATCACGCTGCCGATGATTATGCCGGCGGTCATCTCCGGCTGGCTGCTGGCGTTCACGCTCTCGCTCGACGATCTGGTTATCGCCAGCTTTGTCTCGGGGCCGGGCGCGACGACGCTGCCGATGCTGGTCTTCTCCAGCGTGCGCATGGGGGTGAATCCGGAGATTAACGCCCTGGCGTCTATCATCCTTGGCGTGGTCGGAATTGTCGGATTTATAGCCTGGTATTTGATGGCGCGCGCGGAAAAGCAGCGCGTTCGCGATATCCAGCGTGCAAGACGCGGCTGAAGGAATTATTATTTCCAGTGATGTGCCGCGTATGACGCGGCACTGTTTTTCAGGGAAGTAAAAACATTGGGATTCTTGCAAAAAACACGTCATTCGCACGCCCGTCCGAACGTCCCTGCGCTGGTTCAGGTGGCGGCGCTCGCCATTATTATGATCCGCTGCCTGGATGTGCTGATGATTATGAACACGCTGGGCCCGCGGGGCATGGGGGAGTTCATTCATCGCAGCGCGCAGACGTGGAATCTGACGCTGGTGTTTCTCAGCAGCCTGATGCTGGTGTTTATTGAGATCTATTGCGCGTTCTCGCTGGTAAAGGGGCGCAACTGGGCGCGCTGGGTCTATTTTCTTACGCAGATCACCGCCGCCAGCTATCTGTGGGCCGCCTCGCTGGGCTACGGCTATCCGGAGCTGTTCAGCATTCCCGGCGGTTCCCGCCGCGAGATTTTCCATTCCTTAGTGATGCAGAAATTGCCGGACATGCTGGTGCTCTGCCTGCTCTATGTTCCCGCCTCCAGTCGGCGGTTCTTCCGCCTGCAATAATGTGTATAATCGCAGCCCTCGTTTTCCTTGAGGTTTTCATATGCAGTGCGCACTCTATGACGCCGGTCGCTGCCGCTCCTGTCAGTGGATAGAACAGCCGGTCTCTCAACAACTCACCGCCAAAATGGCCGATTTACAGCAGCTGCTTGCCGGTCACGCGGTGGGCGAGTGGTGCGCACCCGTCAGCGGGCCGGAGCAGGGCTTTCGTAATAAAGCCAAAATGGTGGTCAGCGGCAGCGTCGAAAAGCCGCTGCTGGGCATGCTCCACCGTGACGGCACGCCGGAAGACCTCACCGCCTGCCCGCTGTATCCCGCTTCGTTTGAACCGGTGTTTGCCGCACTGAAGCCGTTTATCGCCCGCGCGGGGTTAACGCCCTATAACGTTGCCCGCAGGCGCGGCGAGCTGAAATACCTCCTGCTGACCGAAAGCCAGATCGACGGCGGCATGATGCTGCGCTTCGTGCTGCGCTCAGAGAGCAAGCTGGAGCAGCTGCGCGCAGCGCTGCCGGCATTGCAGGCCCAGCTTCCGCAGTTGCGGGTGATCACGGCCAACATTCAGCCGGTGCACATGGCGATCATGGAAGGGGAGAAAGAGATTTTCTTCACCGAACAGCATGCGCTGGCGGAGAACTTTAACGGCGTGCCGCTGTGGATCCGTCCGCAAAGTTTCTTCCAGACTAACCCCGCCGTCGCCAGCGCGCTGTACGCCACCGCGCGCGACTGGGTGCGCGCGTTACAGGTTCATCACATGTGGGATCTGTTCTGCGGCGTCGGCGGCTTTGGCCTGCACTGCGCCACGCCTGAGATGCAGCTCACCGGCATTGAAATCTCCGCCGAAGCGATTGCCTGCGCAAAGCAGTCCGCCGCTGAACTGGGGTTAACCAATCTGCACTTCCAGGCGCTGGACTCCACGCAGTTCGCGACCGGGCAGGGCAACGTGCCGGAGCTGGTGCTGGTGAACCCGCCGCGCCGGGGCATCGGCCAGGCACTGTGCGACTACCTGAGCCAGATGGCGCCTAAGTACATCGTTTATTCCAGCTGTAACGCACAGACTATGGCGAAAGATATCGCTAATCTGCCGGGTTACCGCATTGAGCGCGTTCAGCTCTTTGATATGTTCCCGCACACCGCGCATTACGAAGTGCTGACGTTGCTCGTGAAATCTTAAACAAAATGTGAACTCTTCATCCCTGCGAAATCAGGTAAGCTTACGTCATAAAAATTGTATAAAGGCTTAGCGATGAAGCAGATCCTGCTGGTGGAAGATGACCACGATATTGCGGCGCTCCTGCGCCTCAACTTAGAAGACGAAGGCTACACCATTACCCACGAGCCGGACGGGGGGAAGGCGTTACCGCTTCTGGAAAAACAGCCGTGGGACGCGGTGATCCTCGATCTGATGCTGCCGAACGTCGACGGCCTGGAAATTTGCCGCCGTATCCGCCAGATGACCCGCTACCTGCCCATTATCATCATTAGCGCCCGCAGCAGTGAAACCGATCGTATTACCGGCCTGGAAACCGGGGCGGATGATTATCTGGCAAAACCGTTCTCGGTGCAGGAGCTGATTGCCCGCATTAAGGCGCTGTTCCGCCGTCAGCAGGCGATGGGGCAGGCGCAGACGGACGGCATTATCCAGGCGCACGGCCTGACGATCGATCCGCTGGCGCGCAGCGTGCGTCTCAACGGCCAACACGTCGATCTCACCCCGCGCGAATTTGAGCTGCTCTATTTCTTTGCTCGCCATCCCGGCGAGGTCTTCTCGCGGCTGGCGCTGCTGGAACAGGTGTGGGGCTATCAGCACGAAGGCTACGAGCACACCGTCAATACCCACATCAACCGCCTGCGCATCAAAATAGAGAAAGATGCCGCCGAGCCGGAAATCATTCGCACCGTCTGGGGCAAAGGCTATAAGTTTGCGGAGCGTAACCATGATGCGTCGCTTTAGCCTGAGCCAGCGCCTGACGCTGCTGTTTACGGCGTTATTGCTGCTCTGCGCTACCGTTGCCTGTGCGGTGCAGCTCTACAGCAGCATGCAGTACGGCAACGCCATGGTGCAGCGGCTCTCCGGCGGGCTGGCGCAGCAGATCGTCCAGCGGGAACCGATTCTAAACGCGCAGGGCAGGGTGGATCGCAGTGCCTTAAAGCCCCTGTTCGACCGGCTGATGACCTTTAATCCGAGCGTCGAGCTGTATGTTGTCTCCCCGGATGGCGAAATCCTGGCCGATGCCGCCCCGCCGGGCCACATCCAGCGGCAAAAAATTGACCTTGCGCCGATTCAACATTTCCTGAGCGGGACGGTGATGCCGGTGCTGGGCGACGACCCCCGCAGTCAGAATAAAAAGATCTTCAGCGCCACGCCGCTGCGTCAGGACGGCGAGCTGAAAGGCTATCTGTACATTATTTTGCAGGGGGAGGAGTTCAACGCGCTGGCGGAGACGGCCTGGCACAAAGCGCTCTGGAGTACGGCGCTGTGGTCCATGCTGCTGGTGGCGCTGTTTGGCCTGCTGGCGGGGGTGCTCATCTGGTACTGGGTGACGCGTCCGGTCAAACAGCTCACGATGGACGTGGCCGGGCTGGAGCAGGACAGCATCAGCGCGATCAAGCAACTGGCGGCCCAGCCGCTGGCGCCTGCCGGCCAGGATGAAGTGGCGATCCTGCGCAATACCTTTATTGAGCTGGCGCGCAAAATCACCTCTCAGTGGGATCGGCTGGCCGACAGCGACCGTCAGCGCCGGGAGTTTATCGCCAATATTTCACACGATTTGCGTACGCCGCTGACTTCGCTGCTGGGGTATCTGGAAACGCTGTCGCTGAAATCCGCGACGCTGACGCCGCAGGAGCACCAGCAGTACCTCGCCACCGCGCTGCGTCAGGGGCAAAAGGTGCGCCATCTGTCGCAGCAGCTGTTTGAGCTGGCGCGTCTTGAGCACGGCGGCATCAAGCCCCAGCGCGAGCGTTTTGCCATGGCCGAGCTGATTTCCGACGTGGCGCAGAAGTTTGAGCTGGCCGCCCGCACGCGGGAGTTAAATTTGCATATTGATGTGCCGGGTCCGCTGCCGCTGGTGAACGCCGACGTCTCCATGATTGAACGGGTGGTGACGAATCTGCTGGATAACGCGATACGCCATACGCCACCGGGCGGAGACATTCGTCTGGCGGTGTGGCAGGAGAACGACCGGTTGCAGGTTGAAGTGGAAGATAACGGCGCGGGCGTCGATGCGGCCTTGCGGGACGATCTGTTCCAGCGGCCTTCAGCGTTAAATCCTCAGGCGTCGCGGGACAACCGGGGCGGATTAGGGCTATTGATCGTGAAAAGAATGCTGGAGCTGCACGGCGGGGGGATCCGGTTGATGGAGTCCGTAAGCGGGGCGCGGTTCAGGTTCTTTGTGCCGCTGTGAGAAATTGCCGGGTGGCGCTGCGCTTACCCGGCCTACAGACCACCCCCGTAGGCCAGACCACCCGGCAAAAAGCGATTACTGCGGGAACCACTGCTCGCTGATTTTCTGATACGTACCGTCAGCCTTGATCGCTTTCAGCGCGCCGTTCAGTTTCTCCAGCAGGGCTTTGTTATCCGGGCGTACCGCGATGCCGAGGCCAGTACCGAAGTACTGCGGATCGGTCACTTTCTCGGTCGCCGTCCCCAGCTGCGGGTTGGTTTTCAGCCATTCGTTCACCACGGCGGTATCGCCGAATACGCCGTCAATACGGCCATTTTTCAGGTCGATAATCGCGTTCTGGTAGCTGTCATAGGCCACGGTTTTGACTTCAGGGTGCTTGTCCTGGAGGTATTTCTGGTGCGTGGTGCCGTTTTCCATGCCGATGCGCTTGCCTTTCAGCTGGTCAAAGGAGGTGTACGCGCCTTTCTTCGCAATCACCACCGCAGAGTTGGCGTAGTACGGGTCGGTGAACGCGACCTGCTTGCTGCGCTCTGGGGTGATATCCATACCGGAGATCACCGCATCGTATTTTTTGAACTTGAGGGACGGGATCAGGCTGTCAAACGCGTGGTTAGTAAAGGTGCAGTCGGCCTGTATCTGCTTGCACAGCGCTTTCGCCAGGTCGATGTCGAAACCGACGATCTGGTTGCTGGCATCCAGCGATTCAAACGGCGGATAGGTGGCAGAAACGCCGAAATTGATTTTATCTGCGGCTGAGGCGCCAGCGGCGAAGGTTGCCAGTAATGCGGCCAGAACTAACTTTTTCATTGTGTTGCTCCCGTCTGTAGGTCTTATGAACGTACAATGCCATTTAATGAATTTATATGCAATATAAACGATTAAATATTGGGTGGTGGGCAAAAAAAAACGGATAACCAAAAGGTTATCCGTCACGTGTATTCACGTTTATGCATTTTCTGCCGGGCGGGCCCGGCCTACGATCTCCGCTCGAATGCAAGCGCCTTACGCTCGATCAGGCGCATCATCAGCGTCAGCAGGCCGTTGACCACCAGATACACCAGCCCGGCCGCACCGAACACCATCACGTCGTAGGTGCGTCCATACAGCAGCTGCCCGTGGCCCATCACTTCCATCAGGGTGATGGTGTAGGCCAGAGAGGTACTTTTGAACACCAGAACGACTTCGTTGGAATAGGAAGAGAGCGCGCGCTTAAAGGCGTACGGCAGCAGGATCGCCAGCGTGTCCTTCTTGCTCATGCCCAGCGCGCCGCAGGACTGCCACTGGCCTTCCGGGATCGCGCGGATCGCACCGTAAAACAGCTGCGTGGTGTAGGCGGCGCTGTTCAGCGAGAGGGCAATCAGGGCGCATAGCCACGGCTCAGAGAGCAGGTGCCAGAGCACCGGGTATTCCTGCAACGACGGGAACTGCCCCGGGCCGTAGTAAATCAGGAAAATCTGCACCAGCAGCGGCGTACCGGTAAACAGCGTAATGTAACCGCGTACAATCCACACCAGCACCGGCGTTTTCAGCGTCAGGACGATGGTGAAGATCAGCGCCAGAATCAGCGCCACGATGATGGACGCGACGGTCAGCGTCAGGCTGGTGTGCAGCCCTTTCATCAGTTCGGGTAAATAGTCCAGCATCAGCCTGGTCTCCGTTCAAAACGCGTTGCACGCAGATCAATACGCTTAAGAACGTACTGGCTCAGCAACGTGATCGCCAGGTAGATCGCTGCCGCCACAATGTACCAGGTAAAGGGCTCCTGCGTACGGGTGGCGATACTTTTGGTTTGCAGCATCAAATCGTTCACGCTGATCAGGCTCACCAGCGCGGTATCTTTCAACAGGACCAGCCACTGATTACCCAGCCCCGGCAGGGCATGACGCCACATCTGCGGCATCACCAGGCGGAAGAAGATCGCCGCTTTCGACAGGCCCAGCGCCTGGCCGGATTCCCACTGACCCTGCGGCACTGCCTTCAGCGCGCCGCGCAGCGTTTGTGACGCATAGGCCGAATAGAGCAGGGAGAGCGCAATCACGCCGCACAGGAACGGGCTGACGTCGAAGTTCTCGATCTGCATCTGCACCGGGATCTGCGCAACGCCGAGGTTAAGGGTAAAGCCGTCCGACAGCGTGAGCAGCAGCTGTGAGGAACCGAAATAGATAAACAGGACCACCAGAATTTCCGGTAGCCCGCGCAGCACGGTTACCAGCGCTGAACCGAGCCATGCGACAGGGCGCCACTTAACGGACTCCCACACCGCAAAGAACATCGCCAGTACCAGGCCGATAATCAGTGCACAAACGGCAAGGCCGACGGTCATCCCGGCGGCGCTTGCTAAAGGAAAAATTTCATTCATCAGGAATTACTTCTGGAACCATTTTTTGTAGATGGTTTCGTAGGTGCCGTCTTTCTTCACTTTTTCCAGCGCAGCATTGAATTTCTGCTGCAACTCGGTGTTGCCCTGACGTACGGCAATACCCAGACCTGTACCGAAGTAGTCTTTATCGGTCACCTTGTCACCCACGGCGGCCAGCTTGTCGTTCGCTTTCAGCCATTCAGTCACGACAGCCGTGTCCCCGAAGACCGCATCGATACGACCGTTTTGCAGGTCCAGCTTCGCGTTCTGGTAGCTGTCATACGGCACGGTGGTGATTTCCGGATGCTTATCCATGATGAATTTCTGGTGCGTGGTGCCGTTCTGTACGCCCACCTTCTTGCCTTTCAGCAGATCGACAGAAGCGTATTTGCCTTTCTGACCGATGAACAGGGCAGAGTTGTCATAGTAAGGCGCAGTGAACAGAACCTGCTTTTCACGCTCCGGGGTGATGTCCATGCCGGCCATCACCGCGTCGATGCGGCGGAACTTCAGGCTCGGGATCAGGCTGTCGAACGACTGGTTGCTGAAGGTGCAGGTCGCGTCGATCTCTTTACACAGGGCGTTGGCCAGGTCCACGTCGAAGCCAACAATTTTGTTGTTCGCATCAATGGATTCAAACGGAGGATAAGACGCTTCGGTGGCGAAACGGATGGTCTGGGCTGCGGTAGCGGAAAGGCTGACGCTAGCGAGCAGCGCGGCAATCAATACTTTTTTCATTATAATTTCCCTAACACGTCAGTGAGATAAGTAATTTTTGAAGGCATCGGTTTGCGGGTTGGTGAAGCAGCTCGCGTCACCTTGCTCAACGATATACCCGTTTTCCATGTAGACCACGCGGCTGGCGGTTTTGCGCGCCACTTCCACCTCGTGGGTCACGATGACCTGGGTAATGTTGGTTTCCGCCAGCTCGCGAATAATACTCACGATCTGAGCAGTAATTTCCGGATCCAGCGCCGCGGTCGGCTCGTCAAACAGCAGCACCGCCGGCTCCATCATCAGCGCACGGGCAATCGCTACGCGCTGCTGCTGACCACCGGAGAGGTGAAGCGGATAGCGGTCGCTGTAGGGCTTCAGGCGCAGACGTTCCAGCAGCTTGTCGGCACGCGCCATCGCCCGATCTTTGCTTAAGCCGAGCACGCGGCACGGGGCTTCAATCAGGTTTTGTACCACGGTCAGGTGCGGCCAGAGATTGTATTGCTGAAAAACCATGCCCACGTTTTGACGCAGTTCACGAATCGCTTTATCAGAAGGGGTTTTCGCAAAATCAAAATGGTTACCGGCAATGGCCAGCGTGCCCGAGCGGGGCATTTCAAGCAGATTCAGAACGCGCAGAAGGGAGCTTTTTCCCGCGCCGCTTGGGCCGAGCAAAACCAGCGTTTCGCCCTCCGGGCAGCTCAGCGTAATGTCGAACAGCGCCTGGTGTGCGCCGTAGAAGCAGTTAATGCCGTTTAGTTTAATACTCATCGGGGCAGTCTTTACTCATCCAGGCAATCTATAGCAATTGAGGCCGCAGATAGTACCGTTGACAGAATAGTTATGCAATATTTCTGCGTTAAAAGTTAAATATAACCCGTATTTCTTCTTAAACATAGCACAAAATAGCGAAGGGGGAGGGGGGCGAGAATAAATGTCGGCATTCCGCCTGAAATGCCGGACATTTTACGGGGTTAACGTTTATTTCACCGCTGCGTTAGCGGTTTTCAACGGACTGGCGCAGGGTGCCAGCCGGGGCATGAACGCTGCCGCCAATGTAGCGAACATCATCGATGGCCCAGCACTGCCCTTCACGGATCATCAGCACTTCATCCTGCCAGGTCTGGGTGCCCTGCGTCAGTTTCACGCGCAGCGGAATATTGCGCGCGTCGGTGTTCGGGATGGTTGACGCGCTGGCAACCTCGGCGCTGTCGGGCAGCGTCGCGCGGCTGGAGAACGGATCGGCAGACAGCAGCGCGTTATGCTGCGGATCGCGCGAGGCGTCGTTAAGCAGTTTCGCCAGGTTATCGCTCAGGTACGGGCGCAGGGCGGTGAGGTCATTACCGCGATGCTGAATGCGATAATCATAGAACTGTTGCGCCACGGCGTCCGGGCCGCCCTCGATGCAGGGGCCGCTGCGGGAACCGATATCCTTAAAGGCTGGCGTGACCGGCGTAGTGCAGGCGCTGAGCACCAGCGCGCAGGGCACTAAAAGCGTTAAAGCAGAGTAGCGCATGTTGATTTCCTTATTTATTAACTATCCTTTCAATCATAGCGTAACGAACCGATAATGCAGTTGCTAACGCATTGAACGCTAAAGAAGGAGAGAAAGTATGCAGTTTTCAACGACCCCAACCCTGGAAGGGCAACCGATCACCGAGTACTGCGGCGTGGTCACCGGCGAGGCGATCCTTGGCGCTAACGTCTTCCGCGACTTTTTTGCCGGCATTCGCGACATCGTCGGCGGGCGCTCCGGCGCGTATGAAAAAGAGCTGCGTAAAGCGCGAGAGATTGCGTTTAAGGAGCTGGGCGAGCAGGCCAAGGCGCTGGGCGCGGATGCGGTGGTGGGTATTGATATCGACTACGAAACAGTCGGTAAAGATGCCAGCATGCTGATGGTGAGCGTAAGCGGCACGGCGGTGAAGATCCGTTGATGACGCGTTCGCTCTCAGCCGTCCTGCTGGCGCTGCTGCTGGCAGGATGCGCCGCGGAAAAAGGCATCGTTGATAAGGGTGCTTATGAGCTGGATACGCGCCATCAGGCGCAGGCGGCCTACCCGCGTATAAAGGTGCTGGTTATTCACTACACCGCAGACGATTTTGACACCTCGCTTGCAACCCTGACCGATAAAAACGTCAGCTCCCATTATCTCATCCCCGCCAGGCCCCCCGCGCCGGACGGTAAACCACGCATCTGGCAACTGGTGCCGGAGAGCGAGCTTGCCTGGCATGCGGGCATCAGCTTCTGGCGCGGCACCAACCGCATCAACGATACCTCCGTGGGGATTGAGCTGGAGAACCGTGGCTGGCAGAAAGTTGGGGGAGTAAAAACCTTCGTGCCCTTTGAACCGGCACAAATCGCGGCGCTGATCCCTCTCGCTAAAGACATCATTGCCCGCTACGACATCAAACCGCAGAACGTCGTGGCCCATGCCGATATTGCCCCGCAGCGTAAGGACGATCCCGGCCCGCTGTTCCCGTGGCGCGAGCTGGCGCAGCAGGGGATAGGCGCGTGGCCCGATCCGGCGCGCGTGGCGTTCTATATGAACGGGCGATCGCGTTATGAGCCGGTGGATACCGCGGCGCTGCTCGATCTGCTGGCCCGCTACGGCTACGAGGTGCCCGAAGACAGCTCCCCCGTGCAGCAAAAGCGCATCATCATGGCGTTCCAGATGCATTTCCGCCCGCAGCTGTGGAACGGTGTAGCCGACGTTGAATCCCTGGCTATCGCCGAAGCGCTGTTAGAGAAATACGGACAGGGGTAATCCTTCGGAATACCCCCGAATAGGTATATTCTCCTTACTTGTCATGAGATTAATCTTAAGTACATCGTCAATTAACTTTTAGTAAATTGACTTAAAATTATCCGGATTTAAGATAGACACATAGCTTGCTAACTAAATTGGCAAATAAATAAAAGCATTATTCTTTCTTTTTTTTCTTGAGAATGTCATCAGGACTCATATTCAGGATTCGGCGTCATGCCGGAGCCATTAATAATCATTAAAATCTTAAATCGGGTATAACAATGTTAAGAATCTACGCAAATAAATTACGTCCGCAGGCCGAGATGGAAAAAATTATCGCTGCCACTTCCGGCGTTGAGGAAAAAACGCTGAAGAAATGGCAAAAAATCTCTACGGCTGATTCCGAATACATCCATATTATCGTCAGCGGTGAGGTAGAGTTTCGCCGTGAGTCAGACGAGCTGTGTATGTTCAGCGTAACGGGATACTGCATATTCGGCCTCTCCTCAATGTACTACCAGTCCGCCCATATGTACGGCCTTGTGCGGGCGAATACCGTGGTTCGCTCCATTAAGAAAGAGGATTTCGCCCGGCTGATGACCGAGAAAAACCTGTGGCCTGAACTGACGAAGGTGCTTTCCTGGTATATCTGCATGCTGAGCAAACGCGATGATGTTCTGGTTGCCCGCAGCGCGTATTCCGTTGTTCGCGAATTTTTATATGAAATAAACGATCTGATTGTCCAGCATCAACGCGATATCAACGTTTATGATTACATTCAGGAATACACTAACCTGGCGCGCAGCACCATTATTAAAATTCTCTCCGACCTTAAAAAAGGCCAGTATATTGTGGTGGAAAAAGGTCGACTGCTTAATCTCACCTCTCTGCCTGAAAAATATTAATGCTGCACCCGCCGGTCTCCTGATTCATCTGACGGAGGCCGGCTATTATCGCTCTGTTTTACGCTTGCCTGCGTATTATCCTGCGTTTCGTCTACCGGCGGCGCGGGTATTTTTCCCTGCGAATAATCCTGCTCCTGTTCTTTCAACGCCTGCTTAAGTAATTCTTCAAGAGACGCATCGTTGCTGCCTGCGCTGGCGGGCGCGATGTCGCGTTCGTGCGCCTCGGTTCCCGGCAGGGTATCCCGCGACGTGTCCTGCGGCACCGCACCGTCGGGCGCCTGCTGCCAGTCGGCATCATCGCTGTTTATGGGCAGATCCTGCATGGGCGGTACATCAACATGCACCGGCGCAGGTTTAGGCTGCGGATGCGGGAACGGTTTACTCACATACACGTAATGCATATCTGAAAGCTGCGTTTCCGGCTTCGCCACGCTGGCTTTGACCGGTTCGGGCGACGGGTGGCGGAGGTGCCAGTACACATGTGCATACAGGCCGGTAACCAGCATGGCGCAAAGCCCGAACGCCCATAACACCGTTTTGCCGAATACGTTTTTCAGACTGGGGAGGCGGTACGAGAACCAGACCGCCTCTCCGGTTGTGTAGCTGCGCTGGGCCGCAAGACAGATGGTCGACATTAGGCTTTTTTCTCCTGCGTTTTCGCGTCCAAGGTGGTGCGGGCGGCCTGAATCAGTACGCTCGGCGTGCTGTTGGTCACGCGCATTAATTGCATCAGCGTGTCTTCTCCCGGGATGCCGTCCACGTGCAGTTTCATTTGTTGCTGGAACTCGCGGGTGCGTTTCATCATCTCTGCGGTCCAGATCCGGGCGTGCGTTTCCGGCTTGCTGAGCGCGAGGCTTAACTGCTGATCGAGCCAGGCCATGTCTTTACCGTCGCTGGCGGCGCCGATCGCGTCCTGGCCTTCCGGCGTCAGGCGGTGCAACTGGGTAAAGTTGCCGGTCGCATGCTGGTTAAACCAGCTGCGGCTCACCTGCCAGGTCCGGTTATTCATGAGCAGGTCAATCGACGTGTCGCCCACCCGGGCGACAACCGCATAGTTAAGGTGACCGCCGGTTTTGAGCTCGCTGACCCACGGATACCCCTCCCGCGCCAGCGCGTCCGGCGTCGCGTTCCCCTGCTTACACATCAGGTTCACTTTCGCGGCGTTATGGCACAGGGCCTCTTCTGCCGAGGCGTCATACCCCCACATCAGATAAAGCTGGTGCATCGCATCCGGCTGATTCACCATTTCGTTGTCGATAACCGGCACCACGGCTGCTTCAGGTTTTGGCGTCGGCTGTTTCCAGCTGACGGGGACCGGCAGCGGGATGGGAAGGTGCGCGCTGATCGACGAGGTCAGATACCAGCCGCAGGCCGCAAACAGCACCGACGCGAACAGCCCCACGGTCGCCAGGCGCTTACCGTGTTTTTTGGCGGGCAGGATCTCTCCCGCCGCCAGGCGTAAATGACGCGGGCTGACCTGCGCCGCGCGTTCCGTCCAGGCGGCGAGCATTGACAGGTGTGCCAGAGCATTCAGTTTGCTGATGTTGCCTTTGGTCAGCGCGTGCATTTTGCGCACGCGGGCTGGCGTTAACGGCGAATTTTCACAGCCGTGTTCTTCGCACTGCGCCTGCACGTAGCTCAGGTATTCGCGGCAGGTCAGGGGGCGCAGAACGTGATGGGTGTGCATGTATTCGCGCAGTTCAGGTTGCTTAATCAGGCTTTCCCGATCCGCTGCGCCCATTAGCACCACGGACAGGCGGACGTTCAGCTCCTGGGCACGCGTGAGCAGCGTACCCAGGACTTCCAGACAGCCCTCTTTCATGGCTTCGCAGTGGGCGATGGTCAGCACTCTGGATTTCGCTTTTCCCTCCTGCCACTGGCGCAGTATGGCATCCACCGCCTGCATACGGTTGCCGATCGCTTTCGTTCCCGGGTTGAGCTTGTACAGCAGGCTACTGGCACTCAATTTTGGAAACGCGCTGATGGCAAGCACGTTGCCGCTGCTGGCTTTCAGCGCATCGCTGAAGTGAGCCAGAAGCGGCGCGTCGTCGCTAAAGAGCCCGATAATGCCCGCCTGTTGGGTTTTCTCTTTCAGCAGGTTAAACACATCCTGATGATAAGGCACCAGAAAATCCCCGGATAAACGGGCGATCGTCCTGAATGGCGGGTTTTTAAAATTAAAGTGGCTCTGATACATAACGACTTACCGTCTCTGATTAGGAATAGCAACAGCACCAGAAAGTAAGTTAATGCTCTGAGGTGGTCAATTTGCAAACAGGGTAAAAATATCCTGCTGGCAGCGCCTAACATCTGGATTTTATACGGTCAATATTTTTCTTTATGAAAGTTAGCGGCAAAGGCAGTGGTCGCATTTGCAACAGCTTATTACTATTTTCATCCATATTGGCGCAGTATGACGCTGCTTATTTTTGCTTTGCTATAGGCCGGATAAAAAATGAGGTTCTCATTTCTGTCACGGTGGATAACGCCTTGTATTATGTTTGTGTTGCTGATTTTTTGCGGCCAGCAAGGGTATCTCACCTTTAAAGATTATAAAAAAGTTACGAATAAGTTGGCTAATTCTGACGAGCAGCCGCTGAAAACCTTGCGTGAGGAAAAAGTCTTCACGCTATTCACCGCGGCCGTGCGTCAGGATAACGTGCCCGCGGCGGTAAAAGCCCCGCTGGCGGCGGAAATCGAGGGCATCGTGAGCAGCGATGACGCCTGGCTCTCCTTCGCCGTCATCAAAACGGCGGGCGGCCAGAAAAGCTACCGCGAGGGTGAACCGCTCACCGGCTTTAACGACGCATTTATTCAGGAAATTAATAAAGATAATGTGGTTGTTAATTATGAAGGTGCTACGCAGGTACTGGCATTAAATAAGCCGGACTATTTTAAGGGCGGCACAGAAAGCGGCCCGGTGACCAAATCGACAAAAGATCCCGGTGCAGACAGTTTGCATCTGGATGATTATCTGGTGTTAAAGCCGTTAATAGAAAAGGGCCAGCTGGAAGGCTACAGGATCAACCCACGGAATGCCTCCTCGTTCTACAGCCAGTCTGGTCTGGAAAAAGGGGATGTGGCGGTGAAAGTTAATTCTGTCGATATGACTGATGAAGCAAAAGCGAAAAGCATTATTGCTAACTGGTCGAAAATGAAAGAGGCGGAGGTCGTGGTTCGGCGTCACGCTCACCTTGAAAATATTCGGGTCAATGTTCTAAACAATTAACAAGTGTACAGACATGAAGAAATTTCCATGGGCGTGCGTGGCGCTGACCGCATTGTCGTTATATTCCAGTTCGCTGCTTGCAGCTAACTTTAGCGCGAGTTTTAAAAATACCGATATTCGCGAGTTTATCGATACGGTAGGCCGCAATCTCAACAAAACCATTCTGGTCGATCCGTCCGTTCAGGGCACCGTCTCGGTCAGAACCTACAACGTGCTGACGGAAGATGAATATTACCAGTTCTTCCTGAGCGTGCTGGACCTGTACGGCCTGTCGGTGATCCCGATGGACAACGGCATGGTCAAAGTGGTGCGCTCCAGCGTGGCGCGTACCGCCGGTGCGCCGCTGGCGGACAGCAAAAACCCGGGCAAGGGCGATGAGATCATCACCCGCGTGGTGCGCATGGAAAACGTGCCGGTGCGCGAACTGGCACCGCTGCTGCGCCAGCTGAACGATGCCACCGGCATCGGTAACGTGGTGCATTTTGAGCCGTCCAACGTGATGCTGTTAACCGGTAAGGCCTCGGTGGTGAACCGCCTGGTGGATCTGGTGCAGCGCGTTGACAGAGAGGGCGTTCAGCGCCGTGAAATCGTGCCGCTGCGCTTTGCCTCTGCCAAAGATCTCTCCGACATGTTGAACAACCTCAACAATGAAGAGCAGAAGGGGCAGAACGCGCCGCAGCTCGCCACCAAAGTGGTGGCGGATGACGAAACCAACAGCCTGGTGATCAGCGGTTCGGAAGATGCACGCACGCGCACCCGCTCCCTGATTCACCAGCTCGATCGCGAGCAGAACAACGAGGGGAATACCCGCGTCTTCTACCTCAAGTACGCCAGCGCCACCAAAGTGGTTCCGGTGCTGACCGGTATTGGCGAGCAGCTGAAAGACAAGCCGGGTACGGCCAAAGCGAAAACCGCGAGCGCCGCGACGGACCTGAATATTACCGCCGACGAGTCAACCAACTCGCTGGTGATCACCGCCCAGCCTAACGTGATGAATTCCCTGGAGAAGGTGATCGACAAGCTCGATATTCGCCGTCCGCAGGTGCTGGTAGAAGCGATCATTGCGGAAGTGCAGGACGGTAACGGCATGGATCTCGGCGTGCAGTGGACCGGCAAGCACGGCGGCGTGCAGTTCGGCGCCACCGGCTTACCGATTAGCCAGATCAAGAACGGCACCATGAAGGGGACGAGCTTCACCGGCCTGGCGACCGGCTTCTTTAACGGCGACTTCGGCGCCCTGGTGACCGCGCTCTCCACCGACGGCAAAAACGACATCCTCTCCACGCCGAGCGTGGTCACGCTGGATAACAAAGAAGCGTCGTTTAACGTGGGTCAGGACGTGCCGGTGCTTTCCGGCTCGCAGACCACCAGCGGCGACAACGTCTTCAACTCCGTTGAGCGCAAGACCGTGGGTACCAAGCTGAAAATTGTGCCGCAGATTAACGACGGCGATATGATCCACCTGAAGATTGAGCAGGAAGTCTCCAGCGTTGACAACAGCGCGACGGAAGACGCCAGCCTCGGCCCGACCTTCAACACCCGCACCATCAATAACGAGGTGATGGTCCACAGCGGCCAGACGGTGGTGCTCGGCGGCCTGATGGAAAACGTCACCAAGCAGTCGGTCTCTAAGGTGCCGCTGCTCGGCGATATTCCGCTGGTGGGCCAGCTGTTCCGCTACACCTCGCAGGATACGTCCAAGCGCAACCTGATGGTATTTATTCATACCACCGTCCTGCGTGACGACGACAACTACAGCGCGGCGTCGAAGGAGAAATATGACCAGATCCGGGTGCGCCAGATGCAGCGACTGGAAGAGAAAAAGCTCGGCATCATTGCGCCGAGCGACAATGCCGTCCTGCCCGCATTCCCTGTCGACGCCAGCGCCGCGCCGGTGAAAACCAGCGCCACGCGCAATCCGTTTAAAGAATAGTGCGGAGGGGGCAACGTGGACGAACTGAGTAAAGCGCTGTGCAGCAGCAGCTACGCAAAGGATAACGGCGTTCTGTTTTATAACAATGATGTCTATATCCGTGACGACACCCCGGCGTATGCACTGCTGGAGGTGCGCCGTGTACTGGGACGTGCGTTCGTTCCGGTCACCCTGACGCCGGAAGCCTTCGATGAGCTGCTGGCCAAAATCTGGCAGCAGAGCAGCGGCGTTTCGCAGCAGCTGGTGGACGATATGGACGCGGATATCGACCTGATGGCGCTAACCGAGGAGATCCCGGATAACGAAGATCTGCTCGATAACGACGAAAACTCGCCGGTGATCCGCCTGATCAACGCCATTCTCAGCGAGGCGGTGAAGGACGGCGCGTCGGATATTCATATCGAAACCTTCGAGCGCACGCTGAGCATTCGCTTCCGCGTCGACGGCGTGCTGCGCCCGGTGCTACAGCCGGCGCGCAAGCTCGCCCCGCTGCTGGTGTCGCGCATCAAGGTGATGTCGAAACTGGACATTGCCGAGAAGCGCCTGCCGCAGGATGGCCGTATCTCCCTGCGCATTGGCCGCAAGGCGATCGACGTGCGCGTGTCGACCATTCCGTCCCAGTACGGCGAGCGCGTGGTCATGCGCCTGCTCGATAAAAGCAACCTCAAGCCCGACATCAACAAGCTCGGGCTGATTGATGAAGAGCTGGAGAAGCTGAAGGGGCTTATCGATCGCCCGCACGGGATCATCCTCGTTACCGGCCCTACGGGTTCCGGTAAAAGTACTACCCTGTACGCCATTCTTTCGGCGCTGAACGGGCATGAACGCAACATCCTGACCGTGGAAGACCCGATTGAATACGAGCTGGAAGGGGTGGGGCAGACGCAGGTTAACCCGCGTGTCGATATGACCTTTGCCCGCGGGCTGCGCGCGATTTTGCGTCAGGACCCGGACGTGGTGATGATCGGGGAAATTCGCGACGGAGAGACCGCGCAGATTGCGGTGCAGGCGTCGCTTACCGGTCACCTGGTGATGTCGACGCTGCACACCAACAGCGCAGCCGGGGCGATTACGCGTCTGCGGGATATGGGGCTGGAGTCGTTTTTGATTGGTTCATCGCTGCTCGGCGTCATTGCCCAGCGTCTGGTGCGTCGGCTGTGCACGCACTGCCGGACCACCAGTCCGCTGGACGTCAATGAAAAAGCGCTGTTCAGCTTTATGGACGCGCCGCCAAAAACGATCTACCGCGCGGTGGGGTGTGAACACTGCCGCCAGAGCGGCTATCAGGGCCGCGCCGGTATTCATGAATTTCTGGTGGTGGACAGCACCATGCGCCGCGCCATTCATGAAGATAAGGACGAAATGTCCATCGAAACGCAGCTGTTTAAGCAGGCCTACAGCCTGCGCGAAAACGGGCTGCTGAAGGTGATTAGCGGCGTGACGTCTCTGGAAGAGGTGATGCGCGTTACCGCCGAGCGTGGGGGGGATGCGTAATGGCCTTCTACGCCTGGACGGCGACGGATGCTGCCGGAAAAACCCAGCGCGGGACGCTACAGGCCGAGGGGCAAAAGCAGGTTCGCCAGACGTTGCGCGAACAAAAGCTGATGCCCGTCAGCATCACCGAAACCCGCGAGGCGGCGGCAGCCGGAAAAGCAAAAACCGGGGCGAAGCTCTCCACGCCGGTGCTGTCGATGTTTACCCGCCAGCTCTCGACGCTGGTGAACGCCGCGCTGCCGCTGGAGAGCGCGCTAAAGGCCATCTCAAAACAGACGGAAGACAAAAAGCTGGCGGCGATGGTCGTGGAAATTCGCGAGAAAGTGGTGGAAGGGCATACGCTGTTCGACGCCTTCAGCCAGTTTCCGCGCACCTTCGACAAGCTCTACTGCACGCTGGTGATGGCCGGTGAAAAGACCGGTCACCTGGGCGACGTGCTGGAAAAGCTGGCGGAGTACAACGAGCAGCGTCAGAAGATGAAAAGCAAGCTGACGCAGGCGATGGTCTACCCGATTACCCTCACCGTGGTCGCCATCGCGGTCATCAGCATTCTGCTGGTGGCGGTGGTGCCGCAGGTGATTGAGCAGTTTACCCATATGAAGCAGCAGTTGCCGATCACCACCCGCACGCTGATTGCGGTCAGTGATTTCCTGCAAGCCTGGGGCATTTATATTGCCGGCAGCCTGGCGGGGGCGTTCGTCGGCTTTAAAACCTGGGTGCGAAACGTGAAAAACCGTTTTCGCTGGCACAGCTGGCTGGTGAACGGCTCGCCGATTAAAAAGCTGGTGTGCGCCATCAATAGCGCCCGCTATATCCGTACCCTGAGCATTTTGCAGGCCAGCAGCGTGCCGCTGCTGGAGGGCATGTATATCGCAATGGACGGGATTGAAAACCTCTATGCCCGGCAGGTGCTGGAGCAGGCCGCCGACACCGTGCGCCAGGGGGCGTCGCTGTATGCGGCGCTGGAACAGGCGAAATTATTCCCGCCAACCATGCTGTATATGATTGCCTCCGGCGAAGAGAGCGGGGAATTGGGTAATTTAATGGATCGCGCGGCGGAAAATCAGGAATCGGCTTTACAACATCGAATTACATTAACGCTGTCGGTTTTTGAACCGGCGCTGGTGGTATCCATGGCGACGATTGTTTTATTCATCGTGCTGTCAATATTACAACCGCTTCTGCAACTTAATAATATGGTAGGTTAAATCATGGCTTTAAAACGTAAAAACCTGGCTCGCCAGGCGGGCTTCACCTTGCTCGAATTAATGGTGGTGATTGTTATTCTCGGCGTTCTGGCGAGTATGGTGGTGCCAAACTTAATGGGAAATAAAGAAAAAGCGGATGAGCAAAAGGCGACCAGCGATATTGTCGCGCTCGAAGGCTCGCTGGATATGTACAAGCTGGATAACCACCGCTATCCGACCACAGAGCAGGGCTTGCAGGCGCTGGTGACGAAGCCTGAGATCGCACCCATCCCGAACGGCTACCGCGCGGACGGCTATATCCGCCGCCTGCCGCAGGATCCGTGGGGCGGTGATTATATTCTGGTTAGCCCGGGTGAACACGGCGCGGTTGACGTCTTCTCCGCCGGTCCGGACGGCGAAGCGAATACCGCCGATGACATTACCAACTGGTCTCTGGATAAGAACGAGAAATAATGAAAAATCAACGCGGCTTTACGTTGCTGGAAATTATTCTGGCGCTGGTGATATTTGCCAGTTGCGCCATGATGGTGGTGTCAACCATACCTTCACGCAGCGGTACGGATATATTTGGCCAGCAATTAAAAGCCCTCGTTGATTATGGTTCAGACCGTGCGGTCATGGACGGAAATATTGTCGGGCTGGTGATGACCACGGATAAATATCAGCTGGTGACGATCGACGATAAAAATGGCGAGCGTCACTGGGTGCCATTATCCGCCGGACGTATTACCACCAAAGGCGATTTCCCCGAGGAGATGCACGTTTCGCTCTCGCCGCAGCGCCTGGCCGCAACGGTGACGTCCGAGCCGCAGGTGATCTTTTTACCGGACGGTGAAATCAGCCGCTTTACGCTGACGCTGCAAAGTTTCGACAAACAGCACCATTTCCGCGTGGTGTCGCAGGGTGCGGCACCGGTATCGGTAGAAAACGATGACTAAGGACAACAAAAAGCAAAAGGGGATGACGCTGCTGGAGGTGATGGTTGCCCTGGTGATTTTCTCCACTGCCGCGCTGGCGCTGATGAACTCGGTCTCCCTGAACGTGCGGTTTACCCATGGTCTGGCCGACACCTTGCAGGCCAGTTGGGTGGCGGAAAACCAGCTGGCGGAAGCACAGCTCACCAAAACCGACTTCCCGGATGCCGAGCAGCAGGGAACGGAGATCATGGGCGGGCGCAGCTGGAACTGGCGCAAGCAGCGGGTGAAAACCGCCGACAACGTCTGGGCGAACGCCATTCGCGTCTATGCGGAAGGCGACGAGAGCCAGCCGGTCATCTCCCTGCACGTCATTCCGCCGGGAGAGAGCAAGTGAAAAAAACGCGACGCCAGCGCGGGTTTACCCTGCTGGAGATCATGATTGCGCTGACCATCTTCGCGGTGATCAGCACCCTGGCCTGGCAAATTCTGGACGGCGCGATGCGTACCAGCTCGGCGACGGATGCCAGCGCCGCCAGCCTCAACCAGCTTCAGCGCGCCTGGAGTCTGATGGAGCGTGATTTTTTCCAGCTCCAGGCGCGGGCCCCGCGCAATGAGCCGGAGCTGTTTCGTCAGGAGGGCGATGCCCTTGAGCTGACCACCCTGAACGGCGTGAGCGGAACGGTCCAGCTGGAGCGCGTGCGCTGGCGGCTGGAGGAGGGGCAATTGTATCGCGACGTCTGGCCGGTGATTGACGGTCCGGCAGACGTGAAGCCCGACGACGTGCCGATTGTCAGCGGGGTGAAAGCGTTACGGTGGCAGTTTTATCGTCAGGGCTGGCTGAAGTCCTGGCCCGATGCCACCCATCTGCCGGACGGTGTGGAGGCGACGCTGACGATGGATAACGGGGAGACCTGGCGCTGGGTGTTTACCACGCCGGGCGATATGCCGGAAGTGACCGCTGCCGCAGCGCCTGAGAAAGCCGCCGACGCGCCGGCGGCGACCCCGGATGCCGCCCCTTTGCCGGAGGCCAAACCATGAGCCGGATCCGTCAACAAAAGGGCGTTGCCCTGCTGGTGGTGCTGATTTTACTGGTGATGATGTCTGCCCTGGCCGCCAAAATCAGCCAGCAGTTCTGCCGAAATTTGCAGAAAACCCATTATCAGGTAAGCCAGCAACAGCTGCGCTGGGCGATGCAGGCCCAGGAAAAAGTGGTGAAGGACCGGTTGCAGACTGACGCCAGCGGCGAAAGCAAGCCGCTGTCGCTGGACGGCGACTGGCATCAGCCGCTGGAGACGCGGGGTGAAGACTACACGGTCGTAAGCCAGGTGGAAGACGCCCAGGACTGCCTTAACGTCAATAACCTGTTGACCGCCGAGGCCGCACCCCAGGGACAAAGCGCGCCCGGCGTGGTGGAAAAACCGCGTAAAGAGCAGAGTGTCGAGCAACTGCTGACGGAGAGCGGCCTCAGCCAGAGCACGGCGGAGGAGGTCTATTTCCAGCTGGTGGATTATCTCGATGGTGACAGTACAACGGCGAAAGAGGACGCCGAAAGCGACGCGTGGGCCGGCGTCGTGCCCGCGCGGCAACCGGCAAACCAGATGATGCGCAGCATCGCGGAAATCAAGCTGCTGCCGGCGTTTCCTGCTTCGGCCTACCCGAAGGTGAGCAAGCTGCTGTGCGCGCTGCCGGACGCCGCCAGCAAGGTTGACGTGAACACCCTGCAACCGGAACAGGCCGCCGTGCTGGCGGCCATGTTCCCCGGAAAACTCACGCAGGATGACGCCGTTCGCCTGCTGGATTCGCGGCCTGAATCGGGCTGGGAAAATATGGAGGCGTTCAGCAAAGCGCTGGAGCAGACCTTCCCGCAGGTCAAAGACGATCTCCCCCAGGTGGCCGATCGCTTTTCTGTAAACAGCCGGTACTTCCGCGTGAACTACAGCGGCAATACCGATGAATTAACGCTTCGCGTGGTCAGCCAGCTTCAGATTAATAACGAAGCCGGCGAGATCGTGACGTGGCAGCGCCGTTACCGAATGATTGAATAAGAAAAGTAGAACGTTATGAAACAGGTACTTTTTGTTCGTCCCGACAGCCGCGAGGGCGGGAAAATAATGTGGTGTGAGTCCGGCAGCGAGCACGTTGAGGTGCTCGACAGCCTGGAGGCGCTGGCCGATCACCCGCTGGCGGCACGCGTCTGTCTCCTGCTGCCCGCCGGCGACATGATTTTCCGCCACTTCACGCTGCCGAAAAAGGTGGCTTCTCAGGCGATGGCCTTCTCGTGGATGGCGGAAGAGACGCTGATTGGCGACGTAGATACCCTCCACTGGACGGTGCTCCACAAAAAAGGGGCCGAGGTCGACGCCGTGGCCATTGACGCCGACCGCCTGCGCGCGGCGCTGGCCCGCTGTCAGGAGGCCGGACTCCGCGTGATTCAGGCTCTGCCTGATGCCTGGCTGCTGCCCGTGGCGGCAGGCGGCAGCACGCTGGTCGCGCAGGATAATGGCTACTGGCTGCGCTTATCGCCCCACGTGGCGGCAGAAATGGAGGCCAGCCTGCTGCCGCTGCTGATGCAGAAAGCCGGCGAAGGCGAGGTGTGGTGCTACGGCGACGCGCCTGCAAACGTCACCGTTGATGTGCAGCATGCCTGGCAGCATCCGCTGGTGCTGATCCAGCCGCAGTGGCAGGCCTGTCGCGTGAATCTGCTTCACGGTGAATTCAGCCTCAAGGCCGGTAACGGGCGCGTCGCGAAACGCATGAAAGCCGCAGCGGTGGCGGCGGGCCTGCTGTCCGTTGGCCTGCTGCTGGGGCCGCGCATTGCGATGGCCTGGATGCTGGTGCAGCAGGAAAACCAGATACAGGAGGAGATCCTCCAGGTGTATCAGCACCATTTCCCCAGCATGCGTCACCAGACCAACATCAAATATCACTTTGGTCAGAACGTCAAAAAACAGAGCAAGGGGATCTTCCTTCAGCTGGACGAGCTGGCCGCCGCCCGGCAGTCAGTCCCTGCGATGGAAATCGATCTGCTGGAATACGATGCGCAGCAAAACACGCTAACGCTGAGCGTCAGCGCGCAAAACCAGCCCGCGTTGCAAACGTTTGTTAATCAGACCCGTGAGAATTTCGATTTTACCTTACAGCCTGTTTCAACCACCGAACCGTATACCGCCATGATCGCAGGGAAACATAAATGAAAGAGCGAATCGCGCAGCTGAAATCACGCTATCAGAATTACAGCGCCCGGGAGAAAGTTATTTTAAAACTCTGCATCGTCGCCCTGCTTGGGGCTGCGGTGTATTACGCAGGAGTCATCCCTTTGGATAATATGATTCAAAATAGTAAATCGACGCTTAAACGACAAAAAGAGACGCTAAACTGGATGCGCAGTGAAATTAATAAAAATCATCTTCAGGTCCAGTTAGTCAAAACGGATAATCCACGTACGGTGGTTGAGAAAAGCGCCCATGAAATTAACCTTTCACTGACGGACGTGCGTCAGGAGGGACAAACGTTATCGTTCGTGGTGAGTCGGGTAAATGTGTATGAATTAAAAAACTGGCTGCGCGAAATTAATCAGACCTCCGGCGTCAGGTTACAAAAAATAAACCTCACGCCGGTTGACCACCTCAGCGATGTGAAAGCGCAGGTGCAGCTCACCTGGGCAAAAAACGCATGAATACCGTCTCTCTGATGCGGGAGGCCTGTCCGGTTAGTTTCGCGATGATGAGTGCGATCCTGGGCGGGATTATGGGCAGTTTTCTGGGCGTTGTGGCCGAGCGCCTGCCGGGGATGATGATGGACGAGGAGGGGAGCGGCAATCTGCTCTTTCCTGCCTCGCACTGCCCGGTGTGCCAGCACACGCTGGCTGCATGGGAAAATATCCCCCTGGTCAGCTGGCTGTTGTTACGGGGTCGCTGCCACCAGTGCGGCACGGCCATCCCGCTGCGGTTATTTTTGGTCGAATTGTTCTCCGCGCTGTTTTTTGGCGTCACGGCCTGGTGCATGCCGGACGTTCAGGCGATGTTTTCCCTGTGGTTACTGGCGCTCTTTTTACTGCCTCTGGCGATGATCGACTGGCAGCACCAGCTTCTCCCGGACTGCCTGACCCAGCCGCTGCTGTGGGCCGGTCTCCTGCTCCATACTTTTGACCATAAATTGCCGTTGCACGACGCGCTGTTCGGCGCGGTAGCGGGCTATCTGTCGCTCTGGCTGCTCTACTGGGCCTTTCGTTTGGTCACGGGGCGGGAAGGCCTGGGCCACGGCGATTTTAAACTGCTGGCGGCGCTGGGCGCCTGGTGTGGCTGGCAGGCGCTGCCCACCATTGAGCTGGCGGCAGCGTTAAGCGGTATTGTCGGTTATTTCGTCCTGAATAATGTAAATAAAAATAACCTCACTATTTCTTTCGGACCGTATCTCGCCTTTGCTGGAATAACTGTGTTTATCAGCCAGCAACTGGTTTCCACATTTTAAATATAGCGGTCAAGTTATTTTATAAATTTTTTTGACGGTGGAAGAGAAGGACGTCTCTTTACGCCCGGTGTATCGTAAGGGATATAAGCTAGACGGAATTCAGGCTTGTATCTTTTTATGGAGGAATACAACGCAGTAAAAAGCTTTTTTTCACGGCATTCAGGTTGGTTAAATACGCATTATGCGAAGCGCATCCATGATCTCACGGAAGACATGGATTATTACGTTACGAATAAATTTATCAGGAAATAAAAATGAAATTTATGAAGCCTAAATATCTGGCGCTTTTTGTTGCAGCCGCAACGAGCTCGGTATTTGCAGCGGCACCGGGTACACCGTCAATTACATCAGGCAACGATAAGTTTGCGCTGGTAGAGGTGGATCAGGCGGCACAGGACTACAACAACCTCATCAAAGTCCACAAAGATGGCGTTGACGTGAAGGTTGAGTGGAACGTGTGGAGCGGCGACGCCCCTACGTCAGCAAAAGTGCTGCTGGACGGCCAGACCGTCTGGACCGGAGCGGGCAGCACCGCCGGCTCTGCGACGTTCAAAGTGAAAAAAGGCGGACGCTATCAGGAACAGGTCGAGCTGTGTAACGACAGCGGCTGCACCAAGAGCGCCAGCAAGCTGATCATCGTGGCGGACACCGACGGTAGCCACCTGCTGCCGCTCAACACCCCGCTGCTGGAAAACAACAAAGCGTTCGCGCAGCACACTGATAAAGTGGTTGGTGCTTACTTCCCCGAGTGGGGCGTGTACGACCGTAACTTCTCTGCTGACAAAATTCCGGCGGCGAACATCAACCACCTGCTGTACGGCTTCATTCCAATCTGCGGCGGCGACGGCATTAACGACAGCGCCAAATCCTCCGGCGCGCTGGAATCTCTGAAGCGCGCCTGCCAGGGCCGTCAGGACTACACCGTGGCGATCCACGATCCGTGGGCGGCGTTGCAGAAACCTCAGCAGGGTGTGACCGGCTGGGATGAACCGTACAAAGGCAACTACGGTCAGCTGATGGCGATGAAAAAAGCCCATCCGGATCTGAAAATTCTGCCATCCGTCGGCGGCTGGACCCTGTCCGACCCGTTCTATCAGATGGATAATAAAGTGCTGCGCGACCGCTTCGTTGCGTCCGTGAAAGACTTCCTGACCACCTGGAAAGTGTTCGACGGCGTGGATATCGACTGGGAGTTCCCGGGCGGCGGCGGTGAAAACGCTAAACTGGGTAACCCGCAGACCGATAAAGCGACTTACACCGCGCTGATGCACGACCTGCGCCAGATGCTGAACGAACTGTCTGCGGAAACTGGCCGTACCTACGAGCTGACCACCGCTATCGGTGCAGGCAAAGATAAGATCGAAGACGTGGACTACAACACCGCGCAGCAGTACATCGACCACATCTTCCTGATGAGCTACGACTTCTACGGCGCTTGGAGCAATACCGACCTCGGCCACCAGACCGCGCTGTACGGTGCGTCCTGGAAACCAGACACCAACTACACCACTGATAACGCAGTGAAAGCGATGCTCGAGCAGGGCGTTCAGCCAGGCAAGATCGTGGTTGGCGCAGGCATGTACGGACGCGGCTGGACCGGCGTTCACGGCTACACCGGCGACAATCCGTTCACCGGCACCGCCACCGGCCCGGTCAAAGGCACGTGGGAAAACGGCATCGTTGACTACCGTCAGATTGTGAACCAGATGCTGGGCAAACCGGGCTGGGAGTACAAATACGACGAAGCGGCAGAAGCGCCGTACGTGTTCAACAAGTCTACCGGCGAGCTGGTGACCTACGATAACGCCCGTTCCGTGAACGCGAAGGGCAAATACGTACTGAACAAAAACCTGGGCGGCCTGTTCGCGTGGTCTATCGAATCCGATAACGGCGACATCCTGAACGCCATGAATGAAAGCCTGCTGGGCGGCAGCTCTACGCCAGTTGAGCCGGTGGTAACCAACCATGCGCCTGTCGCGTCTGCTACCGACATGACGGTAACAGGCCCGGCGACGGTCACGCTCGACGGTTCAGCCTCCAGCGACCAGGACGGCGATGCGCTGACCTACAAATGGACGCAGGTTTCCGGCGCTACCGTGACCCTGGCGAACAGCACCAAAGCGAAAGCCAGCTTCAGCGTACCGGCTGTGACCAGCGATCAGAACCTGGTGTTCCGCCTGACCGTGACCGACGCGAAAGGCCTGAGCAACGCGATCGACGTGCAGGTTGTGAACAAAGCGCCGAAAGCGAACCAGGCGCCAGTAATCAATGCCATGGACGCCGTGACCGTGGAATCCGGTGAAGCGATTTCCCTGCATGCACAGGCGACCGATCCAGACGGCGACGCGCTGACCTACAGCTGGAGCGTACCGGCAGATATGAACGCAACGGGGACGAATACCGCCAACGTTCGCATTACTGCGCCAGAGGTCAACAACACCTCTTCCTACACCCTGAGCGTTGTGGTCACCGACGGCAAAACCAGCGTGCAGTCTAACGTGCAGGTAACGGTGAACCCGAAAGCAGCACCGGCCCCGGCGCCTGTGGACGAAGACACCACCCCGGCCGACGAAGGTAACGTGCCGTCTGACGAAGGGAATACTCCGTCTGACGAAGGCACTACTCCGGCAACCGGCAGCTGTGATGCGCCAGTTGATCCGGCGGCCAGCCAGCATGCGGTTTGGGAATCCAGCAAGGTCTACAACGGTGGCGACATCGTGAGCTTCGACAACCTGGTATGGAAAGCGAAGTACTGGACTCAGGGCAACCAGCCTGGCTTCGGCGCAGAAGCGTGGGAGCTGGTCAGCCAGGTGAAATTCAACTGGCGTTCCGATGTGGTCTATAACGGCGGCGAAACCACCACGTACGAGGGCAATGTTTATCGTGCGAAATGGTGGACCCGCGGTGATAACCCTGCGAACAGCGATGTATGGGTGAAAGAAGGCGCAGCACCAGACTGCAAATAATCTGACCCGATAAACGCTCACCGCGCCCGTCACGGTGCGGTGAGCGATTTAAATTCATTTTACAGGATGTGGGTAAGGAGAAATAACCGATACTGTCAGCAGGTAAAAATGAAAAAGCTCATTTTGTTATTGTTAATAATAAGCCAAAGCGCACTGGCGAACTGTTGGGATAAAGCGGCGCATTATTATCATGTCGATCCTTATTTATTGTATGCCATCGCCAATGTGGAATCTGGAATGAATCCGTATGCGGTTGGACAAAACCGCGACGGCACGCGTGATGTTGGACTGATGCAAATTAACAGCACGCATTTTACCGCGCTGGAAAGCCGGGGCATCGATGAATATCGCTTAATGACGGAGCCGTGTACGTCCATCATGGTGGGCGCCTCGATTCTCTCCGGCATGATTAAAGTGTATGGCTATAACTGGGAGGCCGTAGGCGCCTATAACGCCGGGTTAAAGAAAGAGAATTATCCACAGCGCATGAAATATGCCCATAAGGTCTGGGCGAAATACCAGCAACTGAAATTAGCAGCACGGTATTAACGTTTTTTATTTTTGAAGAATTCCTGAAGGTGTTCTTCGAAAAGTGAAAACAGCTGAATGTGGTTTATGTATTAACGAAATAATACCTAAGCCGGGATTTTAACGTTTAATCTGAATAAACAGGAATACTGAAATGAACAAAAGGACGTTATTGAGTGTACTCATTGCGGGAGCCTGCGTGGCGCCATTGATGGCCCAGGCTGCAAATCTGAAGGAAACCAGCAGTGAGCCGTACACCATGAAAGCCAGCGATCTGGCGAAGAAAGAAAAAGAATTAACCGATTTCCCGCTCATGACGTCGGTTAAGGAGACCATCAGGACGCTGGATAACGCGCAGGTTGAAATGATTGAGCCAGGCCGCGCGGCAAACCCGGAAAACGTTAAGCGCGTTGAAGGGATTGTGAAAGCCAGCGACTGGGAATATCTCTTCCCGCTGCGCGCTCAGGCCTATACCTACAGCAACTTCCTGAAGGCCGTGGGTAAATTCCCGGCGCTGTGTAAGACCTACGACGACGGTCGTGACAGCGACGCCATCTGCCGTAAAGAGCTGGCCACCATGTTTGCCCACTTTGCCCAGGAAACCGGCGGCCACGAAAGCTGGCGTCCGGAAGCCGAATGGCGTCAGGCGCTGGTTCACGTGCGCGAAATGGGCTGGAGCGAAGGGCAGAAGGGCGGCTATAACGGCGAGTGTAACCCGGACGTCTGGCAGGGGCAGACCTGGCCGTGCGGTAAAGATAAAGACGGCGACTTCCTGAGCTACTTCGGTCGCGGCGCCAAGCAGCTGTCCTACAACTACAACTACGGTCCGTTCTCCGAAGCGATGTACGGCGACGTGCGTACCCTGCTCGACAAGCCTGAGCTGGTGGCGGACACCTGGCTGAACCTGGCGAGCGCGATCTTCTTCTTCGCCTACCCGCAGCCGCCAAAACCAAGCATGTTGCAGGTTATCGACGGAACGTGGCAGCCGAACGATCACGATAAAGCCAACGGCCTGGTGCCGGGCTTCGGCGTCACCACCCAGATCATTAACGGCGGCGTTGAGTGCGGCGGTCCAACCGAGATTGCCCAGTCTCAGAACCGTATTAAGTACTACAAAGAGTTCGCCAATTACCTGAAAGTACCGGTTCCGGCAAACGAAGTGCTGGGCTGCGCCAACATGAAGCAGTTCGACGAGTACGGTGCGGGCGCGCTGAAGATTTACTGGGAGCAGGACTGGGGATGGAGTGCGGATACGCCAAACGGTTCGACCTACGCGTGCCAGCTGGTGGGCTACCAGACGCCGTTCAGCGCGTTTAAAGACGGTGACTACACCAAGTGCGTGCAGAAGAACTACAAGGTGAATATCGTGAACGATGACGGGTCTGCCGACACGCCGGTGACCCCAGCGCCAACGCCAGCTCCGACGCCAGCCGAGGACGAAACGCCGGCCCCTGCGCCAGCGCCTGTTCCGGATGAAACACCAGCAGAGCCTGTCGTGGTGAACCACGCGCCGGTTGCGCAGATTGCGGGCCCAATCGGTGCCGTTGAAGCGGGCGCGCAGGTTTCGCTGAGCGCTGAAGGCTCTACCGACGCAGACGGCAACACGCTGACCTATACCTGGCGTGCTCAGGACGGTCAGACCGTGGCTGGCGAAGACAAAGCGGTAGTGACCTTCACTGCACCGGAGTCTGCAACGGCGCAGCAGTATGAAGTGAGCCTGACCGTCAGCGACGGCGAGCTGAGCAGCACCACGACTTACCTGCTGAACGTGAAGGCGAAAGCGTCTACGCCATCCGAAGAAGACACGTCGTACCCGGCGTGGAGCGCGAACAGCAAGTACAACGCAGGTGATATCGTGAACAACCACGGTAAGCTGTTCCAGTGCAAACCGTTCCCGTACAGCGGCTGGTGTAACAGTGCCCCGTCGTACTATGAACCGGGCGCAGGCCTGGCATGGGCAGATGCCTGGACGGCGCTGTAAAAGCAAACGGCAACCCTCGGGTTGCCGTTTTTGTATTTGCTCTTTCCCCTCACCCTAACCCTCTCCCCAAAGGGGCGAGGGGACAGTACGGTGCAGTTGTAGGCCCGGTAAGGCGAAGCCGCCACCGGGCAAAAAGGCTAGCGGTGCAACTTCCCGTGATCCCGTAACCACGCCGCCGTACGCACAATCCCTTCATCCAGCGATACAATCGGCTTGTACCCCAGCTCGTTCTCCGCGCGTGAGATGTCCAGCGTAAAATCAAAGTTGAGCTTCGACACGCCGTAATGGGTCAGCGCAGGCTCCTTCGCCGATTTACTGCCAAAGCGCTCCATGCTGCGGGCGATCATGTCCAGCATCGGGTAAGGCACGGAACGAATGCGGCAGTCGATTTTCAGCTCGTCAATCAGCCTTTGCACAATGCTGCGCAGGGTGCAGGGTTCGCCGTTGGTGATGTTATACGCGCGGCCCGACACCAGCGTATCGCAGTCCGGCTGGCTCGCCAGCCACATGGCGTGAACGGCGTTCTCGTAATAGGTCATGTCCACCAGCGCATCGCCGCCGCGCGGTAACAGCACGCTGCCGTAGTGGTGCATCATCTGGGCCAGCCGCGGGATGAATACTTTGTCGTGCGGCCCGAACAGGCTCTGCGGACGCAGCACGGTAAAGCGGGTGTGCGGGTTTGACTGGGCCAGCAGGTCGATCACCTCTTCGCCAGCCGCTTTGCTGCGGGCAAACTCACAGGCGAAGCGCGCCGGGCGGAAATCTTCCTGAATATCGCGGTGGTGGTGGTAGTCAAAATAGAGCGACGGGGAGGAGATATGAATAAAGTTACGCACGCCCCAGGCGACGGCCCATTCGCCCAGACGGCGCGTGGCGCGCACGTTCGCGAGATCGAAGGCTTCCTGGGTCCCCCACGGGGAGGTAAAACTGGAGCAGTGCCACAGCGTATCGATACCGGCGAGCATCACCTTAGCCTGAGAGGAGACCAGCTCCGTCAGGTCGGCATGGACAAATTCAGCGCCCATTTTTTGCAGGAGCTTGCCCATCGCCTCGTTGCGACCGGTGGCCCTGACGCTGATGCCTTTGTTGCGCAGAAATTCGACCGCATTTCGGCCTAAGCCGCTGGTCGCCCCGGTAACCAGTACCTTCATAACAATCCACTGTGTTGAAAAGAATTTCGTGCGCATTCTTTCGTGAATTACGATGTGTTGCAATGGGAAAGGTGAAAGAAAAAGGGTTTTATTTACTTACCTTCTCGCTTTTCTTCTGCCAGTTGCGCAATCCGTTTCGCCATTCCACGGAAGATAAACAGGTGTGCCGGGATCATCAGCAGCCAGTAGAACAGGCCCGGCATGCCGTGCGGGTGCCACCACGCCCGAACGTCCAGTTCACGGTGGTCGCCGTGGTCCTTAAGGGTGAAGCAGAGCCGCCCCAGCCCCGGCGCCTTCATGCCAAACAGCAGCGCCAGCTGTTTTTCTGGCTCAACGATGATCACCTTCCAGCTGTCGACCGTATCGCCCACGTTCAGATACGGGGCGGCAGGGCGGCCTTTTGCCAGCCGGTGACCCACCAGCAGATCCAGCGCCCCGCGCGTCTGCCAGAGGATATTGCCGAAGAAATAGCGCTCTTTGCCGCCGATCTGGTTCACAACGTCCCACAGCGCGCTAAGACTGGCCGAGGTTTTTACCGTACAGCCCGCCTGTTTCGGGTAATAGCCGTACTCGGGTCGCCAGCGGGCAAAGGCCTGCGCGTCGTAGCCCCAGTCGCTGGAGTTCACCAGCTTCTCTTCTTCTTTCAGCGTATTGCGCACCGCGTCGTCAAAGCGGATCAGTTCCTGCGGGATCAAGGCCCGCAGCGCGCGATCGTCCGCCAGCAGATCGTGCTTCAGTCCCTGGATCAGCGCCTTCGCGGTTGTCGGAGGAACAGAGGTAATGACGTTTAAAAACCACACCGAGATCCAGCGGGTCGGGAAGGGGATGGGCACCAGCCAGCGTTTGCGGCCGCTCACCCGCATAAAATGTTCGAACTGCTCCTGATAGCTCAGCACCTCCGGGCCTGCCGCCTCCAGCACGCGGTGTTGCTCCGCCGGGTGATCCAGCAATGCCACCAGATAGTGGAGCAAATTCTCCAGCGCAATGGGCGTGGTGCGCGAGCGTACCCAACGCGGCGGCGTCAGCACCGGCAGGTTATAGACCATATCGCGCATTACCTCGAACGCGGCGGAACCCGCGCCGACGATGATCCCGGCCCGCAGCTCGGTAACGGGAATATTCGCGCCGCGCAGCGTGTCCGCCGTCAGCTGGCGGGCGCGCAGGTGATCGGATTGCTCGATCTCAGGGGCCTGGAGCGAGCTTAAAAAAATCACCTGCTTCACCGGCGTTTGCAGCAGCGCGTCGCGGACGTTCATCGCCACCTGACGCTCGTGGGCGATAAAATCCCCGCCTTCGCCCATGCTGTGCACCAGGTAGTAAAGCGTGTCCACCCCTTCCAGCAGCGCGGGAAGCGTCTTCGGCCAGCTAAGGTCAAGGTGGTGACAGGTTACGCCAGGCAAATGGCGCTTTTGCAGGCGCTCAGTGTTGCGTGCCGCTGCCAGCACCTGATGCCCCTGCTGGCTTAACGCAGTGGTCAGATGCTGACCGATATACCCGCTGGCACCGAGCACCAGAATACGTTGCGGCACGGTATGCTCCTTAACGCTGTAAAAACGCCTGCCAGTGTTTCACCACGTCAGTTAACTGTTCGCGGTTAACGTCAAGATGCATCACCAGACGCACAACCGGGGAGGCGTTGATCAGCACGCCGCGCGCTTTCATAAATTCGCCCAGCGCAGCGTGTTCATCGCCGACGCGGACAAACAGCATGTTGGTGTCGTGACGCATTACGTCAGCGCCGATCTCGCTCAGCTGTGCCGCCATCCACGCAGCATTGTCGTGATCGTCTTTCAGGCGCGCCACGTTATTTTTCAGCGCGTACAGTCCGGCAGCCGCCAGGATCCCCGCCTGACGCATCCCGCCGCCGGTCATTTTGCGCCAGCGGTTGGCGCGCTTGATGTAGTCTGCGCTGCCGACCAGCAGCGAACCCACCGGCGTACCCAGCCCTTTTGAGAGGCAGATGGTGAAGGAGTCGCAATTTTGAGTGATGTCCTTCAGCTCGCAGCCATACTCCACCACGGCGTTAAAGATGCGCGCGCCGTCCACGTGCAGGCCGAGGTTGCGCTCGCGAGTGAATTCCCACGCTGCTTTCAGGTATTCGCGCGGCAGGACCTTGCCGTTGTGGGTATTTTCCAGACTGAGCAGCTTTGTGCGGGCGAAGTGAATATCGTCGGCTTTGATTTTCGCCGCGACCTTATCCAGCGGCAGCGTGCCGTCCGGCGCGGCATCGATCGGCTGCGGCTGGATGCTGCCAAGCACCGCCGCGCCGCCGGCTTCGTACAGGTAGTTATGCGCGCCCTGGCCGACAATATACTCTTCTCCGCGCTCGCAGTGGCTGAGCAGCGCCACCAGGTTAGCCTGGGTGCCGGTGGGCAGGAACAGGGCGGCCTCTTTGCCGCCAAGTTCGGCGGCATAGCGTTGCAGTTCGTTGACCGTCGGGTCATCGCCGTAGACGTCGTCCCCGACCGGGGCGGCCATCATCTCTTCGAGCATGGCGCGACCCGGGCGGGTAACGGTATCACTACGTAAATCAATCATTTCACATCCCTTTACTTTAAGAGGTCATGTGAAATGTTTTACCTGAGCCAGTTGGTTTTTGCCAGTTCGATCACCTCGTCACCGCGCCCGCTGATGATAGCGCGCAGCATGTAGAGGCTGAAACCTTTGGCCTGTTCCAGCTTGATTTGCGGCGGGATCGCCAGCTCTTCTTTGGCCACCACCACATCCACCAGCACCGGGCCGTCGATGGAGAAGGCGCGTTGCAGGGCATCGTCCACCTCAGAGGCTTTCTCCACCCGAATGCCGGTGATGCCGCAGGCTTCGGCAATGCGGGCGAAATTGGTGTCGTGTAGCTCGGTACCGTCCGTGAGGTAGCCTCCGGCCTTCATCTCCATCGCCACGAAGCCCAGCACGCTGTTGTTAAAGACAACGATTTTCAGCGGAAGCTTCATCTGCGCTACCGACAGGAAATCCCCCATCAGCATGCTGAAGCCGCCGTCGCCGCACATCGCTACCACCTGACGTTCAGGTGCCGTCGCTTTTGCGCCCAGCGCCTGCGGCATGGCGTTCGCCATCGAGCCGTGGTTGAACGAGCCAAGCAGGCGACGCTTACCGTTCATCTTCAGGTAGCGTGCGGCCCAGACGGTGGGTGTACCCACGTCGCAGGTGAAAATGGCATCGTCGTCGGCGAAATGACTGATCTGCTGCGCCAGATACTGCGGGTGAATGGCTTTCTCGCTCGGTTTGGCGAGGTCGTCCAGCCCCTTGCGCGCATCGCGATAATCGCTCAGGGCTTTATCGAGGAATTTGCGGTCCGTTTTCTCTTCCAGCAGCGGCAGCAGGGCGGCGAGGGTAGATTTAATATCGCCGATAAGCGCCATATCCACCTTGCTGTGCGCGCCGATACTGCCAGGGTTGATGTCGATCTGAATAATTTTGGCGTCCGTTGGGTAGAACGCGCGGTACGGGAACTGGGTGCCGAGCAGGATCAGCGTGTCGGCGTTCATCATGGTATGGAAGCCGCTGGAAAAACCGATCAGCCCGGTCATGCCGACGTCGTACGGGTTATCGTACTCAACGTGCTCTTTCCCGCGCAGGGCGTGGACGATTGGCGCCTTCAGCTTAGCGGCAAATTCCACCAGCTCATTATGCGCACCGGCACAGCCGCTGCCGCACATCAGGGCGATATTGCTGGAGTATCGCAGCAGCTGCGCCAGCTTTTTCAGCTCTTCTTCAGCGGGGGTGACGGTCGGCTGCGGCGCCGAGTACCAGTGGGTGGTGGCGGTTTCAGGTGCGGCCTTCAGCGCCACGTCGCCCGGCAGGACGACCACAGAAACCCCACGATTCAGGACCGCCTTACGCATGGCTATCGCCAGCACCTGCGGGATCTGCTCCGGCGAGGAGACCAGTTCGCAGTAGTGGCTGCATTCACGGAACAGCTCCTGGGGATGCGTCTCCTGAAAATAGCCGCTGCCGATTTCGGATGATGGAATGTGTGCGGCAATCGCCAGCACCGGCACATGGTTGCGGTGACAGTCGAAAAGACCGTTGATAAGGTGAAGGTTTCCTGGCCCGCAGGAGCCGGCACAGACGGCGAGTTCGCCCGTGAGCTGCGCTTCGGCTCCCGCGGCAAAGGCGGCGACCTCTTCATGGCGGGTGGGCATCCATTCTATGGTCTTCATCTTGTTAAGGCTGTCGCTGAGTCCGTTCAGCGAATCGCCGGTGACGCCCCAGATACGCTTTACGCCAGCCTGCTCAAGGGTTTTCGCTATGTATGCAGCCACGGTTTGTTTCATGGTTGTCCTTCTCCTTTATGTGATATCGCTTACAAGCTTAGAAGAAAGTGACTGTATTGCCTGTGCAACAACCTTCATTTAACGATGGCTTTCACGGCAATGGAATGCGTGTGGCGAACCCGGCAAACTCTTGTTACGACTTGCCTTACAGGCGGCAGGCCCAACGTAGGCCGGGTAAACGCAGTGCCACCCGGCAAAAAAGCCCGGTGGCGCTGACGCTTACCGGGCCTACAAGGGTTACAGAGACAGATGAGCTGGACCGGCTAAAAGCCCGGTGGCGTTAACGGTTACCGTTTATGCAAGCACCAAATCCCCCTGCGGGTGACACGAGCATGCCAGCACGTAACCTTCTGCAATTTCCGCGTCGGTCAGCGTCATGGTGCTGGTGACGGTGTACTCACCGGAAACCACTTTAGTCTTGCAGCATCCGCACACCCCAGCACGGCAGGCTGCCGCTACCGGCACGTTGTTGCTTTCCAGCGCTTCAAGCAGCGTGGTGCCCACGCGGCCAAAGAAGGTCTGCGCCGGTTGCAGCTTCGTGAACTTCATCCCGCTGGTTGCCGCTGCCGCCACGGGCGTGAAGAACTGCTCTTTGAAGAAGCGGGTCACGCCCAGCGCTTTCACTTCTTTCTCTACACTCTCCATGTACGGCGCCGGGCCGCAGGTCATCACGGTACGGTTCGCAATGTCCGGCACGCTTTGCAGCAGCTCGCGGCTCAGGCGGCCCGCGATAAACCCGTGCGTAGCATTGTTCTCCGCGACCAGCGTCACCGGATAGTTGCGCCATTCTTCGGCAAAAATCACATCTTCCGGGGAGCGCACGCTGAAGATCGCCTGCACGTCGGCCTGCGGACGGTATTTCGCCAGCCAGCGACGCATGGACATAATCGGCGTCACGCCACAGCCCGCCGCCAGCAGCAGGAATTTATCTTCCGTCTTATCGTCACAGGTGAACTCGCCCTGCGCGTCAGACAGCCAGATATAATCCCCGCGCTTCACGTCACGGGTCAGCCACTGGGAGCCTGCACCGTCATCAATGCGGCGGACGGTGAGCGTAATGTATTCGCTCACGCCCGGCGTTGAGGAGATCGTGTAGGCGCGCAGGGTGTCCGCTGAATTGCGGACGCTGACCAGCGCATACTGACCCGCGCGGTACGGGTAGTAGTCATGGCACAGCAGCGACAGCGTCCACACATCCGGCGTCTCCTGATGGATGTGATGCACCTGCATCCGCCACGGACATTGTGAGGTTGGCATGGTCATGAATTACTCCTTACGCGCTCAGCAGCTGTTTCATATCATCTTCAACATTGGTCACGGAACGCAGACCAAATTTCTCGTTCAGGATGGCCAGCAGGTCCGGCGTCAGGAAGCCTGGCGCGGTCGGCCCGGTGACGATGTTGGTCACGCCGAGAGAAAGCAGGGTCAGCAGGATGACGATCGCTTTCTGCTCGAACCAGGAGAGCACCAGCGACAGCGGCAAATCGTTCACGCCGCAGCCCAGCTTCTCTGCCAGCGTGACCGCCAGAATGATGGCTGAGTAAGCATCGTTACACTGGCCGGCATCCACCAGGCGCGGCAGACCTTCGATGTTGCCGAAGTCCAGCTTGTTGAAGCGGTACTTACCGCAGGCCAGGGTCAGGATCAGACAGTCATCCGGCACGCGGGTGGCGAAATCGGTGAAGTAGTTACGTTCGCCGCGCGCGCCGTCACAGCCGCCGATCAGGAAAATGTGGCGCAGCTTTTCACGGCTGACGAGGTCAATCAGAGAATCTGCCGCCCCCAGCAGCGTTTCGCGGCCAAAGCCGACGGTGATCAGATGTTCGATTTCACTGTACGGGAAGCCCGCCATCTGCTGCGCCTGGGCGATAACCGGACCGAAATCATCGCCTTCAAGGTGGCTCACGCCCGGCCAGCCGACGATGCTGCGGGTCCAGATGCGGTCATCATACGCGCCCACTGTAGGGTCGATGATGCAGTTAGAGGTCATCACGATAGGGCCAGGGAAGCGGGCGAACTCTACCTGCTGATTCTGCCAGCCGCTGCCGTAGTTACCCACCAGATGACTGAACTTGCGCAGTTCCGGGTAGCCGTGGGCGGGCAGCATTTCGCCGTGGGTATAGACGTTAACCCCGGTGCCTTCGGTCTGCTTCAGCAGGTTGTAGAGATCTTTCAGGTCGTGGCCGGAGATCAGGATGCATTTGCCTTCGGTCGCTTTGACGTTGACCTGCGTCGGGGTTGGGTGGCCGTAGGTGCTGGTTTCACCGGCATCCAGAATGCTCATGACCTTGAAGTTCATCTGGCCGATTTCCATTGCGCATTCGAGCAGGGCGTTCATGTCGGAAGGCCAGGTGCCGAGCCACGCCATGATTTTGTGGTACTGGGCGTAGATATCGTTGTCGTACTGACCGAGCACATGCGCGTGTTCCATATAGGCCGCTGCACCTTTCAGGCCGTACAGGCACAGCAGACGCAGGCCGAGGATGTTCTCGCCAATCGCCGCTTTGTCCTTATTGGGGGTAAATTCTGCGGCCTGGCGCTGTAGCTCGCCCAGGTCGTCGCTCACCAGCTGAAGCTCCGCCATTGGGTTGTCCACGTGGGCACTGACATCGGCATTCAGGCACTGCGCTTTCAGAGCTTCACGCAGGGCAATCGCTTCGCGGGCATAGCCCACAATACGTGGAGAATCGAAGTTAACGTTGGTCAGCGTGGAGAAAAATGCGCGCGGCGCAAAGCTGTCGACATAATGATCGACAATGCCATATTCACGGGCCTTGAAGGCCCAGGCGGACAAGCCTTGTAGCGCTGCAATCAGCAGATCCTGAAGATCGGACGTTTCTGCGGTTTTACCGCACATACCCTGCGCGTAAGAGCAGCCGTTGCCTGCCGGGGTACGGATGGTTTGTTCACATTGCACACAAAACATAATCACACCTGTTAAAGTTATATTTGAGATACATGTTTAAGGTTATGCCTGTGCCACAGCAGAGAAAAGTGCTTTCTTGTACTAAGTGGAGGGTTATTGATTTAGCGCAATTTTGGCGGCAGGGTCACTACCGCCAAAGCAGTATCAGGCTGAGAAAAACGCCATGAGAATGGGCACCAGCAGGCTCAGAATAAAGCCGTGTACGATGGCGGCAGGGACCATCTCCAGCCCCCCCGAGCGCTGTAGCACCGGCAGGGTAAAGTCCATCGAGGTAGCGCCACACAGGCCCAGCGCGGTAGAGCGGCTGCGGCGCACCAGACCGGGGATCAGCATAATGGCTATCAGCTCGCGCGCCAGATCGTTAAAAAAGGCGGCGCTGCCAATCACCGGGCCAAACGATTCGGTCAGTAAAATACCGGAGAGAGAATACCAGCCAAACCCGGATGCCATTGCCAGGCTGGTTTTCAGCGGCAGGTCGAGAATAAAGGCGTTAATCACGCCCCCGGCCATTGAGCTGACCACAACGATAACGGCAACAATCATTCCCCTGCGGTTAAGGACAATCTGTTTCAGCGTCATGCCGTTATTGCGCAGCTGAATACCGATCAGGAACAGCAGGAAAATCAGCGTATATTCGCTGGCTTCCGTTGCGTGCTGTAAAAATGCCCAGCCGGTCAGCCCCAGTAAAAAACCGAGCACCACAACGCCGCACAGCTTTAATGATTCCAGCGCCATCGCAATTCGGGAGGGAAGCTTTTCCTGATGGTGGTGATTTTTCCAGGGAATAGTGCGTTCCAGCCACAGTAGCGCGGCAATATTGCACAGCAAAATAACCACGACCGTGACCGCAGAATAATGCAGGATGGAAAGTAAATTTGTCGCCAGATTATCCAGAAACGCCAGGCTGATCCCCATAAAGAAAAGAATGACGTAAACAATCCAGCTGAGAAAACGATTAATGAGCTTTAAGGCCGATTCATGACGCAGCGGAATAAGGTAGCCCACAATCAGGGGCAGAAGAATGATGAGGAGTCCTGAGAACATGAACAGCCGGTCCTTTTGAGTTTTCGTTAAGCGCCAGAGACACTACCCAATAAAGGCTGTACAGTAAAGCGGCAAAAGAAAGCCGGGTGGCGGCTACGCCTTACCCGGCCTACAAAGTGCACACTCACGTAGGTCGGGTAAGCTTTAGCGCCACCCGACATTACAGGCCGCACTTAATTAATCGCGTTTTTCCAGCAGGGCGCGATACAGCACGCCGCCCAGAATACCGCCGACGATCGGCATCACCCAGAACAGCCACAGCTGCTCAAGCGCCCATCCGCCCTGGAAAATGGCGACGGCGGTGCTGCGCGCCGGGTTTACGGAGGTGTTGGTCACCGGAATGGAGATCAGGTGGATCAGCGTCAGCGCCAGGCCAATCGCGATAGGGGCGAAGCCGGCAGGCGCATGTTTGTCCGTCGCGCCGTGGATCACCAGCAGGAAACCGGCGGTGAGGACAATTTCAATCACGATGGCTGACAGCATTGAGTAGCCGCCCGGAGAATGTTCGCCGAAACCGTTCGAGGCAAAGCCGCTGGCCGCTGCGTCAAAGCCCGCTTTACCGCTGGCAATTACGTACAGCACCGCCGCGGCAATAATACCGCCAATAACCTGAGCAATAATATAGCCAATAATGTCTTTCGCCGGGAAACGTCCGCCCGCCCATAAGCCTAACGTAACGGCCGGGTTGAAATGTCCCCCGGAAATATGCCCTACGGCGAAGGCCATGGTTAATACCGTTAAACCGAATGCCAGCGCAACGCCGACAAATCCAATACCTAATTCCGGAAATGCGGCTGCCAGTACTGCGCTACCGCAACCACCCAATACCAGCCAGAATGTACCAAAACATTCTGCCGCTAATTTTCTGAACATAACCACCTCAAAAATAAACCTCCGCACGCAGCTCTGCGCGCGGTTTATATCGTCATAAAGGGATGACGACGCAAAGAGCCAGTATTTTGAAACCATCAACTTTCCTTCGCCACTCAAATAAATTCACTAAATTTGATTTAAGGCAATGTGATGGCATTCCTTGTTAAGAACGGAGGGAACCGCGCATGGCCCAATGATTAATCGGGCATATATTCTACTGTCGTGACACATAGCCTGCCGCTATACTGCTGATAACGTGAAGGAAAAAGTGGCCGAAATGCGGGGGATGTATGCTACTCGAACGTGTGGAGATTGTCGGGTTCCGCGGGATTAACCGCCTGTCACTACAGCTGGAACAGAACAACGTCCTGATAGGCGAAAATGCCTGGGGTAAATCCAGCCTGCTGGATGCCCTGACGCTGCTGCTTTCGCCCGAAGAGAACTTGTACCACTTCGTTCATGACGACTTCTGGTTTCCGCCGGGGGATGTCAACGGACGAGAAAAACATCTGCATATCATTCTGACCTTCCGCGAATCCGAGCCCGGTCGCCATCGCGTGCGCCGTTTTCGTCCGATGTCCCCCTGCTGGGTGCCCTGTGAAGACGGTTTCCACCGTATTTTCTATCGCCTTGAGGGCGAAATGGCGCAAAACGACGGGGTATTAACCCTGCGTGAATTTCTTGATGAGAAGGGAAATCCGATCCCGCTCGAACAGATTGACGATCTTGCCCGCCATCTGATCCGCCTGTCTCCCGTGCTGCGCTTACGTGACGCGCGCTTTATGCGGCAGATCCGTAACGGCACCGTGCCGAATATGCCAGAGGTGGAGGTGACCGCCCGCGAGCTGGATTTTCTCGCCCGGGAACTGGTTTCGCGGCCGCAGAACCTCACCGACGGCCAGATCCGTCAGGGTCTTTCTGCCATGGTGCAATTACTGGAGCACTACTTTTCCGAGCAGGGAACGGGCCAGGCACGCCACCGCCTGATGCGCCGCCGCTCGCACGATGAGCAACGAAGCTGGCGCTATCTCGATATCATCAACCGCATGATCGACCGCCCCGGCGGGCGCACGCATCGGGTGATCCTGCTGGGACTTTTCTCCACACTTTTACAGGCGAAAGGGACGGTGCGTCTGGATCGGGACGCGCGCCCGCTGCTGCTGGTGGAAGATCCGGAAACGCGTCTGCACCCGATTATGCTTTCCGTGGCGTGGCATCTTCTGAATCTGCTGCCGTTGCAGCGTGTCACCACCACGAATTCCGGCGAGCTGCTCTCCCTGACGCCGGTAGAGTACGTCTGCCGCCTGGTGCGTGAGTCGTCGCGCGTTACCGCCTATCGGCTCGGGCCCGGCGGGTTAAATGCCGAAGATGGGCGTCGAATTGCGTTTCATATCCGTTTTAACCGCGCCTCTTCCCTGTTTGCCCGCTGCTGGCTGCTGGTGGAAGGGGAAACCGAAACCTGGGTGATAAACGAGCTGGCTCGCCAGTGCGGACACCACTTTGATGCCGAGGGGATCAAGGTGATCGAATTTGCCCAGTCCGGCTTAAAGCCGCTGATCAAATTTGCGCGCCGGATGGGGATCGAGTGGCACGTGCTGGTAGACGGCGATGAGGCGGGGAAAAAATACGCGGCGACCGTGCGCAGCCTGCTCAATAACGATCGTGAAGAGGAGCGGGAGCATCTGACCACGCTGCCCGCGATGGACATGGAGCACTTCATGTACCGCCAGGGATTTGACGACGTTTTTCACCGCGTGGCGATGATCCCGGTAGACGTGCCCATGAATATGCGTCGGGTGATTGCCAAAGCCATTCAGCGGTCGTCGAAGCCGGATTTGGCCATAGAAGTGGCGACGGAAGCGGGCAGGCGGGGCGTGGAGTCGGTGCCGACCCTGCTGCGTAAAATGTTCTCCCGCGTGCTCTGGCTGGCGCGCGGGAGGGCAGATTAGCGGGCGGTCGCCTGCGAAACCTGCTGGATCAGGCTATCAAGCAGGGCATAGCGGCGGCGGTATTCGGCCCGTTTTTTACTCGCAATCTCTTCCATCGGTTTACGGGGCATGGTTAAAGGCAGAGCAAAGTGGCCATTCTCCTGCTGCTGTCCGCCAAGAGAGCGCCAGAAGCTGTCGTAGTCAGCCAGCAATTTTCCCTCTTTTTTCTTGCGATAGCGCCAGCTGCGGTAGATGTGGGTGGCGTTGCTCACCGCGAGGATCTGCTCGACCGGGAAAGCGTCTGCCAGCGTCATGACCGCTTCCACCAGCAGACGTTTTGGGAACAGTCCGTGGCAGGCTTTTGTCGCAAGCTGAATGTGCTCGTGCGGGACATGCGCTTTCGCCCCCTGCATTCCGCCGATAAACAGCGTTGTCTTGCCTTCATATTTGCACAGCGTAAAGGTCAGTTCGGCCAGCACCGTGTTCTCGTGGTCGCAAAACGTAAGGGTCGCTTCCCCTTCTTTATCCAGAAATGCATCCGCGCTCAGGCGAATGCTAAACTGTTGCTCCTCTTTGCCCGTTAACGTCACCAGCGTGATGCCCTGGCTGGAGAGGTAGCCGTTCAGCAGCGACGTCGGTAGATGGCGGTTCATCATCTGATAATGATCGTTCAGGGCCTCCAGCGTATGCTGACGGTCCATGTTGACGGTCAGCCACGGTCGGTGCAGGCGGCACGGCAGACCGGGCTGCACGCGCAGAAGCTGCATCAGACGGGGCTGTTTCGCAAGGTTTGCGAGCAGGCGCGCAGTGGTCAGAGGCGTTGCCAGCGAGCGCAACATAAACTTACGTCGATAGGCCGGGTTTTGCCACGCCAGCCCCGGCGTGAGGGAACCCGATGCCAGGCTTTTGAACAGTTGCCAGCCCGATTTAGGCTGGGGCAGCGTTGAATAGGGTGTATCGACGATGGAAGACATGTTAGATCCTGCTTCTGGTGGAATGTCGCTATTTCAGCAGGCGCTTTATCAACATCGGGTAAACAATTCCCGACGATTACGGGGATCGGGGGTTTCGTTGAGGAGTGGTTTAGATAAAATCAACGTTGATGGTAGCCAGAACAACTATTTGGAATATTTATGAACCTGAAGGGAAAACGCAGAAAGCTGTTTCTGCTGCTGGCGGTTGTGGTGCTGGCGGGCGGATTCTGGTTATGGAAGGTGCTGAACGCGCCGGTGCCACAGTATCAAACGCTGATTGTCCGTCCGGGCGAGCTGCAACAGAACGTGCTGGCGACGGGAAAACTGGATGCTCTGCGTAAAGTTGACGTGGGCGCGCAGGTCAGCGGCCAGCTTAAAACCCTGTCAGCTGAGATTGGCGATAAGGTTAAAAAAGGCCAGCTGCTGGGGGTGATCGATCCTGAGCAGGCGCAAAACCAGATCCGCGAAGTGGAAGCGACGCTGATGGAGCTGCGCGCGCAGCGCGCTCAGGCTCAGGCGGAGCGTAATCTTGCCCAGGTCACCCTGACGCGCCAGCAGGCGCTGGCGAAAACGCAGGCCATCTCGAAACAGGATCTGGACACTGCCGCCACGGAGCTTGCGGTGAAGCAGGCGCAGATTGGCACCATCGATGCGCAGATTAAGCGGAATCAGGCCTCGCTGGATACGGCGAAAACCAACCTTGATTACACGCAAATCGTTGCGCCCATGGCCGGGGAAGTGACGCAGATCACCACCCTGCAAGGCCAGACGGTTATCGCCGCGCAACAGGCGCCGAACATCCTGACCCTGGCAGACATGAGCACCATGCTGGTGAAAGCTCAGGTGTCCGAAGCGGACGTCATTCACCTTAAGCCGGGGCAGAAAGCCTGGTTTACGGTGCTGGGCGATCCGCAAACCCGCTATGAGGGCGTGCTGAAAGATATCCTGCCGACGCCGGAAAAGGTAAACGACGCCATCTTCTACTATGCGCGTTTTGAAGTGCCAAACCCGCAGGGCGTGCTGCGTCTGGACATGACCGCTCAGGTGCATATTCAGCTGACCGGCGTGAAAAACGTGCTGACGGTTCCGCTCTCCGCGCTGGGCGAATCCGCCGGGGATAACCGCTACAAGGTGAAAGTGCTGCGCAACGGCGAAACCCGCGAGCGGGAAGTGGTGATTGGCGCGCGTAACGATACCGATGTGGTGGTGGTGAAAGGGCTGGAGGCGGGTGAGGAAGTGGTCACCAGCGAAAGCCTGCCCGGAGCCGCGCAATGACGGCGCTGCTTGAGCTGAATGACATTCGCCGCAGCTACCCGTCCGGCGACGGGCCGGTGGAGGTGTTGAAGGGCATCTCCCTGCGCGTGGAAGCCGGTGAAATGGTGGCGATTGTCGGGGCGTCGGGCTCGGGTAAATCAACGCTGATGAACATTCTCGGCTGTCTGGATAAACCCACCGGCGGCACCTATCGCGTGGCCGGCACGGACGTGTCCACCATGGACGGGGACGCGCTGGCGAAGCTGCGCCGCGAACATTTTGGCTTTATCTTCCAGCGCTACCATCTGCTTTCACACCTGAGCGCGGCGCAGAACGTGGAAGTGCCGGCGGTGTATGCGGGCGTGGAGCGGAAAAAACGCCTTGAGCGCGCAAAGGCGCTGTTAACGCGTCTCGGGCTGGCGGAGCGGGTGGATTATCAGCCCTCGCAGCTTTCCGGCGGTCAGCAGCAGCGCGTGAGCATTGCCCGCGCGCTGATGAACGGCGGACAGGTGATCCTCGCCGATGAGCCAACCGGGGCGCTCGACAGCCATTCCGGGGAAGAGGTGATGGCGATCCTCCACCAGCTTCGCGATCAGGGGCACACGGTGATTATCGTCACCCACGATCCGCAGGTGGCGGCACAGGCCGAACGGATCATTGAGATCCGCGACGGGGAGCTTGTCAGCAACCCGCCGCCGCGTCAGTCCAGAGCGGCCGCACCGAAGGAAGCCTTGCCCGCGTCTGGCGGCTGGGGACAGTTCTCCAGCGGCTTTCGCGAGGCGCTGACCATGGCCTGGCTGGCGATGGCGGCAAATAAAATGCGCACGCTGCTGACCATGCTCGGCATCATCATCGGTATTGCCTCGGTGGTGTCGATTGTGGTGGTGGGCGATGCGGCGAAACAGCTGGTGCTGGCGGATATTCGCGCCATCGGGACCAACACCATCGACGTCTATCCCGGCAAAGATTTTGGCGACGACGAGCCGCAGTATCAGCAGGCGCTGAAGTATGACGATCTGGCGGCGATTCAGAAGCAGCCGTGGGTCAATTCCGCCACGCCTGCCGTCTCGCAAAATCTGCGTCTGCGCTACGGCAACATTGACGTGGCGGCCAGCGCTAACGGCGTCAGCGGAGATTACTTCAACGTCTACGGCATGACCTTCAGCGAAGGGGCGACCTTTAACGCCGAACAGCTGGCGGGCAGGGCGCAGGTGGTGGTGCTGGATGCCAACTCGCGCAGGCAGCTTTTCCCCAATAAAACGAACGTAGTGGGCGAGGTGATACTGGTCGGCAACATGCCTGCCACGGTGATTGGCGTGGCGGAGGAGAAGCAGTCGATGTTTGGCAGCAGCAAGATCCTGCGCGTCTGGCTGCCGTACAGCACCATTTCCGGGCGCATTATGGGGCAGTCCTGGCTTAACTCCATCACCGTGCGGGTGAAGGAGGGCTACGACAGCGCGCTGGCGGAACAGCAGCTGGAGCGGCTGTTAACCCTGCGCCACGGGAAGAAGGATTTCTTCACCTGGAACATGGACGGCCTCTTGAAAACGGCGGAAAAGACCACACGTACTCTTCAGCTGTTCCTGACGCTGGTGGCGGTGATTTCGCTGGTCGTCGGCGGGATCGGGGTGATGAACATTATGCTGGTGTCGGTGACGGAGCGTACGCGGGAGATTGGCATCCGCATGGCGGTCGGGGCCAGAGCCAGCGACGTGCTCCAGCAGTTTTTGATTGAAGCGGTGCTGGTCTGTCTGGTGGGCGGTGCGATGGGGATTGCGCTCTCGATGATGATCGCCTTTGCGCTCCAGCTCTTCTTACCGGGCTGGGAGATTGGCTTCTCGCCGATGGCGATCCTGACGGCGTTTTTATGTTCCACCTTCACCGGTATTCTTTTCGGCTGGCTGCCGGCGCGAAACGCGGCGCGGCTCGATCCGGTGGATGCGCTGGCGCGAGAATAACCCGAAAATAAAAATGCCAGCCGATCGGGCTGGCATTTTGCCTGCGGGGTGTACACAATGAATCAGAGAGCTATGCAACCGTTTCTGCTTCAACGGGCACGATAAGACTGGCGTGATTGCCTTTTGGCCCTTGGTGTACATCGAACCGGACGGACTGCCCGGCTTTGAGCGTCCTGTAACCATCCATCTGAATGGTGGAATAGTGAGCGAAGATATCCTCGCCGCCGCCTTCGGGGCAGATGAAGCCAAACCCCTTGGCGTTGTTGAACCACTTAACAGTACCCATTTCCATGCTTCGACATCCTTCGTAAATCTTATAAATTAAGATGGAATGAACCGGTGGTGGAGTGGGGGCTGTTCAAAACCTCGCCAACTCACGCTTGTACAATTTAGAGAATCGGAAGACGCCGTCAAGCGTTTGGCGCTGGAGTTGGGACAATAATCAACCAAAATTTGAGGCAGTTAACGCTATTGCAACAGTTTGTGACAGACATCGCGGATGACAGTAATAGATGATTGTTATCTAACATCTGAGGTAGATTCAAAGTGGTTATGCATCATGGGTAAGACCAACGACTGGCTGGATTTTGACCAGCTGGCGGAAGATAAAGTGCGCGACGCGCTAAAACCGCCATCTATGTATAAAGTTATGTTAATGAACGATGATTACACGCCAATGGAATTTGTTATTGACGTGCTACAAAAGTTCTTTTCTTATGATGTTGAACGTGCAACGCAACTGATGCTTACCGTTCATTATCGTGGCAAAGCGATCTGCGGCATCTTCACCGCCGAAGTCGCGGAAACCAAAGTAGCGATGGTGAACGACTATGCAAGGGAGAACGAGCATCCGTTGCTGTGTACGCTGGAAAAGGCCTGATAAGGCATAAAATTGGGGGAGGTGCCTATGCTCAATCAAGAACTGGAACTCAGTTTAAACATGGCTTTCGCCAGAGCGCGTGAGCACCGACATGAGTTTATGACCGTCGAGCACCTGCTGCTCGCATTGCTTAGCAACCCATCTGCCCGCGAAGCGCTGGAAGCCTGCTCCGTGGATCTGGTGGCGCTACGTCAGGAACTCGAAGCCTTCATCGAACAAACCACACCGGTGCTGCCCGCCAGTGAAGAAGAGCGCGACACGCAACCGACGCTCAGCTTCCAGCGCGTATTGCAGCGCGCGGTTTTCCACGTCCAGTCTTCCGGACGTAGCGAAGTGACTGGCGCAAATGTCTTGGTCGCCATCTTCAGCGAACAGGAGTCCCAGGCGGCCTACCTGCTGCGTAAACACGAAGTCAGCCGGCTCGACGTGGTCAACTTCATCTCTCACGGAACGCGAAAAGACGAGCCTAACCAGGCGTCGGATCCCAGCGGGCAGATCAACAACAGTGAAGAGCAAGCAGGCGGGGAGGATCGTATGGAAAACTTCACCACCAACCTTAACCAGCTTGCTCGCGTCGGCGGTATCGACCCGCTGATTGGCCGCGACAAAGAGCTGGAGCGTGCCATCCAGGTTCTGTGCCGTCGCCGTAAGAACAACCCGCTGCTGGTGGGGGAATCTGGCGTGGGTAAAACCGCGATTGCCGAAGGGCTGGCCTGGCGCATTGTGCAGGGCGACGTGCCGGAAGTGATCGCTGACTGCACCATCTACTCGCTGGACATCGGTTCGCTGCTGGCGGGCACTAAATACCGCGGTGATTTTGAAAAACGTTTCAAAGCGCTGTTAAAACAGCTGGAGCAGGATACCAACAGCATCCTGTTTATCGATGAGATCCACACCATTATCGGCGCAGGCGCGGCCTCCGGTGGACAGGTGGATGCCGCCAACCTGATCAAACCGCTGCTCTCCAGCGGCAAGATCCGCGTGATGGGCTCCACGACGTACCAGGAGTTCAGCAACATTTTCGAGAAAGACCGTGCGCTGGCGCGTCGTTTCCAGAAAATCGACGTCACCGAGCCGTCTGTTGACGAAACGGTGCAGATCATCAACGGCCTGAAAACGAAGTACGAAGCGCACCACGACGTGCGTTACACCGCGAAAGCGGTGCGTGCGGCGGTGGAGCTGGCGGTGAAATACATCAACGATCGTCATCTGCCGGACAAAGCGATCGACGTGATTGATGAAGCGGGTGCGCGTGCGCGCCTGATGCCGGCCAGCAAGCGTAAGAAAACCGTGAACGTGGCGGATATCGAGTCCGTGGTCGCCCGCATCGCGCGTATTCCTGAGAAGAGCGTTTCTCAGAGCGACCGCGATACGCTGCGTACGCTCGGCAATCGCCTGAAAATGCTGGTCTTTGGTCAGGATAAAGCCATTGAGGCCTTAACCGAAGCGATCAAGATGGCCCGTGCTGGCCTTGGGCATGACCACAAGCCTGTTGGTTCCTTCCTGTTCGCCGGCCCGACCGGCGTGGGGAAAACCGAGGTAACGGTTCAGCTCTCTAAGGCGCTGGGCATTGAGCTGCTGCGCTTTGACATGTCCGAGTATATGGAGCGTCACACCGTCAGCCGTTTGATTGGTGCGCCTCCGGGATACGTGGGCTTTGACCAGGGCGGCCTGCTCACCGACGCGGTGATCAAGCATCCGCACGCGGTACTGCTGCTCGATGAAATCGAGAAAGCGCACCCGGACGTGTTCAACATCCTGTTGCAGGTGATGGACAACGGAACGCTGACCGATAACAACGGGCGCAAGGCGGACTTCCGCAACGTGGTGCTGGTGATGACCACCAACGCCGGGGTGCGTGAAACCGAGCGCAAATCCATCGGCCTGATCCACCAGGATAACAGCACCGATGCGATGGAGGAGATCAAGAAGATCTTCACACCGGAGTTCCGTAACCGTCTGGACAACATTATCTGGTTCGATCACCTGTCTACCGAGGTGATCCATCAGGTGGTGGACAAGTTCATCGTCGAGTTGCAGGTTCAGCTGGATCAGAAAGGCGTGTCGCTGGAAGTGAGCCAGGAGGCCCGCAACTGGCTGGCTGAGAAAGGCTACGACCGTGCGATGGGTGCCCGTCCGATGGCGCGCGTGATTCAGGACAACCTGAAGAAACCGCTGGCGAACGAGCTGCTGTTTGGATCGCTGGTGGACGGCGGCCAGGTGACCGTGGCGCTGGACCAAGCGAAGAACGAGCTGACGTACGATTTCCAGAGTGCGGCGAAGCACAAGCCGGAAGCGGCTCACTGATTTGTAACGTAGGTCTAAAAACCGGGCAATAGCCCGGTTTTTTTATGCCTGCCTTTCTCCCTCTCCCCGTGGAAGAGGGCCGGGGTGAGGGCATCAGGGCGCAGAGGAATTTTGCGAGGCGCTTTCCAGTTTCGTTCGAAGTTGGTTGCTGGATAAATCCACAGTAATAAAATGGCGGCGCACCTGCAAAATCAGGTGCCGGGATTGGCGTCCTGATTACACACATATGGAAAGATGTTGCTAACGCAACGTCACTTGTTTCGTTCACTCTTTATTTAGCTACGGTATAATCCGTATCTTCAAATATGGTGGGCTGAACCGGGGCTTCTTTTGAAGCGCCGATTTTCCATATGGTCGGTACGCCAAACCGGTTCAGTCTGCCACCCAAAGTTGGCGTTTTTGGTGGCAGTTTTCAGCTTTTAATATGGAAATTATGAATATGGAAAACCAGTCTATCTCCCAGCTCTATAGCGAACTTTCACTCAACCCCGATCTCCCAACTCTTGCCGAACGCTGTAACCTGCTTACTGAAATCCTGCTCGACTGTCATTCGCTCCCACAAACGCAGCCTGTTTGCCGCTGTCTCGGAGCTTATCTGGAAGAGGTAAAATCCGGCCTCACAGAATCCATGCGTGATTTTCAGATACTGGAATTTGAGGAAGAAGCGGAACAACCGCGACAAAAGGAGTGGCTGCTGGAAGATACAGAAACGAAATGTGACTATTGCCGGGCGTTAAACCACGTGCTGCTGGTATCGCATTTTAACCACGATACGCTGCCGCACCTGACGGGACTGCTGCATGACATTACTCATTCTATGGCCGCTGATGTCGTTGCGCCTCCACGTGCAGAATCGGTAATTCACATTATTTCCTGAGTGGAATCCGAGGCGTCGGGGGCAGGCCTCTAACGCCTCTGGCTTGACCCTTTTTTTGATGTTTACGTAACGTATTGATTTATATAAGGCGAACTTACGTGCCAGAAAAAAGGGTTTTATGCGCGAAAGTTGATTATTTTGTTTTCAAACAATAAGATGGCGTGGTTTTCTTTCAGTTCACTGCCGTACAGGCAGCTTAGAAATCTGTAACGGTGTACCGGTAGAAGCGACCATCGTTCACTGCCGTACAGGCAGCTTAGAAATTTTTTCACAGAGACGTCGATCGCGATTCTTTGTTCACTGCCGTACAGGCAGCTTAGAAAGCATCTTCGTTTACTGCACCTTGCGTCGCATCGTTCACTGCCGTACAGGCAGCTTAGTAAAGCATCGACGCAAACATAGTTAGAGTGTGGCTGTTCACTGCCGTACAAGCAGCACAGCTAAACTCAATCCGCTCAAACATTCACGCTATCTATTCAAAATTAAATACCATCATACCTCCCCCCCTTTTTTTTTTAAATTAAATAAAAAACCTATTCACACACCAATCATATTGCTAAATATATATTATCCACAAAAATAATAAATCAAAAGGAAAGGTCAGATTTCATCCGTCTATTACAGTAATTACTATTCATTTGATACCCGTCACATTTGTCCTCATCTTATGTTCGATAACATACCAGCACTCAACGCATTGAACTAAAAGCCCTTTATATGTCTGTAAACAGCATCACCCCCACGGATTTAAAAACTATTCTGCATTCAAAGCGCGCCAATATTTATTATCTTGAAAAATGCCGTATTCAGGTGAATGGTGGACGCGTTGAATACGTCACTCAGGAAGGTAAAGAATCGTTTTACTGGAATATTCCCATCGCCAATACGACAGCGGTGATGCTGGGCATGGGAACCTCCGTGACGCAAATGGCAATGCGGGAGTTCGCGCGAGCGGGGGTGATGGTCGGTTTTTGTGGCACGGATGGCACGCCGCTTTATTCAGCGAATGAAGTGGATATTGATGTCTCCTGGCTGTGTCCGCAGAGTGAATATCGTCCGACGGGATATTTACAGAACTGGGTGTCATTCTGGTTCAACGAAGAAAAGCGTTTGCAGGCGGCAAAACAATTTCAGTTTATCCGTTTACTGCAAATCGAAAAACAGCGGACAGGGCTGCGTATGCAGCGGGAAACGGCCTTTCAGCCAGATAAAGATGCACTGAATATCCTGCTTGAGCGTGCCAGACAAGGCATGGAAAAGGCTCAGGACCACACCTCACTGATGCTCCAGGAAGCCCAGCTCACGAAATCTCTCTACAAACTCACCAGCCAGACGACGGGTTATGGCAGTTTTACCCGAGCTAAACGGGGAGGCGGTGTGGATATGGCAAACCGTTTTCTCGACCAGGGTAATTATCTGGCCTACGGGCTGGCGGCTGTTGCGGCCTGGGTGACGGGCATTCCGCACGGTCTGGCTGTAATGCATGGCAAAACCCGACGCGGCGGGCTGGTTTTTGATATTGCCGATTTAATAAAGGACGCGCTGGTCATGCCTCAGGCATTTATGGCCGCAATGGAAGGAGAAGATCATCAACAGTTTCGCCAGCGCTGCATTAATGCCTTTCAGCAGGCGGACGCGCTGGATGTGATGATTACCACGTTGCAGGAAACATCCCAGACACTGGCGGTAACCGCGCCATAAATGTTCTCATTATTTCCCGATGTACGAAAAACGCCCGGGATGAAAGCTGTCGCATTATCGACCAGTTTGCAGAGCGCACGGGCGATGCGGCCTGGCAGACAACCATAACCCTGGATGGCGTTACCACGCTCAGAAAACTTTTGCGTAAAACGGCGCGGCGCAACACCGCGGTGGCCTGTCACTGGCTGAAGAAAAGCGGGGAAACAGAGCTGCTGTGGATTGTCGGAAACCTTCGTCGCTTCAATGCGCAGGGGCGCGTTCCCACCCATCGCACCACGAAAAATGTGCTTAAGAATGGTGATGAGCACCGCTGGAACAGCGCTGAAAGCATCGCGTTGCTGGCTGCTATCGCCGGTCTGTTCCACGATTTTGGAAAAGCAGGGATGTGCTTCCAGCAAACGCTGCTGAAAGAGAGTCAGCATCGTTTTCAGCCATACCGGCATGAATGGATCTCGGTGCGTCTGTTTCAGGCTTTTGTAGGGCAACAAACCGATGCGCAGTGGCTGGCATCGCTTGAGCATCTCAAGTCAGCTGACGAAAAAGGTATGCTGAAAGCCCTGACGATGGATACGCCGGAAAGAAGCGGGAGTCCACTGGGTAACCTGCCCCCTCTGGCGCGAGTAGTGGCATGGTTGATGCTGTCGCACCACCGTTTACCGCAGTCCCGTTCGGCAGAGCCACAATTAATGTACTGCGATGGCTGGCTTGAACGACAACTGAATGCGGACTGGAACTCCCTGAATCACCGATCTGAAAAACCCAAATGGACCGAGCGTGATAAAAAGAATGTCTGGAAATTCCCTCACGGCACGCCGTTAAAAAGTAAAACCTGGCGCGAGAAAGCCCGACAGATTGGCAAACGTATCAGGAATACCCCCGCGTTATTTAACTTTGGATCGCTTGATAACCTGTTCACTATCCACCTTGCGCGTCTGTCGCTGATGCTGGCAGATCATTTTTACTCGTCGCAGCCTGCGTATTCAGGATGGCAGGACGAAGCTGTCCAGACCTGGGCGAACAGTAATCCCGAGCCCAACCAAAAGCTGGATGAACATAACGTGTGCGTGGCGCATCATGCTCTGCTGATGGGCCGTTCTCTTCCCACTTTACGGCGCGCATTACCCGCCATTGCCCGACATAAAACGTTTCGGGAAAGGGCGAAAGATCCGCGTTTTCACTGGCAAAACAGGGCCTGGGACGTTGCCTCTTCGCTACGGGCAAAAAGCGCTGAGCAAGGCTTTTTTGGCGTCAATATGGCCTCGACCGGATGCGGTAAAACCTTTGCCAACGCCCGGATTATGTACGCCCTGGCGGACGAGCAGGAGGGATGCCGCTTCAGCGTCGCGCTGGGGCTACGGACCCTAACCCTTCAGACGGGACATGCGTTGCAGTCTCGTCTGGCTCTCGACGATGATACTCTGGCCGTCGTGACCGGCGCGGCGGCGGTGAAGGAGCTTTACCAGGGCAACGACGCAGAAGATAACAACAGCGCCAGCGACGAAGCGTTTTTTGCCAGCCATCATTACGTCCATTACGAAGGCGCGACGAGCGGCGGCACGGCGCAGCAGTGGCTGGCGAAAGAACCCGCGCTTAATCGTCTGGTCAGCGCGCCGGTGCTGGTGACAACCATTGATCATCTGATGCCGGCAACCGAGGGCGTGCGCGGCGGCAGGCAGATCCCTGCCATGCTGCGCCTGCTGACCAGCGATCTGGTGCTTGATGAACCTGATGATTTTGACATCGATGATTTGCATGCCCTTTGTCGGCTAATGAACTGGGCGGGAATGCTCGGCTCTCGCGTGCTGCTTTCCTCTGCGACGCTACCGCCCGCGCTAACGGAAGCGTTGTTTGAAGCCTATCGGGAAGGGCGAAAAGCCTGGCAGGCTGCATGCGGTCAGTCTGACAGACCAATGAGCATCTGCTGCGCCTGGTTTGATGAGTATGGCGCGCAGTCGCAGGATGTGACCGACGACGCGCATTTTCGCCGGGCGCATGACGATTTTGTTCGCCAGCGAATCAAACGTCTGCCTGAACAGCCGCGGCTTCGTCTGGGAAAACTGGCTGCCGTGAAGCCGCACTCTTCAAGGTCGGCAGATGTTATCTCCGCGCTGGCACAGACGCTACACCAGCAAATTATCGCGCTGCATGGCCTTCATCACAGCACGCACAAAAGCGGCAAAACCGTGTCGTTTGGTCTGGTGCGGATGGCCAACATCAATCCGCTGGTTGCCGTCGCGCAAGCGCTGATGGCATTACCCTCACCGGACAACTTCTGCATTCATTATTGCGTTTATCACAGCCAGCACCCGCTGGCGGTGCGTGCGGCGATTGAAAAACGACTCGATTGTGCATTTACGCGGCACGAGCCGGATCTGGTCTGGCAGTTGCCCGAAGTTAAGCAGGCGCTGACGTCATCGGAGCAGCATCATCTTTTTGTCGTGCTGGGAACGTATGTTCTTGAGGTCGGGCGCGATTTTGATGCCGACTGGGGGATTATTGAGCCGAGCTCAATGCGTTCACTTATTCAGTTTGCGGGGCGTATTCAGCGCCATCGTCAGATCGCTCCTGAGAGCGAAAACCTGGTAATTCTGGATCGCAACGTCCGCGCCCTTCGTGGGGAAAAGGTTGCCTACTGCCGACCCGGTTTTGAAACCGGGCAGCATCTGCTACCTCATCACGATCTCCATGAACTGATCGATAAAGAGGGCTATCGCACCCTGAATGCGATTCCGCGCATCGCTGCGGGTATTCCAGGCAATGCTCTTGCGGCACTGGAGCACGCCCGGTTGCGTGCCGCGCTGCTGGACGGAGGCGACAAATCTGATGCGGTCGCCGCGTTGTGGTGGCGACGGCCCTTAACCTGGAACGGTGAACTTCAGAAACGTACGCCATTTCGGCGAGCTTCACCTCAGGCTTCTTTCTTTTTGCGTTTGGAAGAGGAAGGCGATGATCCTGAGTTTTGCCTGATGCAGGAAAACGGGGAGTTAAAACCTGCGGGACGTTTTTGCAAACAGCCGTTATCCGTGGCTGATGGCGTAGAGCCGTGGATTGCTATTGATTATGCCGAGGTATTACAGGCGCTGGCGGACATGAAGCAGCTAGAGCTGGCTGCGGTGTCGCGACGGTATGGTGAAATCACATTAAGAGTGTCCAGGGAGGAGGAAACAGAGCAATGGTTGTATCACCCGGTATTGGGTGTGTTCAGGGAATATCTATAAAGAGCCAGGAGCGAGTATGTCAGTTGAAGCACTAAGCGCTTTCATCGCTGAGTACATTGCCGGACGACGGCAAACAAAGCTGGAAGCATTTGATAAAGAGGCCGCGAAGCGCAGCGATACAGATAGCGCAACGCTTGCGGCCGAACGCCGGGAGCTGGAACTTCGCTATGAACCGAAAGCATGGCTGACGGATGCCGCGAAGCGGGCCGGACAAATTAACCTCGTGACCCATGCGGCGAAGTTTACCCACGGGGATTCAAAAAGCAGCAGTATCTACAGCGAGGCAGTGGCGCAGGAAGGGTATCTCAACACCGCGACGCTGTCAGGTCTGGAACCGGATGCGGTAGGCAACGCCGCGGCGCTGGATGTTGCGAAGCTGCTGCAAACGCGGGTAGAGGGCGGCGACTCCCTTCTGGCAAGCCTGAAACGAGGCGATCGCGCTGCGCTGGCCGCTTTTACCGATGACGAGAATCAACTGAGGGAGTGGATTGACGGGTTTTCCCGCGCGTTAACTCCTGGAGAACCGGCTTCGCACAAGCTGGCGAAACAGGGATATTTTCCGGTAGGAGAAGGTTACCACCTCTTAAGCCCGTTATTTGCCACCTCGCTTGTTCACGCCATGCATCAGAAAATGATTGCCTACCGTTTTGGCGATGAGGTTAAAGCGATCTGGAAAGCACGACGCGAGAAAACATGGCATCCCACTCCGCTGACGCTTTTCCCTGATTCAGCGGAAATACACTTCGGTGGCACTAAACCGCAAAATATTTCCTATCTCAACAGCGTGCGCGGCGGACGTAGCTGGCTCCTTTCCTGCCAGCCACCGCAGTGGAAAAGGGCAGAAAAGCCACCAACGCATTTGCGTTCTGTTTTCGCCTCGGGTGGGCAATTTGACCGTCGTGCCAGGAATCACATTCAGCTGCTTGTTTCCTTGCTGACGAGAACGGGCGATTACACCAGCTTTCGTATTCGTGAAGCGCGTGATGGCTATATCAATATGCTTATCGATCTGCTGTTCGAAATTGCATCTGAACTTCAACGTGGAGGCTGGCAGAACTGGACGCTCAACAACCCGGATCTGAAACCACATCAACAGCTCTGGCTCGATCCCTGGCGCACAAAAACAGATGAGGCCTTCCGACTTGAGCGAGAAAAAGACGACTGGCAGGACGCAGTGGCAGAAGATTTTGCCCTGTGGCTGAACGCTCGTCTGCGCAAGGCGATGCCGGATTTAGGCGCCGTGGAAAAACGTGAATGGGAAACCCGCGAACGTTTACGCACCAACCTCCGGGAAATGGAAAAAATCATTCAGGAGGCGCTGAAATGAGCTCACTGATCCTGCTTCGTCGTATCAGAGTTGAAAACGCCAACGCCATTGCGGGCCTGACGTATGGTTTTCCAGCCATCACCCATTTTCTGGGATTTTCCCATGCGTTATCTCGCAAGCTGAAGGAAACGCACGGGCTAAACATTGATGGTTGTGCTGTCGTCAGCCACGAGCACCAGATCCATGCGCATACGTCCGGTCGTGATTATCAGTTTGCCCTGACGCGCAATCCGCTTACCCGTGACGCGAAAACGGCCTCCTTTAATGAAGAGGGGCGCATGCATATGACGGTTTCGTTGCTGCTGGAATGCCATGGGGAGATCCCTAATGGCGAATACGGGCAGCGCGACCTCGCAGAGCATCTCCGGCAAGTTTGCCCGACGCTCAGGCTGGCGGGTGGCATTATCGTCGATATTCAGGCTATTACCGTCATGGCGATGCCGTCCAACAGCCGTGACCTGTGTCGGTTGCAGTGGCAGCTGATGCCCGGTTTTGCCTTACGCGATCGCAGCGGCTGGCTGGGGGAACATTATCAAACGCTTCTGGAAAACGATCCCAACACCACGATGCTCGATGCCTGGCTCGATTTCGCTGCGCTGAAGTTTCAGGCTGAAACGCCGGAGGAGGGCGACATGCGCGAAGGCGAGCCAGCAAGCTGGCACTATGTTCCGAAACCAAACCCGGGTTATCTGGTGCCCTTAATGACTGGCTATCAGCGGATTTCCGAACTCTATTCCCCTGGCGTTGTAAGCAACGCACGTGATGCAGAAACACCCTTTGCATTTACGGAGGCAGTGTATGGCGTAGGCGAGTGGTGCGGCCTGCACCGGATCCAGTCTCTTGATGAAATTTTCTGGCGTTTTCATACGACAGAAACCGGCTACTACTGTCAGGGCGCGGGCGCGCCGGTGACATCTGCACATTCAAAATAAAAAGGATTTAGCTATGGCAAAGGCTCCAACTGCCGTTAAAACGGCATCTGTACTGGCATTTGAACGTAAACTGGCGACATCGGATGCGGTGATGTATGCGGGAAACTGGCAGGGTAAGACCTGGCAACCGATACGCATTCAGGAAAAAGCGGTGCGTGGCACCATTTCCAACCGCCTGAAAAACGCGCTCACCAACGATCCGGCAAAACTGGATGCTGAGATCCAGAAAGCTAACCTACAGCGGGTGGATGTGGCAGCGCTGCCCGCAGACGCGGATACCTTACAGGTGAAGTTTACCCTGCGCGTGCTGGGAAATTTATCCACGCCTTCCGTATGTAATGACCGCGCCTATCAGGATGAACTTCAGCAGGTTATTGACGGCTACATCAGCGAGCATGGTTTTGCAGAACTGGCGCGCCGCTACGCAACTAACCTGGCGAACGGACGTTTTTTATGGCGTAACCGCGTTGGCGCTGAAAAAATCATCGTGAACGTGACGGGCAGTAAGGCGTGGACATTTGATGCGCATCGTTATGCGCTGCGAGATTTTTCTTCCCGTGATGAGCAACTCGAGACGCTGGCGCAGGAAATCGAAAAAGGACTCAGTGGTGAAGGTTTCGTGCTGTTGAACGTAGAGGCACAGGTGCTTCTCGGTGCCGGACAGGAGATTTTCCCATCGCAGGAGCTGGTCCTGGACAGCAACAGCAGCAAAAGCCGCCTGTTATATCAGGTGGATAATATCGCTGGCATGCACTCGCAGAAAATCGGCAATGCGATTCGGACGATCGATACCTGGCATCCAAAAGTGGATGAGCTTGGCGCGATAGCCGTTGAGCCGTATGGCTCTGTCACCAGCCGCGGCGTGGCCTGCCGTCAGCCGAAAGAGAAAATGGATTTCTACACGCTTCTTGATAGCTGGGTGACGAAAGGGCAGAAACCCGATGTTGAGCAGCAGCATTACGTGATGGCCGTGCTGATCCGGGGCGGTGTCTTCGGCGAGAAGGGCGAGTAAGGAGTGATTATGGATCACTACATTGAGATCCGCGTCCTGCCCGACCCGGAGTTTAGCGAGGAGATGCTGATGGCCGCGCTGTTGGCCAAACTGCATCGTGCGCTGGGCTTGCGGGGGAAGGGGGATATTGGCGTTAGCTTCCCTGCGCACGGCATCAAGCCTGGCGCGGTGTTACGCCTGCATGGCGATCGCCAGGCGTTAAGCGAACTCGAATCGCTGACATGGCGGAAAGGGCTAAACGATTACTGCCTGTGCACGGCAATTAAAGCCGTGCCAGAGGTAAATCGCTGGCGATGCGTATCCCGGATCCAGGTGAAAAGCAGCGCGCAACGGCTTATGCGTCGCTCGGTAAAGAAAGGATGGATAACCGAAGAAGAGGCGCAGAAAAGGATACGTACAATGGAGGAAGCGCGGACCGATTTGCCCTGGCTTAATTTACGTAGCCTCTCAACAGGTCAGTCTTTCAGGCTCTTTATCCGTCATGGTGAGCTGCTTCCCTCACCTGTGGTTGGGCTGTTTTCGACTTATGGACTCAGCGCGACGGCGACAGTTCCCTGGTTCTGATAAATCACAGCCGCATCAGCTTTCAGGGTGCGGTTTTTTCTGCAAGACGGGTATCAAAATTAAAAGGGAGTTGCTCAACAGAATTGAGTGCCTTGTGGAATGCAGGATGCAATGGATTGAGTATGGCATTGTTTTCATAGGGAATGATGCAAGAAGGTAAAATCAGGGCGAGGGCACCGCTAGCCTGCAACCAACCGGTTCCCAGGTCCATTGTCGAAACCGGCGCCGGATTTTCCTGCCAGTCGTCCGGTAACCACGCTTTATCCAGGTAATCGATCTGATTGTCCGGGATAGCAATGCTGAAAAGCTGGTACTGATTCAGCACGGTATCTTTTCTGACGTGCACCAGAATTTCCAGTGAAGCCAGCGAGATGGAGGTGGAGACATACACGGCAGGGTGGCCTTTATGATTCCAGCGTCCGCCATACTGGTTAGCACCACTTCCACTCCATGCCTCGCTGGCATAACGTTCTGTCACCATACGATAAAAAATCATGCAAACACTCCGTGTTCCAGTCGACCAATCAAGTCGGTGACTTCGAGCGCCCCGGTTTCCGTAGCAATCAGGTCCACAGGCGCAACGTTCCCAAGCCCGCGCACCGGTAGCTGCAACCAGTTCCATGCCTCTTCTTTGCTGCCGAAATACTCGACAGCCGCATCCAGTACCCGAACGAAGCGTGCCACACGCTCGCTCTCGTCTGGCGTCAGCGTCCGGCCTGCGCTTTTGCGGCGGGCAACGTTACGCTCGTTGATTCCCGTGACGCGTAAAATCTCCGCTTTCGACATGTCCGTCCACTCGTGAATATTGTCGAGGACGCTGACAGGTAATCCTTGATTGAGATACTCAATCAGCCGCATACCTCTGTTTGCCGGTAAACCAGCGTAGCGCCACAGTGTGTTATCAGCAGGTTTTTGTGCGGGGACCCATGTTCTCATGATACCTCCTGAGTAATGTCATTTGTCATAGGTAAGTATAGCCATTTGTCAGGTGTCAGGAAATGGGTATTTTTTGTGCTGAGTGGGTTATGAAAGAGTGGGTTTTGACCCTAATTTTCGATAAGAGGCTAATGTATTGATTTTAATATGAATTTTTAATTGGCGAGAAAAAAGGGTTAGAGAAGGACGTTTAGCTTTTTTTGTATGAAAATCATGATGGTGTGGAGCTATTATTCCAGTGCACTGCCGTACAGGCAGCTTAGAAATGGCACCGAACCATTTAAGCGAACATGCACGGGTGCACTGCCGTACAGGCAGCTTAGAAAACGACAAAAACCAAAAGCCCGCCAAAACGCCGGTGCACTGCCGTACAGGCAGCTTAGAAAATTAAACCGCCGGATTTTAAATTCTGTGATTTTGTGCACTGCCGTACAGGCAGCTTAGAAAAAGACGGAGTGCCTTACCCACTGCCTGGTTTAGTGCACTGCCGTATAGGCAGCTTAGAAAGCTGCGGCCGTTGCGTGAGTAGCTCCACTGTGGTGCACTGCCGTACAGGCAGCTTAGAAAATCAACGATATCCCACGCGAAGAAATGCTGAAGTGCACTGCCGTACAGGCAGCTTAGAAATCAGCCAGCACGAAGCCAACCGCAGATGATATGTGCACTGCCGTACAGGCAGCTTAGAAAGTCAATCACTTCACCACCGGCGCGGCGCTCGAGCGCACTGCCGTACAGGCAGCTTAGAAATGCGCAGGCGTGGCCGATAATAAACGGGAACAGTGCACTGCCGTACAGGCAGCTTAGAAACCAATGAGCAACATCGACAAACAGGCACTCCGGTTCACTACCCTACAGCCAGACCAGAAACAACATCCAATCATTTGTTCAAATAATCGACTGACCTGACAAAAAAATAAGGCCGGGATTATCCCGGCCTTATTTAATATTCATCTGCCATTACAGGCGAAAACAATTAGCGACTACGGAAGACAATGCGGCCTTTGCTCAGGTCGTACGGGGTCAGTTCAACAGTCACTTTGTCGCCCGTCAAAATGCGGATATAGTTTTTGCGCATTTTACCGGAGATGTGCGCAGTTACCACGTGACCGTTTTCCAGTTCTACGCGAAACATGGTATTAGGCAACGTATCAAGTACGGTACCCTGCATTTCAATATTGTCTTCTTTGGCCATCTAATCCTCTGGGGTATCACTACCAAGTTTTGAACCGGCAAGATAATGCCGAAATTCATCAATTAAGTAAAGAATTGCGCGTTTAAAACGCAGCAAAACAATTTCAGCGTATTGCCCAAGCGTCACGGTACAACCGAACGGAAAGCGCATTCGTAAAGGGGAGACGACAGGATAAACGTCAGGACGTTATCTGAAGCGGGGGTCCCAAACGGCGGCGGGGCAACAGGCAGAAGCTACTCTGCGGCGTAATTATAACACCCTCATAAAAAATATGCGGAAAACATTTAGGCATTGGGCATAAAGAGCGTTCTGGGTACCCAAAAATCGCGCGGAAGGGTCTCCTGTCGGCACTGTTCAAGGTGTTCGATATAGCGTCGGCGGGAAATTTCCACGGCGCCCAGCGAGGCGGTGTGCTCATTCAGCACCTGGCAATCCATCAGCTGTCCACCTCGTTGGGCAAATTCCTCGCTAAACACCAGCAGCGCGGTTTTCGACGCATTGGTAGCGCGGGAGAACATCGACTCGCCGCAGAACAGCGTGCCCTGCGCCACGCCGTACATTCCGCCAACGAGCTCATCCTCTTTCCATACTTCGATGGAGTGCGCGTAGCCCAGCTCATGAAGCTGGTGGTAGGCGATAATGATGTCGCGGGTTATCCAGGTGCCTTCGTGACGATCTTCAGCGCAGCCTTCAATGACCTGCCCGAAGGCGTGGTTGAGCGTAACGCGATAGGGCGATTTTGCGTGAAAACGCTTCATGCTACGGCTCAGGTGAAACTGCCCAGGCCATAGCACGGCTCGCGGGTCAGGAGACCACCATAAAATCGGGTCGCCGGGGGAAAACCACGGGAATATGCCGCGCTGGTAAGCCATCAGGAGACGCGCCGGGCTGAGATCGCCGCCCAGAGCCAGCAATCCGTTAGGTTCACGCAGCGCCCCCTCCGGAGAAGGGAACGCAATATTATGGCGAGAAAGCTGCACCAGGCGCATGACAACAGAACTCCAGTACGCGAGAGAGGACGCTACAAATATAGTCTACAGGCGCTGTTTAAACTGGTAGTAGCGACCCTGTTTTGCCAGCAGCTCTGCGTGATTACCTTGCTCAATTATGTGTCCGTTGTCCATCACAATTATCCGATCGAAATTCACCAGCCCCCGCAGGCGGTGAGTGACCATCAGCACGGTTTTGCCTTTCATCACATTTGTCAGTAAATCAAGAATTTGACTCTCGGTTGTCGCATCCAGACCTTCTGTTGGTTCATCCAGCAGCATCAGCGGCGCATCGTGCAGCAGGGCGCGCGCGATGGCCAGACGACGCAGTTCGCCGCCGGAAAGCTGTCGACCCCCTTCACCCAGCCAGCTGTTTAACCCGTCGTCCTCAAGCAGCTTGTGCAGCCCAACCTGTTCCAGCATCGCCCGCAGCGTATCGTCGGAGGCGTCCGGCGCCGCCAGAAGAAGATTATCCCGCAGCGTAGCGCTGAACAGATGCACCCGCTGAGGCACGACGCTGACCGTTTTACGCAAGGCCGCTTCGCTAAAACCAGACAGCGGAATATCGTTAAGCCGAATCTCGCCCTGCTGCGGATCCCACGCGCGCGTGAGAAGTTGCAGAAGCGTCGATTTGCCACATCCCGTACGGCCAAGGATCGCAATGCGCTGCCCGGCATCAACAGACAGGCTGATGTCTTCCAGCGCGTTTTGCGCCTGCTTGTCGTAGGCGAATGTGACGTTGCTGAGCGTCAGCGCGACCTGCTCCGGCACGGCGGTTTGACCGGCGCTAAACTTCACTTCAGGCTCCTGCTCGGCAATGTCCGTAATGCGCAGCGCAGAGGCGATGACCTGGCCGAGATGCTGAAACGCGCCCGTAACCGGAGCTAGGGCTTCGAAGGCAGCCAGGGCACAGAAAACAAACAGCGCAATGAGCGGACCGGGCTGCGCGTTACCGCCCACGCCACCGGAGGCCATCCAGAGCATGGCGATAACGGCAATTCCACCAATTAACATCATTAGCGCCTGGGAAAACGCGGTCAGCTCAGACTGGCGACGCTGGGCTTCATGCCAGTTAAGTTCCGTATTTTCCATACGGGCGCGGTAGCGTTTGCTGGCGCCAAAAATGGTGAGCTCGGCCTGTCCCTGTAACCAGGAGGTGAGCTGCTGGCGGTATTCTCCACGCAGACGCGTCAGGTTTTCCCCGGTGGTTTTACCTGCACGATAAAACAGGGGGGGCAGAATAATCAGCGTCATCAGCATGATGCCGCCGAGCGTCAGCGCGATAGGAACATCCAGGAAACTCAACCCCAGCGTGACCACGACAATCACCACAAACGCGCCCACCATGGGCGAAATGACGCGGAGATAGAGGTGATCCAGCGTATCTACATCCGCAACTACGCGGTTGAGTAATTCGCCCTGACGAAAACGTGCCAGTCCGGCAGGGGAGAGGGGCAGCAGCTTGCTGAACGTATAAATGCGCAGGTGTTGCAGCACGCGGAAGGTCGCGTCGTGGCTGACCAGACGCTCGAAGTAGCGCCCGGCAGTTCGCGTAATCGCCGTGCCGCGGACCCCGGCGGCAGGTAGCATATAGTTAAAGCTGTACAGCCCGGCAAAGCCTGCGGCCGCAGACGCGGAGAGGAACCAGCCGGAAAGCGTAAGCAGGCCGATGCTGGCGAGCAGCGTGACGATCGCTAGCACGATACCGAGCGTCAGCATCCATTTATGGCGTTTATACAGTGCAAGATAGGGAAGCAGGGCGCGCATCAGATGTCCTCCTGACGATTCGCCAGCAGGTTCGCAAACGGCCCCTGCGCGGCAACAAGCGCGGCGTAATCGCCTTGCTCAACAATGTGTCCGTTTTCCATCACCCAGATCCGATCCCAGTCGGCAATACCTTCCAGCTGGTGGGTCACCATCAGGGTGGTTTGCTGGCGTGAGGCGGCGTTAAGCGCATCCATCACGCGCTGCTCGCTGTGTGCATCCAGGCTGGCTGCGGGTTCGTCCAGCAGCATTAGCGAACAGGGGTTCAGCAGCGCACGGGCAACCGCGACGCGCTGTGCCTGGCCCACCGACAGCCCGGCAGACTGATCGCCAATGACCGTATCGACGCCCTGCGCAAGCAGCGGCAGAAACTCGCTGACCCAGGCGCGGTCGAGGACCGATTGCAGCTCATCGTCACGCGCATCCGGACGTGCCAGCAGCACATTCTCGCGCAGCGTCGGAGCAGGCAGCTGCGGGTTTTGACCCACCCAGCTCAGCTGCTTACGCCAGGCATCAGGATCAAGCTCGCGCAGCTCCGTTTTGTTGATACGCAGCGATCCGGTGTAGGCCATAAAGCCTGATAGCGCATTCAGCAATGAGCTTTTCCCTGAACCGCTGGTGCCCACCAGCACCACACGTTCCCCGGCGGGCAGGGTAAAGTTCAGCGGACCTGCCAGCACTTTGCCTTCAGGCGACAGAACAGAAAAATCCTGTGCTTCAATGGTCACCGGATCGTTCGTATTCAGCGTCACTTCACCACGCTCAGGATGCGCCAGCGGCGTTTCCATGAAGGTTTTGAGGCTGTCGGCAGCGCCAACCGCCTGCGCTTTAGCATGGTAAAAGGTGCCGAGATCGCGAAGCGGCTGGAAAAATTCCGGGGCCAGGATCAGCGCCAGGAACCCGGCGGAAAGCGTGACCGCCGTACCGTAGTGGCCAAAGTCCAGCGCGCCGAGGTAGGAGAAGCCAAAGTAAACCGCCACCAGCGCAATCGACAGGGAGGTGAAGAACTCGAGCACGCCGGACGAGAGGAAGGCCATGCGCAACACTTCCATGGTGCGCTGACGAAAATCCTGCGACGCCAGGCGAATGTTTTCGGTCTCCGCTTCACCGCGACCAAAGATACGCAGGGTTTCCATGCCGCGCAGACGGTCCAGGAAATGGCCGCTTAACCGACCCAGCGCCAGGAAGTTGCGGCGGTTTGCGTCTGCCGCGCCCATGCCGACCATCGCCATAAACAGCGGGATCAGCGGGGCGGTCCCCAGCAGGATCAGCGCCGCCACCCAGTTAACCGGGAAGATGGCGATAACAATCAACAGAGGCACAAATACCGCCAGCGCCATCTGGGGAAGATACCGCGCGTAGTAATCGTGCATATCGTCGATTTGCTCAAGGATCAGCGTCGCCCAGCTGCCGGCTGGCTTACCCTGGATCCATACAGGCCCGGCTTCCGAGAGCCGATCGAGCACCTTGCGGCGAATCTCATAGCGGATGTGCTGCCCGGCATGGAACCCAACCCGCTCGCGCAGCCAGACCACCCACGCACGCAGAATGAAAACCAGCACCAGAATGATAAACGGCAACAGCAGTGCTTCGCGCGGAATGTTCTCCATGATCATATGATTGAGAATGCGGGCCAGCAGCCATGCCTGGGCAACAATCAACAGACCGCTGATGAATCCCAGAACGCGGGAAATCATAAGCCAGCGGCGGGATAGAACGCTTTGCTGTTTCAGCCAGCGTGTTAACTCTTGTTGACGGGTTTTTTCCATTGCGTACTTTGCAGGTGACGTTATAAGAAATTAGACCTCTGCATGTTACACGTGAGCAAAAATAAAGGCGACCAATGGCCGCCTTTATTTACGTTTGTTACTGACTTGTAAAGATTATTTACCTTGTTCAGCCAGTCCGTCCAGATAGCGTTCTGCGTCCAGCGCGGCCATACAGCCGGTGCCCGCAGAGGTGATCGCCTGACGATAAATATGGTCCATGACGTCGCCTGCCGCAAAGACGCCCGGAACGCTGGTCTGGGTCGCGTTGCCGTGAATGCCGGACTGCACTTTAATGTAGCCGTTTTCCAGCTCCAGCTGACCTTCGAAGATAGCCGTGTTCGGGCTGTGGCCGATGGCCACGAACAGGCCCGCCACCTCCAGCGTTTCGACGGTGTCGGTGTTCTGCGTATCACGAATACGCAGACCCGCCACGCCCATCTGGTCGCCGGTCACTTCTTCCAGCGTACGGTTGGTGTGCAGCACGATGTTGCCGCTCGCCACTTTATCCATCAGGCGTTTGATCAGGATCTTCTCGGCGCGGAAGGTGTCGCGACGGTGGATCAAGTGCACTTCCGAGGCGATGTTCGCCAGGTACAGCGCTTCTTCGACCGCGGTATTACCGCCGCCGATCACCGCAACTTTCTGGTTGCGATAGAAAAAACCGTCGCAGGTTGCGCAGGCTGACACGCCGCGGCCTTTGAACGCTTCTTCAGACGGCAGGCCGAGATAACGGGCAGAGGCGCCGGTGGCAATGATCAGCGCATCGCAGGTGTATTCACCGCTGTCACCCGTCAGGCGGAACGGACGGTTCTGCAAATCCACTTTGTTAATGTGGTCGAACAGGATTTCGGTTTCGAATTTGGCGGCATGCTCGTGCATGCGCTCCATCAGCAGCGGCCCGGTCAGGTCGTTCGGGTCGCCCGGCCAGTTCTCCACTTCCGTGGTGGTGGTCAGCTGACCGCCTTTTTCCATCCCGGTGATCAGTACCGGTTGCAGGTTAGCGCGTGCAGCATAGACCGCTGCGGTATATCCCGCAGGTCCAGAACCAAGGATTAGCAGCTTACTGTGTTTGGTCGTGCCCATGAGATCCCCATTGTTGTTGGCAGGCAATGGGCTGGATTGTAGGGAATTTGTTGCCGTAAAAAAAGAGCACGGCAGTTTTGCTTCCGATATATGCAATAGCCGCGCCCTATGAATTAGATGCGTTCATATCACGTCCGCTACTGAAAATCGCGCGTTTATAAGGCAATAAAATGAGGATTAATACCCCTCCGTAATGAATATCCGGCATCTTGTACTAAAAATCGATGTTTTGCTTTGACAATCCCCTGCGCTTTTGCGAAAACATTCAAGGAAGAAAAAAAGACGCATGTACTGCATGCCGAATAGACATGCACGTAAATGCCATTTTTACCGGGTCAGTGAAATCTACGCATGGTGTGGACAGACGCCATACGTGATGTCTGTGACTGCTTTCGGGCAACGGTCTTCTTACCGCAGAACCCGAATCCACATCGCGTTAAATACATAACCAGGCGATGTGATGAATAACGGGTGCAGGCTCTGAACAGTGATGTGCACAGGGTCCAGGCAGGAGTAGGGAAGGAATACAGAGAGACAATAATAATGGTAGATAGCAAGAAGCGCCCTGGCAAAGATCTCGACCGTATCGATCGTAACATTCTTAATGAATTGCAAAAGGATGGGCGTATTTCCAACGTCGAGCTTTCAAAACGTGTGGGACTTTCCCCGACGCCGTGCCTTGAGCGTGTGCGTCGACTGGAAAGACAGGGTTTTATCCAGGGCTATACGGCTCTGCTGAACCCGCATTATCTGGATGCCTCACTTCTGGTATTTGTTGAGATTACTCTGAATCGTGGTGCACCGGATGTGTTTGAGCAATTTAACGCCGCTGTACAAAAACTTGAAGAAATTCAAGAGTGTCATCTGGTTTCCGGTGATTTCGACTACCTGTTGAAAACCCGTGTGCCCGATATGTCCGCCTACCGTAAGCTGCTGGGTGAAACCCTGCTGCGTCTGCCAGGCGTGAACGACACCCGTACTTATGTGGTGATGGAAGAGGTCAAACAGAGCAATCGTCTGGTTATTAAGACGCGCTAACACGGAACAGGTGCAAAATCAGTGTAGTTTGATTACACTCCTGTTAATCCATACAGCAACAGTGCCGGGGATACCCGGCGCTGTTGTCCGTTTTAGCACACAGGCAGGACATGCCTGATACCTGGAGAGCCTTTCTTGAGCCAGGAATACACTGAAGACAAAGAAGTCACACTATCGAAGCTAAGCAGCGGACGTCGTCTCCTCGAGGCTTTGCTGATTGTTATTGCCCTTTTTGCCGTCTGGCTGATGGCCGCCTTACTCAGTTTCAACCCCTCAGATCCCAGCTGGTCACAAACCGCATGGCATGAGCCTATCCATAACTTATGTGGCGTTCCCGGCGCCTGGCTTGCGGACACGCTCTTTTTCATTTTCGGTGTGATGGCCTATACCCTTCCCGTCATCATTATTGGCGGATGCTGGTTTGCCTGGCGTCATCGACAGAACGACGACTACATCGATTATTTTGCCGTTTCGCTGCGCCTGATTGGCGCCCTGGCGCTGATCCTCACCTCCTGTGGGCTGGCGGCGATCAACGCCGATGATATCTGGTATTTCGCCTCCGGCGGGGTGATCGGCAGCCTTCTGAGCTCCGCGCTGCAACCGATGCTTCACAGCAGCGGCGGCACGCTGGCGCTGCTGTGTATCTGGGCGGCGGGGCTGACGCTGTTTACCGGCTGGTCCTGGGTGAGCATTGCTGAGAAGATCGGCAGCTTTATTCTGACGCTGCTGACGTTCGCCAGCAACCGTACCCGTCGTGACGATACGTGGGTCGATGAAGATGAATACGAAGATGAGTATGACGAAGACGATGCGCCTGATGTGCGTCGTGAGTCTCGTCGCGCGCGTATTCTGCGCGGTGCCCTGGCGCGCCGCCAGCGCGTCGCTGAAAAATTTGCGAACCCGTTAGGCCGTAAAACGGACGCCGCGCTGTTCTCCGGCAAACGTATGGATGAAGACGAGCAGATTGAGTATCGCGGTGCGGCCGTCGATCCTGATGACGTGCTGTTCTCTGGTCATCGAGCCACGCCGGGTGAGTATGACGAATACGATCCGCTGCTGAATGGTCATTCCGTGACTGAACCGGTAGCCGCCGCTGCTGCCGCAACGACGGCGGCGCAGGCCTATGTTGCACCTGTTGAAGCCGTGATGCCGTCCTCGCCTGTGCCTGCCCCGGAGTCCGCAATTCAGCAACCGCAGGTAGACTGGCAGACTGCGCCTGGCGTCCATACGCCTGAGCCGACCATCGCGCCTGAGCCAGAAAGCTATATTCCCGTTCAGCAGGAGCAGTGGCAGCAGCCCTATCAGCCGCCTGAGCCTGTCACCGAGCCGCAACAACCGTATCAGGCTTATACGCCAGAACCCGTTGTACATGAACAGCCCAACGTTGCGCCGGAGCCTGAACCTGAAGTGGTCGAGGAAGCGAAGCCGTCTCGTCCGCCACTGTACTATTTTGAAGAAGTGGAAGAGCGCCGCGCCCGTGAGCGCGAGCAGCTTGCCGCCTGGTATCAGCCCGTGCCCGAGCCGGTACAGGAGCCTGTTGCAAAAGCGCCTTCGGTCAGCGTTCCACCTGTAGATCCTACGCCAGCCGTTGCGTCGGGTGCTGAAGCCGTGAAGCAGGCAACGGCAGCCGCTGCCGCGTCCGCTCCGCTATTCAGCCCGGCAACCGACAGCGCCCCGCGTCCTCAGGTGAAAGAGGGCATTGGTCCACAGCTGCCGCGCCCTAACCGCGTGCGCGTACCGACTCGCCGGGAGCTGGCCTCTTATGGCATTAAACTGCCTTCCCAGCGTATGGCGGAAGAGAAGGCGCGTGGTTCCGACTACGAAGATGATGCAGACGAACTGCATCAGGACGAGCTGGCGCGTCAGTTTGCCGCCCAGCAGAATCAGCGCTACGGCGACGAGTATCAGCACGACGTGCCTTCACACCAGGACGACGATGATGCGGCCGAAGCGGAGCTGGCGCGCCAGTTTGCCGCTACGCAGCAGCAGCGTTATTCCGGTGAGCAGCCTTCGGGGGCAAACCCGTTCTCGCTGTCGGATTTCGAATTCTCACCAATGAAAGATCTGGTGGATGATGGCCCAAGCGAACCGCTGTTCACGCCGAGCGTAATGCCGGAAGCGGAGCCGGTGCGTCAGGCGCCAGCGCCACAGGCTTACGCGCAGCCGCAACAACCTGCGCCACAGGCGTATGCTCAGCCGCAGACGCCTGCCCAACCGCCACAGCCGCAGTTCCAGCAGCCGGCACCGCAGCCGCAGGAGAGCCTGATTCATCCGCTGCTGATGCGTAACGGAGACAGCCGACCGCTGCAACGTCCAAGCACGCCGCTGCCGTCGCTGGATCTGTTAACGCCGCCGCCGGCTGAAGTCGAGCCGGTTGATACTTTTGCCCTCGAGCAGATGGCCCGTCTGGTGGAAGCGCGTCTGGCTGACTTCCGTATTAAAGCGGACGTGGTGAACTACTCACCGGGCCCGGTGATCACCCGTTTCGAACTGAACCTGGCGCCGGGCGTAAAAGCGGCGCGTATTTCTAACCTCTCCCGCGACCTGGCGCGTTCCCTGTCGACTGTGGCTGTTCGCGTGGTGGAAGTGATTCCAGGCAAGCCTTACGTTGGCCTTGAGCTGCCAAACAAGAAACGCCAGACCGTCTATCTGCGTGAAGTGCTGGACAACACCAAGTTCCGCGATAATCCTTCCCCGCTGACCGTGGTGCTGGGGAAAGACATTGCGGGCGATCCGGTGGTTGCCGATCTCGCGAAAATGCCGCACCTGCTGGTTGCGGGTACTACCGGTTCCGGTAAATCGGTCGGTGTGAACGCCATGATCCTTAGCATGCTCTACAAAGCGCAGCCTGAAGACGTGCGTTTCATCATGATCGACCCGAAAATGCTCGAACTGTCCGTCTACGAAGGCATTCCGCACCTGCTGACGGAAGTGGTCACCGACATGAAGGACGCCGCCAACGCACTGCGCTGGAGCGTCAATGAAATGGAGCGTCGCTACAAGCTGATGTCGGCGCTGGGCGTGCGTAATCTTGCCGGTTATAACGAAAAGATCGCCGAGGCGGCGCGCATGGGTCGTCCGATTCCGGACCCATACTGGAAGCCGGGTGACAGCATGGATGCCCAACATCCGGTGCTGGAAAAACTGCCTTACATCGTGGTGCTGGTGGATGAATTTGCCGACCTGATGATGACCGTTGGTAAGAAAGTGGAAGAGCTGATTGCACGTCTGGCACAGAAAGCGCGTGCGGCGGGTATCCACCTGGTTCTGGCTACGCAGCGTCCGTCCGTGGACGTTATCACCGGTCTTATTAAGGCAAACATCCCGACCCGTATCGCGTTTACCGTGTCGAGTAAAATTGACTCGCGTACTATCCTTGACCAGGGTGGAGCAGAGTCGCTGCTGGGGATGGGTGATATGCTCTACTCCGGGCCGAACTCCACCTCGCCGGTGCGTGTTCACGGTGCGTTTGTTCGCGACCAGGAAGTGCACGCGGTTGTGCAGGACTGGAAAGCGCGCGGGCGTCCGCAATACGTTGACGGCATCACCTCCGACAGCGAAAGCGAAGGTGGCGGCGGTGGTTTTGACGGCGGCGAAGAGCTGGATCCGTTATTCGACCAGGCGGTTAATTTCGTCACCGAAAAACGTAAAGCGTCCATCTCGGGCGTGCAGCGCCAGTTCCGTATCGGCTACAACCGCGCAGCGCGTATCATTGAGCAGATGGAAGCGCAGGGCATCGTAAGCGAACAGGGGCACAACGGTAACCGTGAGGTGCTGGCGCCACCGCCGTTTGAGTAACCTTCAGCGATTGCAAAGAAGGGTAAATCAGCAAAAATTAAGCATATTCTTCTGTCGCCTGCCTTCGGGCAGGTACAGAATAGAAACGGAACCCCCATATCGGGAAGACGTATTTTAAGGAATAACAATGAAAAAAATCGCCATCGCCTGTGCATTACTCTCCAGTTTTGTTGCCAGCAGCGTCTGGGCTGATGCAGCCAGCGACCTTAAAAGCCGACTGGATAAAGTGAGCAGCTTCCACGCCAGCTTCACGCAAAAAGTGACTGACGGCAGCGGCAACGCGGTGCAGGAAGGCCAGGGAGATCTGTGGGTGAAGCGCCCAAATCTGTTCAACTGGCACATGACCCAGCCGGATGAAAGCGTTCTGGTGTCTGACGGTAAAACCCTGTGGTTCTACAACCCGTTTGTTGAGCAGGCGACCGCCACCTGGCTGAAAGACGCGACCAGCAATACACCGTTTATGCTCATTGCCCGTAACCAGTCCAGCGACTGGCAGCAGTACAACATTAAACAAAACGGCGACGAGTTTGTCCTGACGCCAAAAGGCAGCAACGGTAATCTGAAGCAGTTCACCATTAACGTGAGCAGCAACGGCACCATCAATCAGTTTGGCGCGGTTGAGCAGGACGATCAGCGCAGCAGCTATCAGTTGAAGTCTCAGCAAAACGGCGCTGTTGATGCATCGAAATTTACCTTTACCCCGCCGCAGGGCGTAACGGTGGACGACCAACGCAATAAGTAAGAGGCATGAGTGAGCAATTTGTCGCTCGATTTTTCAGATAATGCGTTTCAACCTCTGGCCGCCCGTATGCGGCCAGAAAATTTAGCGCAGTACATCGGTCAGCAACATCTGCTGGCTGCGGGGAAACCCTTGCCGCGCGCCATCGAGGCCGGGCATCTGCACTCCATGATCCTCTGGGGGCCACCCGGCACCGGAAAAACCACGCTCGCTGAAGTGATTGCCCGCTATGCCAACGCGGACGTTGAGCGCATCTCGGCGGTCACGTCGGGGGTGAAAGAGATCCGCGAGGCGATCGAACGGGCGCGACAAAACCGCAATGCCGGGCGTCGCACCATTCTGTTTGTCGACGAAGTTCACCGCTTCAACAAGAGCCAACAGGATGCCTTCCTGCCGCACATTGAAGACGGTACGATTTTCTTCATCGGCGCCACCACGGAAAACCCGTCGTTTGAACTGAACTCTGCACTGCTGTCCCGGGCGCGCGTCTATCTGCTCAAATCGCTGACCACGGAAGATATCGAAAAGGTTCTGACGCAAGCGATGGATGACAAAGCGCGGGGTTACGGCGGGCAGGATATCGTTCTGCCGGACGAGACGCGTCGTGCGATTGCCGAACTGGTGAACGGTGATGCCCGTCGGGCGCTGAACACGCTCGAAATGATGGCCGATATGGCCGAAGTGGACGATGCGGGCAAGCGCGTATTAAAGCCTGAACTGCTCACCGAAATTGCCGGTGAACGCAGCGCGCGCTTCGATAATAAAGGCGACCGTTTCTACGACCTTATATCTGCGTTACATAAATCCGTGCGCGGCAGCGCGCCGGATGCGGCGCTCTACTGGTATGCGCGTATTATCACCGCCGGTGGTGATCCGTTATATGTCGCGCGTCGCTGCCTGGCGATTGCGTCGGAAGACGTCGGCAATGCCGATCCGCGCGCCATGCAGGTCGCGCTTTCCGCCTGGGATTGCTTTACCCGCGTCGGGCCTGCGGAGGGTGAGCGCGCCATTGCTCAGGCGATTGTTTATCTGGCCTGCGCACCGAAAAGCAATGCGGTGTATACCGCCTTCAAAGCGGCGATGTCGGATGCACGTGAACGCCCGGATTACGACGTTCCGGTACACCTTCGCAATGCCCCGACTAAGCTGATGAAAGAGATGGGTTACGGGCAGGAGTATCGCTACGCCCATGATGAACCCAATGCCTACGCCGCCGGGGAGGAGTATTTCCCGCAGGAGATGGCACAAACCCGCTATTATCACCCCACAAACAGAGGTCTTGAGGGTAAGATTGGCGAAAAGCTCGCCTGGCTTGCCGGACAGGATCAAAATAGCCCTATAAAACGCTACCGTTAGTTCAATCGTTGCGGTAATGTTGGCAATATATCTCTGTGGCCGCAGGCTGTGGTCACTTTTTCCTTTTTTAATTCGATAAGCACAGGATAAGCATGCTCGATCCCAATCTGCTGCGTAATGAGCCAGACGCAGTCGCTGAAAAACTGGCACGCCGGGGCTTTAAGCTGGATGTAGATAAGCTGCGCGCTCTTGAAGAGCGTCGTAAAGTTTTGCAGGTACAAACTGAAAATCTGCAAGCAGAGCGTAATTCTCGATCGAAATCCATTGGCCAGGCGAAAGCGCGCGGGGAAGACATTGAGCCATTACGCCTGGAAGTGAACAAGCTGGGTGAAGAGCTGGATAAGGCGAAAGCTGAACTGGACGTTCTTCAGGCTGAAATTCGCGATATTGCTCTGGCGATCCCGAACATTCCTGACGACAGCGTGCCTGTCGGCAAAGACGAAAACGACAACGTTGAAGTGAAACGCTGGGGTACGCCTCGCGAGTTTGACTTCGAAGTGCGCGACCACGTGACGCTGGGCGAAATGCACGCGGGCCTGGACTTTGCGGCAGCGGTTAAGCTGACCGGTTCTCGCTTCGTGGTGATGAAAGGGCAAATTGCTCACCTGCACCGCGCGCTGGCTCAGTTCATGCTGGATCTGCACACCGAGCAGCACGGCTACAGCGAAACCTACGTACCGTATCTGGTTAACCACGATACGCTGTACGGTACAGGCCAGCTGCCGAAATTTGCCGGCGATCTGTTCCACACCCGTCCGCTGGACGAGGAAGCAGACAGCAGTAACTACGCGCTGATCCCAACCGCGGAGGTGCCGCTGACCAACCTGGTGCGTGACGAGATCATCGACGAAGACGATCTGCCAATCAAACTGACCGCGCACTCTCCGTGCTTCCGTTCTGAAGCGGGCTCTTACGGTCGTGATACTCGCGGCCTGATCCGTATGCACCAGTTCGATAAAGTTGAGATGGTGCAGATCGTTCGTCCGGAAGAATCGATGGATGCGCTGGAAGAGATGACCGGCCACGCGGAAAAAGTGCTGGAGCTGCTGGGGCTGCCTTACCGCCGTATGGCGCTGTGCACCGGAGATATGGGCTTCGGCGCCTGCAAAACCTTCGACCTCGAAGTGTGGGTGCCTGCGCAGAACACCTACCGTGAAATCTCTTCCTGCTCTAACGTCTGGGATTTCCAGGCGCGTCGTATGCAGGCGCGTTGCCGCAGCAAGTCCGACAAGAAGACCCGTCTGGTTCATACCCTGAACGGTTCTGGTCTGGCGGTTGGCCGTACGCTGGTGGCCGTGCTGGAGAACTACCAGCAGGCAGACGGTCGCATTGAGATACCTGAGGTGCTGCGTCCTTACATGAAAGGCCAGCAGTTCATCGGTTAATATTTTGCTTCAAAACAAAAAAGCGCCTCAGGGCGCTTTTTTTATATCCCTGATTTGATACGACGCAATACCTCCTCCCTCTAAAGTAGTAATACTCCTCCGAACGAAAGTTAGCATAAAACACCGATAACGTAGCTTTTCGTTATATATAAAACTACATAGCGGTTTGCACCGCCTCTCTTTTCTTTGTGAGCAACCAAAGTGAGTCTTTATGAAAATCAAAGCGCCTGAAGCGTTAATGGCTGCCGAGGTCACTCGCCGTGGGTTGATGAAAACCACGGCAATAGGCGGCCTGGCTGTTGCCAGCAGCGCCTTTACGCTCCCCTTTACCCGACTGGCGTCGGCGGCGGAGGCTCTGTCTCCCGCTTCAGCCCCGGAAAAAGTGGTGTGGAGTGCCTGTACCGTTAACTGTGGTAGCCGTTGTCCGCTGCGTATGCACGTGGTGGACGGTGAAATCAAATACGTAGAAACCGACAATACCGGCGATGATAACTACGAAGGGTTACATCAGGTTCGTGCCTGTCTGCGTGGCCGCTCAATGCGCCGTCGCGTTTATAACCCGGATCGTCTGAAATATCCGATGAAGCGTGTCGGTAAGCGTGGGGAAGGGAAGTTCGAGCGCATTAGCTGGGACGAAGCCTACGATATTATCGCGACCAACATGCAGCGCCTGATCAAAGAGTACGGCAATGAATCCATCTACCTGAACTACGGCACCGGGACGCTTGGCGGCACCATGACCCGCTCCTGGCCGCCGGGTAAAACGCTGGTAGCGCGCCTGATGAACTGCTGCGGCGGTTATCTCAACCATTACGGCGACTACTCTTCCGCACAGATTGCCGCGGGCCTGAACTACACTTACGGCGGCTGGGCAGACGGCAACAGTCCGTCGGATATCGAAAACAGTAAACTGGTGGTGTTGTTCGGCAACAACCCGGGCGAAACGCGCATGAGCGGCGGCGGAGTAACCTATTACCTCGAGCAGGCGCGCGCCAAATCCAACGCACGAATGATCATCGTCGATCCGCGCTACACCGATACCGGCGCCGGGCGTGAAGACGAGTGGATCCCCATTCGCCCTGGTACCGACGCGGCGCTGGTCAATGCGCTGGCGTATGTGATGATTACTGAAAACCTCGTCGACCAGCCGTTCCTGGATAAATACTGCGTTGGTTATGATGAGAAGACGCTGCCAGCCAGCGCACCGGCTAACGGGCACTATAAAGCCTATATTCTTGGCCAGGGCAGCGACGGCGTGGCGAAAACCCCGGAGTGGGCATCCACTATCACCGGCATTCCTGTCGAACGTATTGTTCAGCTGGCACGTGAAATCGGTTCAGCCAAACCGGCTTATATCAGCCAGGGCTGGGGACCACAGCGTCACGCGAATGGTGAGATTGCCACCCGCGCCATTTCTATGCTCTCAATTCTGACCGGCAACGTCGGCATTCACGGCGGTAATAGCGGCGCGCGTGAAGGCTCGTATGAAGTACCGTTTGAACGTATGCCAACACTGGATAATCCGGTTCAGACCAGCATCTCTATGTTTATGTGGACTGACGCGATCGAGCGCGGCCCGGAAATGACCGCGCTGCGCGACGGCGTTCGGGGCAAAGATAAGCTGGATGTGCCGATCAAAATGATCTGGAACTATGCCGGTAACTGCCTGATCAACCAGCACTCCGAAATCAACCGCACCCACGAAATCTTGCAGGACGATAAGAAGTGCGAAATGATTGTGGTGATCGACTGCCATATGACCTCGTCGGCGAAGTATGCCGATATCCTGCTGCCAGACTGTACCGCCTCCGAGCAGATGGATTTCGCGCTGGACGCCTCCTGCGGCAACATGTCCTATGTGATCTTCACTGACCAGGCCATCAAACCGCGCTTCGAGTGCAAAACCATCTATGAGATGACGTCCGAGCTGGCGAAACGTCTTGGCGTTGAGCAGCAGTTCACCGAGGGACGCACTCAGGAAGGATGGATGCGCCATCTGCATGAGCTCTCCCGCAAAGCCATTCCAGACCTGCCGGACTTCGATACCTTCCGCAAGCAGGGGATGTACAAACAGCGCGACCCGGACGGGCATCACGTGGCGTACAAAGCCTTCCGCGAGGATCCGCTGGCCAATCCGCTGACCACGCCGTCGGGCAAAATCGAGATCTATTCAGAAGAGCTGGCAAAAATTGCCGCGACCTGGGAATTGCCGGAAGGGGACGTTATCGATCCACTGCCGATCTATACGCCTGGTTTCGAAAACTACAACGATCCGCTGACGGAGAAATTCCCGCTTCAGTTGACCGGTTTCCACTATAAAGCGCGTGTTCACTCCACCTATGGCAACGTTGACGTACTGAAAGCGGCCTGCCGACAGGAGATGTGGATCAACCCGATGGATGCGAAAGCGCGCGGCATCAGTAATGGCGATCGCGTACGTATCTTCAACGGGCGTGGCGAGGTGCATATCGAAGCCAAAGTGACGCCGCGCATGATGCCGGGCGTTGTCGCGCTGGGGGAAGGGGCCTGGTATAACCCGGATGCGAATCGCATCGATCAGGCGGGCTGCATCAACGTTCTCACTACGCAGCGTCCGTCGCCGCTGGCGAAGGGCAACCCATCCCACACGAACCTCGTTCAGGTTGAAAAGGCGTAAGGAGTAACCGATGACAACCCAGTATGGATTTTTTATTGATTCCAGCCGTTGCACCGGGTGCAAAACCTGCGAGCTGGCCTGCAAG